>JANWLS010000061.1 GCA_025450765.1 Vicinamibacterales bacterium | reverse complement strand
TTGGCTTTCTGATGGGCGAGGTTCCACTCGCGCAGCTCGGTCAGCGTGTGCACGGGCGCCGTCGGTCCGAGCGTCGCGAGGAACGTGTTGAAGTCGCGCTTCATGCCGTACTTCACGACGATCGTGCAGTGCTGGTCCTTGCCCTTCGCTTCGTTCGCGCCCGAGCACATGTCCCAGTTCAGAAAATTGTTGGCGGCATCGGCGGTGACGATGCTCGGGATGTTCGCCGGATCGACGATCACGGCGCCTTGCGCCTTGAGCACGGCAATCGCCTGGGCCATCACCTTGGCGCGCGCGTCGTTCAGGCCGCCACGCGGCTTGTCGGCGCCGGCTGTGGTGATCGGGTCGTAGTAGAACGCGCGCGGAATCCCGATGCGCGCCCCCTTCAGCCCCTTCGGGTTCAGGAACTTCGTATAGTCCCGTCCCGGCGGCGGCGTGCACCGCGTCGTCGCCGGATCGTTCGGGTCGGGAGAGGGGCTCTCCATCGCGCCGAGCATGATCGCGGCGCCCGCCACCGACTTCGCCATCGGGCCCGCCGTGTCCTGGTCCTCGGTGATCGGAATCACGCCCCACCGGCTGACCCGGCCGACGGTCGGCTTGATGGCGGCGAGCATGCTCTGGTTCGACGGGCTCAGGATCGAGCCCGATGTTTCGGTGCCGACGTTGCCAGCCCAGAGGTTGGCGGCCGTGCCGATCCCCGAGCTCGACCCGCCAGTGCCCATCGCCGGCCGTCCATCGAACGTCGCCTCGCGCGGGTCCTTGCGCGGGTCGTACGGGTTGTAGCCCTGCCCGCCGACGGCGTTGTAGTCGCCGGGCATCGGCGTCGGCTGGCCGGCGACCCAGTTGGCGAGCTCGGACATCCCGGTCTTCGCGATGATGATCGCGCCGGCATCCTCGAGGTTCTTCACCAGGGTGGCTTCGTACGGCGGGACGTAGCCTTCGAAGGCGAGCGCGCCGCCGCTCGTCGGCATCTCCGTCGTGAGCACGTTGTCCTTGAGCGCGATCGGAATGCCGTGCAGCGGCCCGCGCACGTGCCCGGCCGCGCGCTCGCGGTCGCGCGCGTCGGCGATCTTCAGCGCATTCGGATTCACCGTGATCGCGGCGTGCAGCTTGTCTTCATACGTCCCGATGCGGGCGAGATAGTCGGCCACCAGCTCGTGCGAGGTGACACGCCCCTCGGCGAGGGCCGCCTGCATCTGGGGGATGGTCGCTTCGACGACGCGGAATGATGTGGAGGGCGGAGGCGTCGGCTTCGTGCTGCACGCCTGCGCGCCCGCGAGAAGGGCGGTAAGGGAACACGCGAACAGGAACGCCGTCAGGAGTCTCTTCATGGCCGCGCATTGTAGCCCAGTCGGTGGTAGACTCCGCGCTGAAAACCGCGATTGAGCATGCAATTCACGCCGTCGACGCTCATCCTTTCCTTCGTCGCCTTCCTGGTGCTGCTGCTGGGCGTCGGCGCGCTCCTGCTCGCCCTGTTCCGCCATCGCGTTCGGGACCAGGCACTCGTCTGGTTCGGCGTCTTTTCGCTGCTCTATGGCCTGCGCGTGACGGCAAACCTGCCGTTTGCCACCGAGGTGTTCGTCTGGGTGGGCGGCGCCGCCGTGTGGCGGCCCACGCTCACGTACGTGCTGCCGCTGCCGCTGATTCTCTTCGTGGAGCAGTTCGTCGGGCGCGGGTGGCGCGGCTCGATGCGGGCGGTTTTATGGATGCAGGCGGTCTACACCACGCTCGCGATCATCACCGATGTGATCGCGCACGAGCCGGGGACCGCGCTCGCCATCAAGCCCTACGTCATCGTGATTGTCGGGACGGTCGCCCTCGCCAACGTGATTGCGGCGCGGCGGCGGAGCGCCGAGGCGCCGCCGCTGCTCATTGCGGGCCTCGCGGCCTTTCTCGTCAGCGTCGGCACGATGAACCTGGCCCAGGTGCTGCGCCGTCCGGTGCCGCCGACCATCGAAGTCGCGGGATTTCTCGCGCTCGTCTGTTGCCTGGCTGCCGTCGTCTCCCGGCGTGCCGTCGCCGCGGCCACCCGCCTGCACGCCATCGAGCAGGAGCTGGTGCTGGCGCGACGCATCCAGACCTCGATCATGCCGCAGCGGACGCCGGTGCTTCCAGGACTGACGATCTGCGCGCGTTATCGGCCCGTGGCTGCCGTTGATGGCGACTTCTACGATTTCCTGCCGGTCGGTCGCGGTGCGGTCGGTGTGCTCATCGCCGACGTCTCCGGTCACGGCGTGCCGGCGGCCCTGATTGCGGCGATGGTGAAGGTGGCGCTCGCAGCGCAGGCGCCCCGCGCGGGCGACCCGAGCGCCGTCTTGAAGGGCGTGAACGACGCGCTCTACGGGCTCCTCACGCGCGACTACGTCACGGCTGGCTACCTGGTCGTCGACATGGATGCGAGCGAAATCCGTTACAGTGGCGCCGGGCATCCGCAGCCGATGGTATGGACCGCTGGCGCAGAGGTCGAGGAGCTGCGCACCGGCGGCACGATCCTGGGCCAGTTCGCGGACGGCCACTACGACGAGGTCGTACGGCCGCTCGATGCGCGGATGCGAATCCTGCTCTATACCGATGGAGTACTCGAGGCCGCGAGCCCGGGCGGGGAATTTTTCGGGCTCGACCGTTTGCGGACGTTCGTCCGCGAGCAGGGTGGGATGCCGCCCGACGCCTTCGCCGATGCCCTCCTCACCAGGATCTCAACGTGGCGGGGCGCCGCCGGCTTCGACGACGACGTCACGCTCGTCGTCGTCGATCTGTTGCCGACGGTGGCACCGACGGCCTAGCACTGACTCTTCTTCTGCAGATCCCGGAGCTCGGCTGGCAGCCGCCACCGCGGCCCCTCCCAGCCTTGCGCGAATTCGCGGCGCTCATAATCACGCAGCGATTCTTCGAGGCCGTTGCGATCCGTCAAGCGCGTCGCGATGAGTTCCAGAAACCTGTGCAGCATGACCTGTCCTCCGTGACCCGTGCCTTTCCGTGGCTCACCGAATGGCACCGGACACTGCAATTCCCGGACCCACGACAGAACCGTTCTCGACATCAGGCTCGTTTGCGACGTGGATCCGAACACAGCCGGGAATTCCCTGCGGTGAGCCGTCGTAGATCCCGAGACGAGGCTGCGAATTCTCCTGGCGCGACGCTCAGCCGGACGGAGCTCGACCACGCGAGCGCGTCCGTGGAGGCGTGTATGACAGCGCGACAGCGCGCCGTGATCCTTCACGAGCAGCGGCCGTACGCCGGGTTGGTGCACGCCGGTCGAAGGATTTTGAGGAGATCTCCGCTCGACGGCCCTTGATTTCCACGATTGGGCTGTACAGTTTCTTTTCACGCGCCCCGCCGCCGTCTCTCGCCCGCACGTCGCACTCCGCTGAAAAGCGGCCGCACATATTGGGGTTTTCCGCCGTTGCTGACCGGTGATCGCTGCTCGAGCGTGTCGGCGTGGAAGTTGCTTTCTTCAGGCTGACCATGCCAGCACAGCCGCATACTGCTGACCGCAAACGGGCGACGCCTCGTACTCGTACAGACGCACGCCCGGCCGTGAGCCGGTCTCCTCGAGGCGACGCGATGAACTCGATGCTCGAACACACGGGAACGGGAGAGGTGATCACCGCCGGGGCGCGCCGCCGCGACGAGGTGAGGCACGGCGTGCACGTCCTGCCGTTCCGTCCGGTCGATCCTGGGGAGTCTCGCGCCGATCAGAGCGCCTGCTGCTTCGTCGCAACCCTGGCGACACATCCTTCACGGCGGCGGCTGGCCATCGGGCGCACCGTCAACGGCGAGCCGATTCCCGCGATGTCTGAGCTGAGCGCGTCGAGCCGCTGCACATCCGAGCCGACCCGATTCACCCGCATTCGCAACCGGGCGGCCGGTTCGCGACGCCGGGCCGTTCTGGCCGTTCACGCGCTGCTGGCCCGGAGGTAAGAGCATGACGCGCCGCTGCCCCCACTGCTGGTTTGCCGGGATCGAGGAGACGTGCCACACCGGCGACCGGAGCTGGTATCACTGCACGGCGTGCGGCCGGCGCTGGAGTGATGTGGGGGTGACGCCGCCATCGGGGCGGTTGATGGAGGCGCACCCGCGTGTCACACGGGAGCGGCCGGCGCCGGCTGCCCCTGTCCTGCACGCCCGCTGACCGTCAAGCAGAGCCCCGACGACTGAGGGAGATTGAATAATGAGTCGAGCCGATTCCCGCGTGTGGTCCATCGTGATGGCTGGAGGCGAAGGCGAGCGGACGCGTCCTCTGATTGAACGATGGCTGGGCCGGCACAAGCCGAAGCAGTACTGCACGTTTGCGGGGACCCGGTCACTCCTCCAGCACACGGTCGACCGGGCCGACCAGGTCGCCAACCCGAGCCACCGGGTGACGGTCGTCGCCGAATCACATCGGGAAGAGGCTTTGGCCCAGCTGGCCACCCGCGGCGGGCGGCTCATGCTGCAGCCAGAGAACAGGGGGACTGGCCCGGGCGTCTTCCTGGGACTGTCGTACGTGCAGGCCATGGACCCCGGCGCGACGGTCGTCATCTATCCGTCGGATCACTTCGTCTGGCCGGAGGCGCGGTTCATCGATCTCATTCGCGAGTCGATTACCGCCAGCCGCCACCGCCCGGACAATCCGATTCTGCTCGGCGTCATGCCGGATCGGCCCGAGCGGGACTACGGCTGGATCCTTCCCGAAGACACGCATCCGCATCCCGGCGGGCTCACGATCCGGAGCGTCAAGGCGTTTCGCGAGAAGCCCGATGCGGACGAAGCAGACCTGCTCATGTCGAGCGGCGCGATGTGGAACACGCTCATCCTGGTCGCCCGGGTGGAAACGCTCTGGGGCCTCGGGTGGCGGTACATCCCCGACATCATGCCGCTCTTCGAGTGCCTGACCGAGCACATCGGCATGCGGGCCGAGGCTGACGTGCTGCAGGCCATCTACGCGCGGATGCCGAACCGGAATTTCTCGTCGGAGCTGCTCGATCCGGCCGCGGCCGATCTGGCGACGATCGAAATGCAGGGTGTGACCTGGAGCGATTGGGGACGGCCCGAGCGGATCCTCGACACGCTCTCCGGCATCGGCAAGGCGCCGGTGTTCCCGATCGAGCCGGCGCTCGCCGCCGCGCACGCCATCCTGCCGGATCTCTCGGCCGCCCGTCACGTGACGCGTGGTGCGATTCGCCCGGTCCTGGCCAAGCACGCATGACCGGGCGAGGCCACAGGCTTCAGGCCCGTCGCCGGTAGCCCCTCAGACCTCCAGCCGGTGCTGCGACTGCTTCAACGCGGCGTAGCACTCGCACACAATCTCTTCCAGGTGCCGGCGGTCGAGAATCTCGATGCGCCGGCGCCCGCACGCGACCACACCCGCGCGCTCGAACGATCCGAGCAGCAGCGTCACGGTCGGTCGCCGCACCCCCAGCATCTGCGCGAGGAACTCCTGCGAGACTTCCAGGTGGCTGCCGACCATGTCGTGCATCTGCAGGAGCCAGCGTGCACAGCGCGACTCCACCGGATGGAAGTTGTTGCAGACGGCCGTCTGCATGGCGCTGGCGAGCTCGAGTTGCACGTGGTGCGAGAGCACGTCGTGCAGCGGGCGGCTTCGCGCGGCCTCCTGCTGCAGCACGTGGATCCGGATCGCCAGGGCGAGCCCCGGCACCTGCACGATCACGCTGCACGGCATCCAGTCGATCCCCAGCACGGCGTTCGCGCCCACCACGCCCTCGGATCCGATCATCCCGACCTCGAGGGTGTTGCCGTCGCTCAGGTTGGCGACGAGTGACACGGCGCCTCGCTCGGGGAAGTAGGCATAGGTGAGCGGCTGTTCGGCTGCGGCGAGCCGCTCGCCGAACTTGAGCGGGACCGCCGACAGATGCGGCAGCAGGCGCTCACGCGTGGTGTGGTCCAGCCGCGCGAGCACTGCATTGTGCGAGGCCGGCACGGCGGCCGGCGGAGCAGGGCTCCCGGGATGCCCGTCGAGAATGGACGCCATGGGAAGACTCGATCGCAGTGAAGGATTCATCCTAATGCACGTCGGCGGCTTGATATGGGCGATCGCCTGGATTCCTTGCACGCAAAATCGAGCAGGTCGTCATCTCCGTGCCGCACCTTGCAGCATAGGACGTCCCCCGCACGCGCGGCGATCCCGTGAATCCTGTACTTGTGGGCTGGATTTCCCCGCAGGTCAGGCGGCGGGAAGCCTGTGACGGGGCTGTAGGCCGGCAGTAACATACCGGGATGCACATCATCGTCCTCGGCGCCGGCGCGATCGGCACCTTCTACGGCGTCCGGCTCGCCGCCGAGCACCCGGTGACGCTGATTGCCCGGCCGGAGCATGTGGACGCCATCCGGCGTCGCGGCGCACGGATCAGCGGGCTCGAGACGACCACGGCGGCCGTCTCGGCCGCCACGCATGTCGAGACGATTCCGGCGGACACGCTCATCCTGCTGACGACGAAGGTGTACGACAACGAAGCGGCCATCCGGCCCATCCTGCCGATGCTGCGCTCCGACACCTGCATCCTCTGCCTGCAGAACGGCCTCTACAGCGAGCGCGTCGTCCGATCGCTCGTCGGCGGCGCCTGCGAGGTCCTGCGCGGCATCGTCCAGTTCGGCGTGACGTTCATGGGGCCCGGCGAAGTCGCCCTCCGGGCGGATGGGTGGACGTCGATCGAGGATGGGCCGAGGAGCCGCGCGATCGCCGAGCTGCTCGCGCGCAGCGGCCTCGACGGGCGCATCTCTGCCGACATGCGCGACGAGATGTGGCGCAAGGTCATCGTCAATTGCGTGATCAATCCACTGACCGCGGTCACGGGCCTGGAAGTCGGCTGGGTGACCGACGCGCGGATCGATCCGCTGAAGCGGCTGGTCGCCGACGAGTGCCGTGCCGTGGCGCAACGCGACGGCGTCGTGATCGAAGACGATGTGGTGGCCGCGATCAATGAGGTGTACGGCCCCTCGCGGAACATGTCGTCGATGTGCCAGGACCTGCTGAAGGGGCGCCGAACGGAGATCGATTACCTGAACGGCGCCGTCGTCGAGCTGGGCGAGCGTGTTGGCATCGCTTGTCCGGCCAACGCGGCGCTCGCGGCGCTGGTACGCGCGATGGAGGCACGGGCACGCCCGACAGTAGACGCGGCGCAGGCGCCGCGGCACACAACTTGATAAGACGTTAGGGGTCAGATCTTGTTTCTTGCACCCTTGATCGAGTGTGCAAGAAACAAGATCTGACCCCGCAATTTATTTCGTCGGATGCAACTCCACCTTCTGCACCCGCCAATTCAGCAGCTCGGCGACGTACAGCGTGTTCTCGGAAGGACAGGCGATCTCATGCACCCAGCCGAACTCGCCGGGCTGTTTCCCCGCCTTGCCGAACACGCCAAGAATCTTGCCGTCGAGATCGAGCTTGTAGATCTGGCCGGGGACGGAGTCGGACGAATAGAGAACCTGGTGCGGCCCGGGCGTGATGCAGATCGCCCACGGCGCGCCGATGCCGGTGATCTGGCGCAGGAACGTGCCGTCGGTGTCGAAGACCTGGATCCGGCGGTTTTCCCGGTCGCCGACGTAGATGTGATCCTGGTTGTCGATCGCGATCGTGTGCACCGTGTGGAATTCACCCGGTCCCGTGCCTCGCTGACCCCACGCCTTGATCCAGTTCCCGTCCTTGTCGAACTTCGTCACGCGCGAATTGTTGTAGCCGTCGGCAATGTACATGTTGCCGTCGTGATCCCAGGTGATGTCCGTCTCGCGGTTGAAGAGCCCCTTCTGCGCCCGCGGCGGCGGCGCATCCTCGCTCGGCTGCTTCGGCGGGCCGTCCACACGCTCCCATCTCCGGCCGATCACCATCTTGACCCGAAACTGCGGGTCGAACTCCATCACGGTGTTCGTGCCTTCGTCGACCACCCAGATGTTGTCGTGCGTGTCGACCCGGACCGCATGCGCCTGATAGAACCCGTAGATGCCCTGACCGATTTCGTGCAGGAGATTGCCGGTCGGGTCGAACTCCCACAGCCGCGGGCCATCACTCGTGCGGCTGTAGACATAGATGTCGCCCTTCGAGTTCAACGCGACGCCGGCCGCTTCGCCGAGATAGGTTCGCGGAGGCAGCTTGAGGGGATTGCTGAAGGTGAACGGAATCTGGGGCGCCGCCGGCTTGCTCTGCGCCGTCACTCCCACACCCGCTGACGCGGTCAGCGCGGCCACGGCGGCCGCGACGAAGAGACGTTTCACGGAAACCTCCTAGCCTGCAAAATTCACGAACGAGCGGATTTCGGTAGAGACACAAACGCCTCCGCATGGTAAAAAGCCGTTACCACACGAGCTTTTTCCACCACGGAGGCGTTGGCGTTGAACGCTGAGACGATACCACATCCTGTCCTGTTTCCAGACCTGTTCGACAAGCCGCTCGTCGCCACGTTTGATCAGCCCCACGCCAGCTCGGATGGCGGCGCCA
>JANWLS010000060.1 GCA_025450765.1 Vicinamibacterales bacterium | reverse complement strand
TCTCAGGTCCGCGTGAGTTGCTGATGACCACGTCGTCGCCGTGGCCGACGGCGAGGCGGGCGAGCTGGCTGCCGATGTGTCCGGCGCCGATGAGACCGATGGTGGGCATGGCTGTCCCTCCTGTTCCCATTGTGATTCAAATCCCGGACGGCTGCGCCGGACGTGATATCGTGGCGGCTTTCCAGGAGGGCCGCAGATGTCCGAGCATCGCAACGAGAAGATCGTCGTCCGGTACGACCAGAAGGTGTGCGTCCATGCTGGTAACTGCGTGAAGACGCTGCCGGCGGTCTTCGATGTCAGTCGCAATCCCTGGATCGACGTGAACGGCGCGACGCCAGAGGCGATCGCGAAGACCGTGGCCGCCTGCCCGTCGGGCGCGCTGACGTTCGAACGGGTGCAGTAGCGCGGCTAGGAGCCGGTCCGTTCGTACCAGCGAAGCACGCGGAGCGCGCGGAGGGTGTTCCACCGGCTGGGGCGTCCTTCGCCGTCATCGATCTCGATTGGCATCCGGCCCGGGTGCTGCACGTCGAGGAGCCAGCGTCCGTCGGCGCGGCGTTTTGACGTGACGAGATCGATCGCGTCGGCGGCGCGCGCGTCGGGTGAGGCGCCGGCGCGGCGGAGGTGCTCCAGGCCGCGCAGCACATCGTAGTGCCACCAGGCGGGAAAGCCGAAGCGCGCGAACGATGCGCCGCTTTTTCGATCGCGTTCGATGATCGCGCCGGTGGAGCGACGGCGGAACAGGCGGCGCTCCAGCAGGTATTCCTGGCCGCGAAGCCGTGCCGCTGTGACTTCGGGACGGCTCCCCGTGGCGAGCTCGTCTTCGAGCAGCGCCTCCAGCACGCAGATCGTGGTATTGAAGGACGAATGTGTCGAGCGCTGCGGGGCCTCGCAGTTCCACCCGCCGTCGGGCAGTTGCTCGGTCAGCACACGGTCGATGAGCGCGCCCACATCCTGACCGAAGTAGGCGCCGCTCGCCGCCACCTGGCCGTTGATGCAGGGCTCGACTTCGCCCACGAAGAACCGATTCTGGTCGCATTCCTCCGGCCCGCACCCCTGCCACGTGACCCGATCGCGAACGAGGCCGACGGCGTGCTGCCCTTCCGTACTGGCGGGATCGAGGCCCATCTCGCGAAGCAGCCAAAGCACGTGCATGGTGGAGTCCCAGCCGCGGTTCCACGCCGCGTCGCCCCACCGGCCGTCGAGCGCTTGAAGGGCGAGCAGCTGGGCACCGAGGCCTTCGGTGGCCACGCGCGCGCGTTCGGCCGCGACCTCCTCCGCGGGCGCATCGGTCAGGTCGCGCATCACCTGCCAGCGGATGGCCGGGTCGGAGTCGAGGAGCCAGTCGAGGGCGGTCATGTAGGAACGGTACCAGATGTCTCATGACCATCGTCGGCCGCTATGGCCTTACCAGACGACCTCGAGTCCTTTGTAGCGGTGGAACACGTCGTCCGGTGTCACGACGGCGAGATCTTCGGCGAGCGCCTGCGCGATGAAGTGGTCGGGGCGACTGGATTCGAACCAGCGACTTCTCGCTCCCAAAGCGAGCGCTCTACCAGGCTGAGCTACGCCCCGACTCAACCTCGATTCTACCGCGTTCCGGGCCGCCGCCCGTTTCGCTACTCGCGCGGCGTGATTCGGCGGGATCACCGTGAGCGGGTATCATACCGGCCATGCCGGATCATCCCGTCAGCGCCATCTGCGCCGCCGTCACGGCGCAACGGCAGCAACTCCTGCAATTCATCCAAAGCCTCGTCCAGGTTCCGAGCCTCCCCGGCGCCGAGCGCCCGGCGCATGCCATGGTCGCCGCCACCCTCACCATGATGGGGCTCGACGTCGACGTCGTGACGATCGATTTCAACGCCATCAAGCATCATCCCGCGTTCTGCGACGATGGCATCCCCTTCGACAACCGCATCAACATCGTCGGCCGCTGGCGCGGATCGGGGGCGCCCGTCGTCCCGAAGAGCGCCGCGACGGGCAGCTTGATCCTGAACGGCCATCTCGAAGTCGTCTCGCCCGGCGACGAATCGCGCTGGGACGGGTCGCCCTGGGGCGGCACCTTCCGCAACGGGCGCATCTACGGGCGCGGGGCGTGCGACATGAAGAGCGGCGTCGCGGCGGCGATCTTCGCCGTCGCGGCGCTGCGCTCGATGGGCGTCACGCTCGAGCACGACGTCTTCATCCAGAGCGTCAGCGGCGAGGAGAGCGGCGGCGTCGGGACGCTCGCCACGATCGTGAAGGGCTATCGCGCCGACGCGGCCATCATCATGGAGCCGACCTCGCTCAAGATGTGCCCCGTGCAGGCCGGCGCCTTGACCTTCCGGCTCACCGTGCGCGGTCGATCGGTGCACGCCTGCATCAAAGATGAGGGCGTGAGCGCGATCGAGAAGGCGTATCTTTTGGTGCGCGCGCTCAGTGACCTCGAGACCGCGCGGCACAAGGCGTCGAGGAATCCGCTCTATCCGAATCCCGATCGGGTGGCGCCCATCAGCATCGGCACCATCCGCGGCGGCAACTGGCACTCGACGGTGCCAGATGAGGTGGTCATCGAAGGGCGCTATGGCGTCATGCCCGGCGAGTCGGTCCCTACGGCGAAAGCGATCATGATGGCGGCGCTCGAACAGGCGACAACGGCCGACCGCTGGCTCGCCGCGCATCCGCCTTCGCTGGAGTGGTTCGAGGGGCAGTTCGAGTCGGGCGCCACGCCACCAGACGCGCCGATTCTCGCGGCGCTCCGCTCCAGCCACCACCAGACGACCGGCCAGGAACCGGAGGTCGAAGGGGTCACCTACGGCTCGGACCTGCGGCTGTTCACCAATTACGCCGGCATGCCCGCGGTGCTCTATGGCCCGGGCGATGTCCGGCAGGCGCACGCGGTGAACGAATCGATTCCGTTCGACGAGGTCCTGACGGCCACGCGCGTCCTGGCGCTGACGATCTTCAACTGGTGCGGTGGGAGAGTGGGTTAACGGCGCACGAGGCGTCCACAAAGGTTCTTAAGAGGCAGGGCGCCGGGCGGCGACCTTTAAGGTCGACCGCCCGGGATTCTTTGGAAGGGGTGTCACCGGTGGCAACGGCTCATAAGGTGGGTTAAAAGTGCCACCCGGTTGGAAGGGTCAAATCATGTGACGCCCGTAGCTAGAGCAACCGGCGTACCACTTCGCCGACTTGTCACCGCGATCCAGGCAACCGCTGAATTTGCCTGTAAAGCCGCGCGTCGCTCGTGCCGACCCGGCGCGAGGCGCGATCGGCGGCGACGGGGCGAGTGTCTGGAAGCTGTTGAGGGCCTGACGTGCGTGTATCGAACGGCTGCAGAGGCAGCTTACGACCCGCCGAGCTTCACATCCTGCTGAAGCCACTCGCGGAGCTGCCGGAACGCCTGGCCACGGTGGCTCACCTCGGCCTTTTGATCGGCTGACAGCTCAGCCAGCGTCCGATCGAATGGCGGATAGAAAAAGATCGGATCGTAGCCGAACCCACCAGCGCCCTTCGGCTCAGCCGCAATCAAGCCCTCAACCGTCCCGCGCGTCTCGACCACAATCACGCCGCCGATGGCGAGCGCCGTCGCGCAGACGAACCGCGCCCGGCTCACCGACGCGCCGCGCGCCCGCAAGTCCCGGTAGATGAGCTCGTACTTGGCGGGATAGGAGATGTCGCCGCCCAAGCGGGCGGAATGGATGCCTGGCGCCCCATCCAGCGCGTCAATTTCAAGACCTGAGTCCTCGGCGAGCGCCGGCAGGCCTGTCGCCCCGGCATACGCGAGCGCCTTGAGGCGTGCGTTCTCGGCGAAGCTGCTGCCGGTCTCCTCAGGTGGTTCGACGGGAGAGAGGTCGGCGAGCGCGATCAGCTCGACCGGCACGCCGCTCAGAATCTGGCGGATCTCCCGGATTTTGCCGGCATTGGTCGTCGCGAGGAGCAGCCTGGCGCGCGGGCCTGGTTCGGTCACGCGCGCAGATCGCCGACGATGGCGCGTTGCAACGCGATGAGCTCGGCGATGCCGCGGTCGGCGAGGTCGAGGAGCGCCAGCAGCGCCTCGCGTCCGAACGGCGTCGCCTCGGCCGTCCCCTGCACCTCCACGTAGCGGCCGTCGCCGGTCTTGATGATGTTCATGTCGACGTCGGCGATCGAATCCTCGTCGTAGGCGAGGTCGAGCATCAGCTCGCCGCGGATGATGCCGACGCTCGTGGCCGCGACGTAGTCGCGCAGCGGCATCTCCTTCAGCATCTTGTCCTGCACGAGGCGCCGCGCGGCCAGCGCGAGCGCGACGAAGGCGCCCGTGATCGACGCCGTGCGCGTCCCGCCATCTGCCTGGATGACGTCGCAGTCGATCCAGATCGTCCGTTCGCCGAGCGCCGGCAGGTTGGTGACCGAGCGCAGCGAGCGGCCGATCAGCCGCTGAATCTCCTGCGTGCGCCCGCCCACCTTGCCGGCCGACGCCTCGCGCGTCGTGCGCGTATTGGTTGCGCGTGGCAGCATGCCGTACTCGGCGGTCACCCAGCCCTTGCCGCTGCCCCTGAGAAATGGCGGCACGCGGTCCTCCACGCTCGCCGTGCAGATTACTTTCGTGCGGCCGGCGGCTATCAGGACGGAGCCTTCGGCGTGTTCGAGAAAGCCCGGCGTGATGACGGTCGGGCGCAGCTGATCGAAGGTGCGGTTGTCGTATCGCATGGGATTCGAGATTCGGCTAAGGCTTCGACGCGCCTGCAGTTCGGACGTAATCGACGTCCTTCTGCAGCGGCCGGCGAAGGTCCACGTGGCCCGCGAGTGTGTCGACTTCCTGCCCGTCGACGAGGATCTGGACGCCGGTAATCGCCGGCAGGTTCATCGTGAGCGCATCGACGATGGAGTAGACGGTGAGGAGCTCTGCGGTCGTCCCGCCCGGATGATTCTGCGAAACCTCGGGGCTGAGGTCCACGTAGGCGTCGCCCTTGTCGGTGACGTAGAGCGCCTTGAGCTGCGTCCCCTTGGGGATCGCGGTGACGAGCGGCGCCTGGAGCGCGAGCTCGGCCTTGATGATCGCGGTCGCCTGATCTACCGTGTTCCCGGCGTACGGCACATCGCGCTCGACGCTGTCGAGGTGCAGGCCGTCGGCTGCCACCGACAGCAGATGAATCTTGATCGTCCGCCCCGGCGTGGTGCCCGTGTCGTCGGAGGCCGCCGCCGGCGATTCGGACGAGGCAGGCGAGGCCCCACGCGTGGCGGGCGTGCTCTGCCGGAGCAGCACCACGAACAGGAACCACGCCAGCGCCAGCGCGGCGATGATGACCGCGACCGTCGCAAACAGGGAGTTGCGCTTCACCGCGCCCCTCCGCCCTGGGCGGTTGCCTTGGCCCGCGTGTTCAGCGTGTCGCGGAACTGCACGATGGCCCCGTAGAGTGCCTGCACGATCGCATTCTGGAAATTGCCGGTGCCCAGCTCGTTTTCCTGGTCGGCATTCGACAGGTAGCCCATCTCGACCAGCACGGCCGGCATGTTGGCGCCGACGAGCACGCGCAGGGGCGCTTGCGTGATCGCGCGGCCGTCGAGCGGCACGTGGCCCTTGAACTGCTGCTCGATGAGATCCGCCAGCGTCTTCGATTGATCGACGAAGCGCGTCTGCGCGAACTGCCACGGGACGATCTCGACCTGTCGCGAGCCGCCGCCGGTGACGGGCAGCTGCTGTGCGCTGGAGGAGGCGGTGGCGCTCGCTTGCGCGGCGTCCCGATCCAGCCCGAGAGAGAAGATCTCCGCGCCGCTCGTGTCCGTCCGGAACGAGGCGGTCGCGTGCAGGCTGATGAAGAGGTCCGCCTTGGTGTTGTTGGCGAGCGCCGCGCGCGCATCCGCGCTCAGCGTCTCAGCGCCATCCCTCGAGAGGAGCACGCGGATGCCGAGCCGGCCCTCGATGGCGCACTTCAGCCGCCGCGCGACCGCCATCGTGATGTCCTTCTCGAGCGTGCCGTGCGGTCCCTGCACCCCTTTGTCCGATCCGCCGTGGCCGGGGTCGATGACGATCGTCGAGATCGTCGGCTGCGGGGTCCCGAGCGAGGGCGGTGGTGTGGCCGGCGCCGCCGGCTGCGAGGGTGCCGGGCGCGCCGGCGCAGGCTGAACAGGAGCGGCCGGCGCCGCGGGGGTCGGAGCCGGCTCTGGCGCACGGGGGGCCGTGACGTTGCCCTCGAGGATCAGGTGCGAGTCGGCGCGCAGCTCGAGCCGCTCACCATAAATCGGGGCGAGCGCCTGGTTGACCAGCTCCACCGGCACGAACCACTGTTGGTTGGACCGTGTCGGCGCCGTCGCGAGCGACACGATCCGCCCGTTCACCGACGCGAGGTTCTGGTCCGGCGTGAGGATGATCGTCTTGCCTTTGTAGGAGATGGTGATGGCGCCGAGGGTATCGGCCTGGACGTTCAGCTGGAAGGCCGCCGCGAGATCGTTCAGCGCGAACATCTCATGGCCGTGCACCGCGGTCGCCGCGAGCGAGCGCCTCCCGGCCGGCGAGATGATCGTGAATATCGTGCCCTGGCCCGCGACACTCCGCCACGTCAGGAGCAGGAGCACGACGGTGAGCGCGAGGACACCGCGGCGGCGTGAGGTGACTGGCAGCAAACCTCTCCCATTGTACCCGGAACCCGAGCCGCGACGGACCGCGCGCCTTGCACGTCCTGTCGGCGACCGAGTACGCTCCTCGCAGACATGTCGATCGCCCACCTGCTCGACGCCATCTGGGCGATTGCCATCCTCGGCGGCGTCCCGATCCAATCGCTGGCCACACGACAGACGCTCGAGCAGCAGCATCCGACGCGGCTGCAGATTTACGCGAGCGCGGTCACCACGCTGGCCATCCTCGCCGGCGTGACGCTCGGCGTCGATCTCTCGGGCGCCCGGCAGGGCCTCGCGGCCTTTGGGCGTGCCCTGCCGCCTGCCACGGTGGCGCTCTGGGCGGCCATCACCTTCATCGTCGGCGCCGCGCTCTGGTTCGGCTTCCTGCTGCTCCAGAAATTGAGGCGCGACATCGCCGACCCGCGTATCGTCGCGATCCTGCCGTTCACCGCGCTCGAGCGGTTCCTCTGGATCGGGGTCTCGATCGCCGCGGGGATCGCGGAGGAGTACGTCTACCGCGGCTTCTGCTTTTCCTACCTGTCCGCGTCCACCGGTTCGATCGCTGCGGCCGGCGTCCTGGTGACGATCGGCTTCGGCCTCGCGCACGCGTACCAGGGCCGGGCGGCGACCGTGAAAGCCGGCGTCCTCGGCGCGGTGCTGCTGATGCCGGTGCTGGTCACGGGCGCGCTGCTGCCGTCGATCATCGCCCACGCCGCGATCGACGTCCTGAGCGGCTTGACGATGCGGAACCTGCTGCTGCGCTGGAACCTTATCCAGTTCGGCGAATGGATTGGGGAGCGGGATGAGCGACCCTGACGACTGGCGTGGGCGCCCGCTCGCGGACCTGGTTCAGCACATCATCACCACGCATCACGAGACCGTGCGCGCGCAGCTGCCGGCCTTCGAGGCGGCCGTGCTCGGCGCGAGTCGAGGGGGACGGCTGGCGCACCTGCAGACGGCCGGTCCCCGCAAGTCGGCCGAGCGGCTCGTCCAGCAGTTCCGCACCGAGACGGAGAATCACCTCAGGAAGGAAGAGGCCGTGCTGTTTCCGCTGATCCTCGATCTGGAGGCACGTGCCAGGGCCGGAACGCCTGCGCCACGGTACTCGTTCGGCTCGATCGGGGACCTGATCCAGATCATGGAAGCCGAACACGAGGTGACGCACCATCAGCTCGAGCGGTTGACGGAGCTCATCGATCGCGGATGTGCGGAGGAGTTGCCGACATGGACGGACGCCCGGCAGCGACTCGCCGAGGTGATCGCCGACATGGCCGTCCACACGCGCATCGAGGATGATATGCTTTTTCCCCGGACCATCCGTCTCGAATCGGATCGATGATGCTGATGGGGCGAACACGCCTATCCCGTGGGTCAGCACTGCTGGTGCTCTGCGCCGTGTGGCTGCTGCTGACCGCGCATACGGTCCAGGCACAGTCCCAACCACCCCCGCCGGCTGCGCTCCCTGCGCCGACGCCGGCCAGCATCGACGCGGGTCGCGCGCTCTTCACCGGCGATCAGCCATTCGCGAACGGCGGTCCACCGTGCCTCGCCTGTCATTCGGCCGCCACGCTTTCCTTCCCCTACGGCGGCACCGTGGGTCCCGATCTCACCCATGTGACAGCCAAGCTCGGCCCTGAGGGGCTCGACTACGCGCTGCAGACGCTGTACTTCCCGACCATGACCGCGCTCTTCCGGACGCGTCCTCTCACGCACGAAGAGCAGGTGGATCTCGGCGCCTTTCTCCAGCATGCGAACGACTCGTCCACCGGTGGCGCGTTGACGCTCGAATTCGGCATCATCGCGCTCGTCGGTCTCCTCATCCTGCTCGTCATCACCGCCCTGGCCGGCCGGGGACGCGTCCATTCAGTGCGCCGGCGCAGGCTCGCGCGCCCACGAGGCTCGATGTGAGCTGGATTCGCGATCTCATCGATCCCAAGGCGCGGACCTGGGAAGAGTTCTACCGCAACCGCTGGCAGCACGATCGCGTCGTCCGCAGCACGCACGGCGTGAACTGCACCGGAAGCTGCTCGTGGATGGTGCACGTCAAGGAGGGGATCGTCACCTGGGAGATGCAGGCGACGGACTATCCGCTGCTCGAGCCGGGGCTCCCGCAGTACGAGCCGCGCGGATGCCCGCGCGGGATTGTCTTCTCCTGGTATCTGTACAGCCCGCAGCGCATCAAGTATCCGTACATCCGAGGCCCGCTCGTCGATGCCTGGCGCGCGGCGCGTGCCGCGCATGCCGATCCGGTCGCCGCCTGGACGTCGATCGTGGAAGACGAGACGACGCGCGGCGCCTGGCAGCGTGCACGAGGCAAGGGCGGCTTCCGCCGTGCGAGCTGGGACGAAGCGCTCGAGATCGTCGCTGCCTCGATGCTCTACACGGCCCGCAAGTACGGGCCCGATCGCGTCGTCGGCTTCTCGCCCATCCCCGCGATGTCGATGATCAGCTACGCCGCCGGTTCGCGGCTGCTGCAGCTGTTTGGTGCGCCGCTCCTCAGCTTCTACGACCTGTATTGCGATTTCCCGCCGGCCTCGCCCGAGGTCTGGGGCGAGAAGACCGACGTCGCCGAGAGCGCCGACTGGTTCAACAGCAAGTACATCGTGACGATGGGCAGCAATCTCGATATGACGAGAACGCCGGATGCCCACTTCGCAATCGAAGCGCGGAACCATGGCGCGAAGCTCGTCGTGTTTTCGCCCGACTTCAGCGAGATCGCGCGCCACGCGGATTGGTGGGTGCCAGTGCACGCCGGCATGGACGCGGCGTTCTGGATGGGCGTGAACCACGTCATCCTGCGCGAGTTCCACGCCGATCGGCAGGTGCCGTACTTCACGCAGTACTTGAAGCGATTCTCCGACAGCCCGTTCCTCGTCGAGTTGCAGCCGGCGCCGGATGGCCAGGGCTTCGTGCCGGGGCGTTTCCTCCGGGCGGGCCGCCTCGCCCGGTATCGCGGCGTCGAGAATCCCGAGTGGAAATTCGTCGTGATGGACACCGCCTCCGGCGAGCCGAGGATGCCCGGCGGCGCGATCGGCCATCGGTGGCAACAGGAGAAGGGCCAGTGGAACCTCGATCTCAAGGATCCGATCGACGGGTCCGCGATCGATCCCGCGCTGACGCTGCTCGATAGCCGAGACGATGTCTCGAGCGTCGCCTTCACAGACTTCGGCGCCGAGCGCACGAGCCATCGCGGCGTGCCGGTGCGCTACGTGAGCACGGTCGAAGGGCGCGTGCCGGTGACGACCGTGCTCGATCTGCTGATGGCGCAGTTCGGGGTTCGCCGCGGGCTGTCGGGCGACTATCCCGCCGATTACGACGATGAGCAGTGGGCGTACACGCCGGCGTGGCAGGAGCGCTTCAGCGGCATCGGCCGCAAGACCGTGATCCAGTTCGCGCGCGAGTGGGCCGGCACGGCCGAGCGGACGGAAGGGAAGTGCACCGTCATCATCGGGTCTGGCGTGAACCACTGGTATCACAACAACCTGCACTACCGCAGCGCGACGACCGCGCTGATGCTGTGCGGCTGCATCGGCGTGAACGGCGGCGGCCTCAATCACTACACCGGCCAGGAGAAGTTGGCGCCGTCGGGGTCCTGGGTGTCGCTCGCGATGGCGCTGGACTGGATCGGCACGGCGCGACTCCAGAACGGGCCGTCGTACCACTACACGCACACCGACCAGTGGCGGTACGAGTCCGGCCTCATCGAGCCCGGACCGGCGAGCGGACCGTTCTCGCGCCGGCACGTGATCGACTTCCAGGCGGATGCCGTTCGCCAGGGCTGGCTGCCGTTCTATCCGCAGTTCGATGTGAACCCGATCGACCTCGCGCGTGAGGCGAAGCAGAGCGGCGCGGAGTCGCCGGAGCAGATGGTCGACTGGGTGGTCGATCGGGTACGGAAGCGGAAGCTGCGATTCGCCGTCGAGGACCCCGACGCGCCGGAGAACTGGCCGCGCGTCTGGCTGATCTGGCGCGCCAACGCGCTGATGTCGAGCTCGAAGGGGCAGGAATACTTCTTCCGCCACTACCTCGGCACGCACGACGCCGCCATCGCGGAAGAGGGCGACCGGACGCTCGTCAGCGAGGTGGCGTGGCGCGAGCAGGCGCCGACCGGCAAGCTCGATCTCGTCGTCGACCTGAACTTCCGGATGGACACCTCGGCGCTCTACTCCGACATCGTCCTGCCGGCGGCGACCTGGTACGAGAAGGACGACCTCAGCACCACCGATCTGCACTCCTATATCCATCCGCTGTCCGCGGCCGTGCCGCCGTGCTGGGAGTCGAAGAGCGACTGGGACATCTTCCGCGAGCTGGCGAAGACGATCAGCGCGATGAGCCCCCACGCGTTCGACGGCCCGTTCCAGGACATCGTGACGGTCCCGCTGCTGCACGATACGAAGGACGAGATCGCGCAGCCGACCGTCCAGCGCTGGTTCGAAGACGAGTGCGAGGCGATTCCCGGCAAGACGATGCCGCATGTGCGGGTGATCGAGCGCGATTACGCGAACCTCTATCACCAGTTCTGCGCGCTCGGCCCGCGGCTCAAGGCGCACGGCGTCGAGGATCGCGGGATCGACATGCCGGTCGGCGATCTCTACGACGAGTTCGCCGAGCGGGTCCCGCCGTATCACTGGAACGGCGCCACCTATCCGTCGCTGGTCGATGCGAAGTCGGCGATCAACATGGTCCTGTTCTTCGCGCCGGAGACGAACGGCGAGGTCGCGTGGCGCGGCTTCAAGGCGCGGGAGGGCGAGAGCGGACAGGCGCTTTCCGACCTGGCGGAGCAGAGCCGGGAGATCCGCTACGACTTCCAGCAGCTCGTTGCCCAGCCGCGGCGGCTGCTCACGAGCCCCTCGTGGTCCGGGATCATGACGCGAGGGCGCGCGTACAGTGCGTACTGCCAGAACGTCGAACGGCTGGTCCCGTGGCGCACGCTTACCGGGCGCCAGCATCTGTACCTGGATCACGAAGGTTATCGCGCGTTTGGCGAGTCGCTGCCCACCTTCAAGCCGAAGATCGGTGTCGACGCGTCGCGCAACCTGGTGCGGAGCAAGCCTGAGGGCGGGCCGGCCCTCGTGCTGAACCTGCTTACGCCGCACGGCAAGTGGCACATCCACAGCACGTATTCCGACGACCTGCGGATGCTGACGCTCTCGCGCGGCATCGAGCCGTTCTGGCTGAACGACCAGGATGCGCGCCAGCTCGAGATTACCGATAACGACTGGATCGAGGCCTGGAACGACAACGGGGTCATCGTCACGCGCGCGGTGGTGAGCGCGCGGATCCCGCGCGGCATCGGCCTCTTCTATCACGCGATGGAGCGCACGATCGGCTTCCCGAAGTCGCCGATCCGCGGCCAGCGCGCGGGCACCAACAACAGCCCGACACGGCTGCGCATGAAGCCGGTGCTGATGGTCGGCGGCTACGGCCAGCACTGCTATCGCTTCAACGATTACGGGCCGCCCGCGTCCGATCGCGACACGTGGGTGCTGCTGCGGCGCCTCGACAAGCGTCCGCCGATGTTCTGAAGGAGACGGGATGGATATCCGCGCGCAGGTCTCGATGGTGTTCCACCTCGACAAGTGTATCGGGTGCCACACCTGCAGCCTGGCCTGCAAGAACCTCTGGACCGGCCGGCCCGGCACCGAATACATGTGGTGGAACAACGTCGAGACGAAGCCGGGCACCGGCTACCCGACGCTGGACGAGGACCAGGAGGAATATCGCGGCGGCTGGGAGCTGAAGGGCGGCGACCTCAAGCTGAAGCTGAACACGCGCGCCGGCGAGCTGTTCAACCTCGCGTTCAATCCGCGGCTGCCGTCGATGGACGACTACTACGAGCCGTGGACCTACACCTACGACCGCCTGATCGATGCGCCGCTCCAGGAGGACCAGCCGGTCGCCATCCCCGTGTCGCTCGTCACGAAGAAGGAAATGGAGATTGAGGCGGGCCCGAACTGGGACGACGACCTGGGCGGGTCGCCCATCTACGCCGCCAACGATCCGAACCTGAAGGCGGTCACGGAAGAAGAGCGGATGCGGCTGTTCGAGACCGAGCGTCTCGTCTTCTTCTATCTCCCGCGCATCTGCAATCACTGCCTCAACCCGAGCTGCCTCGCCGCCTGTCCGGCCGGCGCCATCTACAAGCGCGGCGAAGACGGCATCGTCCTCGTCAGCCAGGAGAAGTGCATGGGCTGGCGGATGTGCATCTCCGGCTGCCCGTACAAGAAGGTCTACTACAACTGGGTGACGGGGAAGTCGGAGAAGTGCATTCTCTGTTATCCGCGCCTCGAGACGCAGCAGGCGCCGGCCTGCATGCACTCGTGCGTGGGCCGCATCCGCTATCTCGGTGTGCTGCTCTACGATGCCGACCGGATCCACGAAGCCGCGAAGCATCCCGATCAGGAACTGGTGCAGGCGCAGCGCGACATCATCCTGGATCCCTTCGATCCCGCGATCATCCAGCTCGCCAAAGAGCAGGGGATGGAGGATGGGGTGATTACGGCGGCGCAGCGGTCGCCGGTGTATCAGTACGTGAAGGTCTGGAAGATCGCCCTGCCGCTCCATCCCGAGTTCCGGACGATGCCGATGCTGTTCTATGTGCCGCCGCTCCTGCCGGTCACTGGCGCGATGGCGGACGGCGTGTACGAGACGTCGGCCGATTTCTTCAGCTCGCTCGAGAGCGCGCGGCTGCCGATTCAGTACCTCGCGAGCCTCTTCACCGCCGGCGATTCGCAACAGATCACCGACGTGTATCACAAGCTCACGGCCGTGCGCGTGTTCAAGCGCGGCGAGACCGTCGGCGACGTCGCGCCCGAACGCGTCGCGCACGCGATGGAACTGGGGCGGACGACGCCGGAAGAGATCGAGGCGATCTACCGGCTGACGTCGCTCGCCGGCTTCGAGGAGCGGTTCGTCATCCCGCCGTTCGCCCGTGAGGCGGCGATCGGCCTCATCGAGCTGACGCAGGATCGGCAGGAAGGCGGCGGCATGGGCTTCCTGCGCCGTCCGGCGCGGGGACTGTAGTCGTGACCGCGACGCTCTGGCCCCTGCTCGCCGATCTGCTCGAGTATCCGCGGCCGACGCTCCTCGGCGAGCTCGACGCCGCGCTCGCATCGGATCCGATGGACGCGGGCATCGACGCGCCGCTCCGGCGGTTTCGCGAGGGGCTGGCGCGAGAGGGCTTCGAGCGGCGGCAGGAAGACTACACGCAGGTCTTCGACTTCTCCGCGGACACGGCGCCCTATCTCGGGCATCACCTTTTTGGCGAGGAGAGCCGTCGCGGTGCGTTCATGGCGTATCTGAAGAAGCGCTGCGGCGAGACCGGCGTCCAGATCCCGGCGGCGGACGTGCCGGATCACCTGAGCCTCGTGCTCCGGTTTCTCGATCGACTCGAACCGGGAGAAGAGCGCGAGGAGCTCGTCCGCGACTG
>JANWLS010000059.1 GCA_025450765.1 Vicinamibacterales bacterium | reverse complement strand
TGCCCTGACGCCGGCGGCGATCGCCCGGGTCGGCGGCCGGAGCGGCGCCATTCCGCTGCCGCGCCGGGCGATCGATCTCGCGATCATGGAAAAGCTCACCACGTCCTTTCCACCGCTCGGCGATGCGGCCGGCTGGCACGTCCGGTTCGGCCGCGAGCTCAACGCGACCGAGGATCGCCCGCACTTCGGCGAATCCGGCCCCGGGCTGCCGATTGTCGAGGGGAAGCAGATCTCGCCGTTCGCGGTCGACGTGTCGCGCTCGACCCATCGGATCGCCCGCGCGGTCGCCCGGCGCCTCCCGCACCTGCGTGCGACGCTCGGCCGCGAGCGCCTTGCCTATCGCGACGTGGCCGCACCGGGCAACCGCCTCACGCTCATCGCCGCGATGCTCCCGGCCGATTGCGTCACCACGCACACCGTGTTCTGCCTGAAGACACCGCTCGATGCCGAGGCCCAGGCGTTTCTCTGCGGACTGCTCAACAGCCTCGTCCTGAACTACCTCGTGCGCCAGCGCGTGACGACTCACGTCACGACGGCGATCGTGCACGAGCTTCCCGTCGCCAGGCCGGCGCGCGAGTCGGGTACCTTTCGGGCGGTTGTGCGGCTGGCGGCCGAACTGATCGCGTCACCTGGCGCCGCAGAGACACTCGTGGAGCTGCAGGCCCGCGTGGCGCGTTTGTATGCGCTGACGCCCGAGGAGCTCGAGCACATCCTGTCGACGTTTCCCTTGCTGGATGCGGATTATCGGCGGGCGATCAGAGAGGCGTTTCCCACAGCGCAGTAGGCCTCAGGTCAGCAGGCCGACGAGCAGGCTCCCGAGCAGGCTGACGAGCACGATCGTCGTGAGCACGACAAACAGCCAATCCCGTTCGCGCATGTACTCGTACACCGACACCACCACGCGCGTGGCCGGCGTCGTCATGAGGATGATGAGCCCGACGTTGATCAGGATCCCCGCCGCGCGGGCGCCTCCCGGCACGTACAGAAGGGCGAGGCCGATGACCAGGCAGATGCCGCTCGCGAACACGCCCGTCTTGAGGACGCGGCCGATCATCAGCTCGAGCTGTTCGTCGCGCGCTTCGCTCATCACATCCCCTTCGCGATCATCAACGCCGAGACAATCAGCAGCACCACCGCCATCAGCAGCTTGAGCCAGCGCGCCTTGACCTTCGTGGAGAGCTTGATGCCGCCCCAGGACCCGACCTGCACGCCGATGACGGCTGCCGCCGCAAGCGCCGCGATCAGCTGACCGTGCCCGTAATAAATCACCGCGCCGGCCGTCGCGGTGACGCCGATCATGAACGCGCTCGTCGCCGCCGCGGCCCGCATCGGGACGCCGCACCAGGCATTGAGCACGGGCACCTTCACCACGCCACCGCCGATGCCCAGCAGCGACGAGATATTGCCGGCGATGAACGAGGCGCCAAGTCCGAGCGGCAGGCGCTTCACTTGGTACGACACCATCCCGCCGCTTTCATCCTCGAAGTAGCGCCCGCCAAGGCGGCCGAGGGGCGCGTTCGGGTCGAGGATCACGTTCCGCCGTCCGATGCGCCGCAGCATCGCGAACGCGGTGAGCGCCGTGACGATGCCGAAGAGCAGCTGGAGGGTCGACTGCGAGAGCTCCTGGGCCGTGATGCCGCCGAGAATGGCGCCGGTGGCCGTCGCCACTTCGAGCGTCATGCCCAGGCGCATGTTGATCAGGTGCCGCCCGGAACGCGCCGCCGACACCGAGCTCGAGGTCGCGATCACCGTCGTCAGGCTGATGGCCGCGGCGCTCTGATAGGGGAAATGAAGGCCGAGGTTGAGGAACGGAACCAGGAAGACGCCGCCGCCGATGCCGAGCAGGGCGCCGAGCAACCCGGCAACAGCTCCAGCCAGGAAGGTGAGGGCCTGGAAGAGCGGCGTCGCCACGGGCATCGCAGGGGTATTGAACCATGTCCGGCCGGGCCGGACAACCCGTCGGTTCGCGAGCTTTTGATTATCTCAGCAGGCGTGATGCCCTACAATATCGAGAACATGTGCGCCCGGAGGATTCGCGCTTGAGACTCGTCGGTGAAATCGGATCCCGCCTCACCGGCTGGATCGTCGTCGCGATCGTCACCGGCACGGTGATCGCCGGCCTCATCGTCGGCGCCCAGCGCGCGGACAACCGCCCGGCCACCCTCGTCATCACCAACGGCCGCGTCTACACGCCGGATGCCCCGGACGCGACGGCGCAGGCGCTGGCGATTCGCGGCAACCAGATCATCCGCGTCGGCACCGACAAGCAGATCGCACCGCTCCGCGGCTCGCGGACGCAGGTCATCGACGCGCATGGTGGCACCATCCTGCCCGGTTTCGAGGATGCACACGTGCAGGCGGCGGGCGATCTCATCGACAGCGGTGGCGTCGACCTGAGCGATGCGTTCACGCAGGCCCTGGTCGCACAGCGAGTGCGGACGTTCGCCGCGGATCATCCGGAGTCGCCTTGGATTCTTGGCCACGGCTGGTCGCAGGCCATCCTCGGCGACGGCAGCTCGTGGCGGCCGCGGCTCGACGCACTGGTGCCGGATCGCCCGGTCTACCTGCTGAACGCGGACGGAAGCGCGGCCCTGGTGAACTCGCAGGCGCTCGACTTGGCGGACATTTCGCGCGAGACGGCTGACCCGGCTGACGGGACCATCGTCCGAAACCCCAGGACCGGGCTGCCGACGGGCCTGCTCCTTGGGACGGCGCGCCTGCTCGTGGAAGCGGTTCGGCCGGCCACCACCTCGCGGGCGGATGCGATCAAGGCGCTGGCCGCGCGCGCCCACGCCGCAGGCATCACCAGCGTGCAGATCCTTGGGGTGACGCCTGCCGATCTTCAGGCCTATGCCGCGGCACGGCGCGCCGGCCGGCTGACGCTGCGCGTCTCCCTGGCGCTCGCGGCCGGTCCCGGTTTCTCCGAGGCGGACGCCACGAAGGACGATCGGCTACGGAGCGATCTCGGCGCCGATCCGTTACTGGCGGCGGATGCCGTGTGGCTGAATGCCGGCTCGCTGCCCGACGGCCCGGCCCAGGCCGGCTTCTCGCCGGCGGAGCTCACACGCGTCGCCACGCTGATGGACCGGCACAGCTGGCAAGTGCTGATTCAGGCGGAGAGCCGCGGCGTGACCGCCGCCATCGACGCCTTGCAGCACGCAATCCAGGCCAACCCGTTGCCGGCTCGGGGCCGCCGCAACCGGATCGATCATCGGGGCCCGCTCGATCGCAGCGCGCTCGCCGCGATGGCCGACGCGGACCTCCTGGACGCGCAGCAGCTCGAGCACACGCGGCTCGCCGCTCGACTCTTCGATTGGGCCGCGCTTCCGCGCACCGGTCTCGCACCCGATCCCTGGCAGATGCTCGCCGATGAAGGCGGCCGGCTCGTGCTCGGGAGCGGCTGGCCCGGAGCACCGCTGAATCCGCTGGTGGGCCTCGCCGCGGCGGTGGATGCGGACGATCCGCCGGCCGACACCGACTGGCCGACATGGCAGACCATGAGGCTGCGCGCGGCCATCGATGGCTACACGCGGAACGCGGCGTACAGCTCGTTCGACGAGCAGCACCAGGGAACGCTCGAACCCGGCATGCTCGCCGACGTCGTGATTCTCTCGCGGGATATCTTCAGCGGCACGCCAGCGCAGCTCGACGACACCACGGTGCAGACGACGATCTTCGACGGGACCGTCGTCTATACCAGGCCGAGCAGCACCAACACGACGGAAAACTGACGTTGGTCGTCGTTCGTGGGTATCCGCTATCCGCGCACGCGCTTGCTGAACGCCTCGTAGCTGCCCGGCGCGTTGGTGCGCATCCAGGCGATATAGGCCTCTGCCACCGTTTCGACGTTGCGCAGGAACGAGGCGTCGCTGTTCGCCTCGCGCACCTTCGGGACGATGTCGCGGATGCGCTCCCACATGAAGAGCAGCTCACGCCCGCTCTGAAAGAAGAGCTCCTGGCTGAGCACACCCGAGGTGATGAACGACGAGACCATCTCCCAGTACGACGTGATCATGCGGTAGGAGGCGTTGGGCTCGCTGCCCGCCGGGCAGAGCGCCATCAGCTCGTCGACGCTCTTCACCTTGAAGGAGGAGGCGTACCAGCCGCGCGCCTGCCGCATGCGCTCCTCGCGCCGCATCTCATATAGGTGCAGAATCAGGTTCACATCGTCGTACGTTGCGTGGGAAGAACCGACGTGCATCGCCATCTCACTTCTCCTCCATTGGGGTCAGATCTTGTTTCTTGCGCGCCTGTCACCCTTGTGTGTCGCACCATTTGTGGACAGTGGTGCAAGAAACAAGATCTGACCCCCGTAGACTATAGTCGTTCCCGGTCTCGATGATGAATACCCATCGGTTATACATCAACGGTGCGTTCACCGACGCGGCTTCCCCGGACACGTTGCCCGTGATGAACCCAGCCACGCGCGAGGAGATGGCGCGGGTGCCGTCGGCCGGCGCCGCCGATGTCAATGCAGCCGTTGAGGCCGCCCGGCATGCCTTCGACGAGGGAGCCTGGCCGGAGGCGACGGCGCAGGATCGCGGACGCGTCCTGTTCGAGCTCGCGAGACTCGTTCGGGAGCGGTCGCAGGAGCTCGCCGAAATCGAGACCCTGAACAGCGGAAAGCCGATCGTCGAGGCCGAGTTCGATATCGACGATGTGGCGACCTGCTTCGAGTATTACGGCGGCCTCGCCACGAAAATCCATGGCGAAGTGCTCCCGGTACCTGACAAGGCGATGAGCCTCGCGCTGCGCGAGCCGATCGGCGTCGCGGCGCAGATTGTCCCGTGGAACTACCCGCTGCTGATGGCGGCCTGGAAGATCGCGCCCGCCCTGTGCGCCGGCTGCACGGTCGTGCTGAAGCCGGCAGAACAGACGCCGCTCTCCGCGCTGGCGCTCGCGGCGAGCTTCGAGGACGCGGGATTGCCGCCGGGCGTGGTGAACATCGTCACCGGCCTGGGCGAGACGACCGGGGCGGCGCTCGTGGCGCATCCGGACGTGGACAAGATTGCGTTCACCGGCAGCCTCGAGGTCGGCAAGGCGATCATGCGATCGGCGGCCGACACGATGAAGAAGATCTCGCTCGAGCTCGGTGGCAAGTCGCCGAACATCTTCTTCGCCGACTCCGATTTCGAGGCCGCGGTCGATGGTGCGCTCTTCGGCGTCTTCTTCAACCAGGGTGAAATCTGCTCGGCGGGCAGCCGCATCCTGGTGCAGCGGCCGATCTACGCGGCGTTCGTCGAGGCGATGGCGGAGAAGGCGCGCACGATCCGGCTCGGGCCAGGCCTCGATCGCGAGACCCAAATGGGCCCGCTCGTAAGCGACGAGCAGTTCACGCGCGTGCGCGGGTATCAGGAGCTCGGCAGCCGCGAGGCGCGGCTCGTGTGCGGAGGCCATCGGGCGACCGGCGGCGCGCTCGATCGCGGCTGGTTCGTGGAGCCGACGATTTTCGCCGACGTCGACAACCGCTCGCGCATCGCGCGGGAGGAGATCTTCGGGCCGGTCGCCTGCGTGATTCCGTTCGACGATGAGGCGGAGGCGATCCGGATTGCGAACGACACTTATTACGGCCTGGCGGCGGCGGTCTGGACCCGCGACATCTTCCGCGCCATGCGCATCGTCAAGTCGCTCCGCGCCGGCATCGTGTGGGTGAACCACATGCAGCCGACGTATGTCG
>JANWLS010000058.1 GCA_025450765.1 Vicinamibacterales bacterium | reverse complement strand
GCCTGGCGGATCCACCACGTCGCGTAGGTCGAGAACTTGTAGCCGCGGCGGTACTCGAACTTGTCGACCGCCTTCATCAGGCCGATGTTGCCTTCCTGAATGAGGTCCAGGAACTGCAGTCCGCGGTTCGTGTACTTCTTGGCAATCGAGACGACGAGCCGGAGGTTGGCCTCGACGAGCTCCTTCTTGGCCTGCTCGGCCTGCCACTCGCCGCGAATCACCGTGTCCAGCGTCCGCTTCAGCTGCTCGGGCGTTTCCTCGAGCTCCGCGGTCATCTCCTTGACCTTGGCGCGCTTCTCGCGCAGCAGCCGGGTGAGGTTCTTCCGATCCTCTTCCTTCAGCCGCGGCTTCCGCCCCTTCTGCGTGAGCTGCCGGTTGATCCCTTCGGCCTCCCGCTGCTTCGCCTGGACCGCCTCGACTTCTTCCTTGATGCTGTCGATGAGGCGGCGCTTCACGATTTCGGTGAACTCGATCGCGCGAATCAGCTTGGACACTTCGACGCGCGCCCGCATCGCCTTCCAGTGCGCGCGCCGATACTTCTTCTTGTCCTTCTTCAGCGTGCCGGCGAGCTTTTCATCGAGCTTCTCCGAGGCGAGCCGCGCCTTCTTCACCTCGTCGATCTGGCGCAGCACTTCCTGCACGCGGTCCGTCAGCCGCTCGTCGGTGAGCTCATCGTCCTGGAAGGTGACGAGCTCGCGAATCGTGCGCTGGCCGGCGCGCAGCTCGTCGCCGAGCTGGATGACCTTGCGCGCGATGAGCGGCGTGCGCGAGATCGACTTGATGACGGCGAGCTTGCCGCGCTCGATCCGGCGCGCAATCTCCACTTCGCCTTCGCGCGTGAGGAGGGGCACCGTCCCCATCTCGCGCAGATACATCCGGACGGGATCGTTGGTCTTGTCGAGGGCCCCGGGGGTGAGGTCGAGGTCGAGCTCCTCGCTGCCTTCGGCGGTCCGGTCGAAGCCGCCGCCCTTCTCTTCGCGGAACTTCGCCTGGTCGGCATCGAGCACCTCGATGCCGACGCTGCCGAAGGTATTGAAGAGGTCGTCCAGCTCTTCCGACGAGGTGATCTCGGAGGGCAGCAGCTCGTTGACCTCGTCGTAGAGGAGATAGCCCTTCTCCTTGCCGATGCTGATCAGCTGCCGGACCTCATCATATTTTTCTTCGATCGACAAGACTGTATCCCTCCGTTAAGCCTCGAACATCAACTGCTCGATCTGGTGCAGCAGGTCCGTCTTCCGCTGCAAAAGCGTCGTCAGGGCCCCACCGGCATCACCGGCGCCGGACTGCTGGAGCCGGTCGATTTCCTGCTGGATGGCCGCCCGTTCCTGCTCGCATCGCCGGCGCTTCACCGCGTGCGCGCAGTCGGTCGGCGGCGCCGGCGGCTGCGACTCGGCCGCCACGGCCGCCACGAGCTCGGCGCTTCGTGTACTTAGACGCCGCAGAAGCGCGGCCGGTACATCAACGGTACCCTCGCGATGCAGCGCCTGCGCCACCTGAAACACGTCCCCGGCGGCCAGGCCGTCCATGTCGGCCTCGTCCAGCAGGCCGAGCGCCGACAGCGCGGCCGGCGTATCGTGAACCAGCGCCCAAATCAGCCCTTTTTCGGCCTGCCGGAGCTCGCCCGGGGCCGCGATGGCCCTGGTCGTCACACTGGTCTGCCTGGCCACGGCCGCCTTCCGGATTTCGGCGCGAACGACATCTTCTGTAATCCGCGCCTGGTGCGCCAGGCGGTCCCCGAAACGATCGCGCCCGGCGGCGTCCGGGATCCGGGCGGCCACGGCGAGCATCTCGCCCAGGAACTGCCGGCGTCCCTCGTCGCTCGTCAAATCGTGCGCGGACGCCGCGCGATCGAGCAGAAATTCCAGGTACGGCGTCGAATGGCGCAGCCGCGCCTGATACTCGGCGGCCCCGCGCGTCCGGATGAACGTATCGGGATCCTCGCCCGGTTCGAGCAGCGCCACGTTCACCTCGAACCCCTCGGATACCAGCAATTCCGACGACCGCGCCGCCGCCCCCTGGCCGGCGGCGTCGGGATCGTAACTGAGGACGACCCGATTGGTGAAACGGCGCAGCAGCTGAGCCTGTTGCACGGTCAATGCCGTGCCGCAGGCCGCGACGGCCGGCGCCGCCTGGCCCTGGTACACCTGCGCACAGTCGAAGTACCCCTCGACCAGCACGACGAAGCCGACCTTCCGGATGGCCGGCTTGGCGAGGTGCAGGCCGTAGAGCGTGCGGCTCTTCGAGTAGATCGGCGTTTCGGGCGAATTGAGGTACTTCGGCCCGTGCTCGCCGTCGATCGTCCGTCCACCGAAGGCCACCACCGATCCCGAATCGCGGCAGATGGGAATCATCAGCCGGTGCCGGAAGCGGTCGACGGTGTCGCCATTCTCGCGCGTGGCCACGAGACCGCTGCGGACGATGAGCGGCAGCGCGAGGCCCTGGGCGAGCAACCGTGCTTTCAAGCCGTCACGCGCGACCGGTGCGTAGCCCAGGCCGAGTGCCTGGATGGTCGCCTCCGTCACGCCGCGCTGCTGCAGTTGACGCCGCGCCACGGCGCCGGCCGGCGAGGCGAGCTGTTCACGGAAATACGCCTCGGCGACCTCGTGCGCCTTGAGCAGCGCCTCGCGCTCGGTGCTCGACGCGTCGGCGTCCCGCCGATCCGCCGATTCCGGAATCGGGACGCCAAAGCGCTGGGCCAGCTGGCGCACCGCTTCAGGAAACGCCAGCTTCTCGTGCAGCTCGAGGAACTTGAAGACGTCTCCGCCGACGCCACACCCGAAGCAGTGGAAGAACCCCTTCTCACGGTTCACGTGAAACGACGGCGTCTTCTCTCCGTGAAACGGGCAGAGCCCCTTGTACGTCGCCCCTGACCGCTTGAGCGGCACGTAATCCTGAATCACCTGGACGATGTCCGCCTGGAGGCGGAGGTCGTCGAGGAAGGACTGAGGGAATAAGGACATCAGTCCTTCAGCTCCACCACCGTGACGCCCCCGCCACCCGCTTCCGGCGCCGCGCTCGCGAAGTGCATCACCAGCGGATGCTCGCGGAGAAACCCGGCGAGCGCCTTCCGAAGCTGCCCGGTGCCATAGCCGTGAATCACCCGCACGGTCCGCTGATCGGTGAGCAGCGTCTCGTCGAGAAATCGCTCCGCGCGGCCGAGGGCCTCGTCGACCGTACAGCCGATCACGTTGAGGTCCATCGCCACCGTCTCGCGCGGCTGCAGCTCGACGTGCACACGCACCTGTTCGCGCGGGCCCGTGGCCGTCTCGAGCGGGCGCAGGTCCTGAAGCCGGGCACGAAGGCGTTTCCCACGGACGTCGACTTCAGCGGCGCCGGCGTGCACGGAGACCAGCCGGCCTTCGAGGCCGAGTGCGCCGACCGCGACGCGATCGCCCGGCGCCGGGGGACGATCGAGCACGCGCGGCTGTGCGGCCTCTGCCGCCGCGGCCGATTCGTCGCGCCGGGTCTCGACGGCCGATTCGATCGCCTTCATCGCCCCGGCGCGCAGCGACCCGGCATCGCCCGTCGACAGCGCGGCCGTGCGCCGGGACGCATCGCGAACCAGCGTGGACGTGCGGCGCTTCAGATCGTCGATGACCGTGTCGACCTCACGCCGTGCCGCGCGCAGCCGTTCCTCGAGTTGCTCATTGAGCTTGCGCCGCGAGACCTCCTCGCGCTGGCGCACCGCATCCTCGCGCAGGCGGACGCGCGTTTCCTGCTGGTCGAGCGAGCGCTCACGCGCCGCGAACGCCTGCCGCTCGGCCTCGACGGCCTTCAGTTCCGCGTCGATCCGCGCCAGGTGCTCCGCGAGCTGCGCCTCGCGGCCATCCAGGTTCGCGCGCGCGGCCGCCACGATCTCCGGATTGAGCTGGAGCCGCGCCGCCATCTCGAGCGCCAGGCTCCGTCCGGGCGATCCGTAGTGAAGGCGATAGCTCGGCGCAAAGTTCTCCGGATCGAATCCGAACGCGGCACACTGCACACCATCCGTCGTGGCGGCGTACGTCTTCATCGCGTCGTAGTGCGTCGTCGCCACGACCGTCGCCCCGCGTCGCCGGAAGTGATCCACCATCGCAACGCCGAGCGCGCCGCCCTCCACCGGATCCGTGCCGGCGCCGACCTCGTCGAGCAGCACGAGCGCGGGCAGGATCAGGTCGCGATCCATCCCGGCGATGTTCGTCACGTGCCACGAGAACGTGCTCAGGTTTGCTTCGATCGATTGTTCGTCGCCGATATCGGCGGCGAGCATCCGGAAGACCGGCAGCCGCGCACCGTCAGCCGCCGGCACGTGCAGCCCGCACTGCGCCATCGCCGCCAGCAAGCCGACGGTCTTGATCGCCACCGTCTTGCCGCCAGTGTTCGGCCCGGTAATCACGAGGACGTTGTCCGGCGGCTCGAGCAGGAGATCGACCGGCACCGGCTCACGACGCCTGGCCTCACGCTCGTTTGCGTCTTCGTTCGTTTCCGCGCCCGTGTGTGTGCGCGCCAGGACGGCAGTCATCAACAGGGGGTGCCTGGCGCTTCGCAGTTCAAAGCCGGCGTCGACGAGTTCCGGGGCGCAGGCATCCGTGAGACGCGCGAACTGGGCTTTCGCCTGAATCTCGTCGAGCTCGCCTGCGGCATCGACCGTGCGCCGCACGTCCGCCATGCGCTCGCGAAATCGATCCGAGAGCTCGAGCAGGATGCGATGGATCTCTTCGGCCTCTTCGTCGCCGAGCGCGACTACCTCGTTGTTGATCTCCACGGTCGCCATTGGCTCGACGAACACACTCGCGCCGCTCGTGGACGCCCCGTGGACGATGCCCGGCATCGAGCCGCGATGCTCGGATTTGACGACGAGCACGTAGCGGCCGTTGCGGTCCGTGATCACCTGCTCCTGCAGGTACCGGGAACTGTCGCGGCCGCGCAGGAACGATTCGAGCGTTTCGCGGAGATGCGCGCGCTGCCGGCGCAAGCGCTCGCGAAGGGCTCGCAGGCGCGGGCTGGCATCGTCGAGCACCTCGCCGGTCGGGGCGATCGCCCGCCGGACGCCGGCCATTTCGTGCGTGAACCCCGCGGTGCGGGCCGCCAGGTCGCCCAGCAGTGGAACCGAGTCGGCGCCCTTGATGGCCGTGCACGAGAGGGCAACTGACTCCAGAAAATCGACGATGCCGACGAGAAACAGCGGCTCGAGGGCCTGGCCAGGCGAGGCGAGCGCCTCCAGCCAGTGGGGAAGATCCTCAGCCGCCCGGAGCGGCAGGCGCCCGTGGCGATCGGCGAAGCGGACGCCCTCCGTCGTTTCCGCCAGGCGGCGGGCGACCGTCGCCCGGTCGGGTGCCGGCTGCAGGTCCGTCAGCCGCGCGACGCCAAAGGGCGTCAGCGCGAAGCTGCGCACTGCCTCGAGCACTCGTTCGAGCTCGATCGAGCGCAAAAGGCCAGCGTGCATGACGGACATCTGGCGGTCGAGCATGGCGGGGAGGGGTGCTCCGGGAAAAAGAAACCGTTAAGTGTAGCACGCCCCGCAATAGGTCGCCAGGCCCCGTAAAGGCGGTCTTTTGTGCCCCTAAAGGTGGTTGATCAGGCTCGCCACCGTCGCCGCCCCGAATCCGTTATCGATATTGACCACCGACAGGCCCGAAGCACAGCTGTTCAGCATCCCGAGAAGCGCCGCAAGGCCGCCAAAACTGGCGCCGTAGCCCACCGACGTGGGCACCGCCAGCACCGGGACGTGGACCAGGCCGGCCACGACGCTCGGGAGCGCCCCCTCCATGCCGGCTACGACGATGATGACGCGGGCGGCGGTGAGGCGCTCATGCTGGCTCAGCAGGCGATGGATGCCGGCCACGCCGACGTCGTAGAGCCGCTCGACCGGATTTCCCATGACCTGGGCGGTTACGGCGGCCTCCTCGGCCACAGGCAGGTCCGAGGTGCCAGCCGCGACCACCAGCAGGGTGCCGTGTCCCTGCGGGAGAGCTTGCCGTTCGCACGAGATAATTCGCGCTTCTGCGTGAAACACCGCATCCGGGACGAGCGCACGAACCTTTTCGTAGGCCGCCGGGGACGTCCGGGTGACCAGGAGCGTTTCGCCGCGTCCGGCGATGGCCTCCGCGATCGCCGCGATCTGCTCAGGTGTCTTGCCGGATCCCAGGATCACTTCGGGAAAACCCTGCCGGATGGCGCGGTGGTGGTCGACGCGGGCAAAGCCGAGGTCGGCGAGCGGCGGCTCCCGGAGCACGTCCAGGATCTGGCCGCAGGCGTCGGCGGTGTCGACCGAGCCGAGCCGGACACCTTCGAGCAATTCACGCAGTTGAGAGGGAGTCATGGGAACGCCTTGTCGAAATTGACTTTGCGGAGGCCGTCTATATAATGACCGATTGTGTCCGTTCCCGGATCTCCGGCCTTATGACCCCCGCTGACACGCTGCTCCTCGCCTCATATTTTTTCGTCTTGATCATTCTCGCGGTTTACGGGTGGCACCGGTACCTGCTCGTGTATCTCTACATGAAGCACCGGGACAACGAACCGAAACCGACCGGCTCGCTCGACGAATTACCGACGGTCACGATCCAGCTCCCCATCTACAACGAGATGTACGTCGTCGATCGCCTGATCGACACGGTGTGCCGGCTGGACTATCCGCGCGACCGCCTCGAAATCCAGGTGCTGGACGACTCGACCGACGAGACACGGGAAATTGCGGAGCTCGCCGTCCGGCGCCACGCGGCGCAGGGGTTCGACATCAAGTACTTGCATCGCACCGACCGGCGCGGCTTCAAGGCGGGGGCGCTCGAGGCGGGGCTCGAGACGGCGCGCGGCGAGTACATCGGGATCTTCGATGCGGACTTCCTGCCGACGCCGGATTTCCTGATGCGCCTGATGCCGCACTTCGGCGATCGGCAGGTCGGGATGGTGCAGGCGCGCTGGGGACACATCAACCAGGACTACTCGCTCCTGACCAAGATCCAGGCGATTCTGCTCGACGGCCACTTCGTCCTCGAGCACGGCGGCCGCCATCGGTCGGGTCGTTTCTTCAACTTCAACGGCACGGCGGGCGTCTGGCGCCGCGCGGCGATCGATTCGGCCGGCGGCTGGCAGCACGATACGCTCACCGAGGATCTCGACCTGAGCTATCGCGCGCAGCTCCTCGGCTGGCGCTTCGTCTTCCTGTCGGACCTCATCGCGCCGGCGGAAGTGCCGGTCGAGATGAACGCGTTCAAGTCGCAGCAGCATCGCTGGGCCAAGGGCTCGATCCAGACCTGCCGCAAGCTGCTGCCGCGGATCCTGCGCGCGCCGGTGCCGCTCAAGGTGAAGGCCGAAGCCTTCATGCACCTGACGGCCAACTTCAACTACCCGCTCATGATGATCCTGTCGCTGCTGATGTTTCCGGCGATGGTGATCCGCTACAACATGGGCTGGTCGGAGATGCTGCTGATCGACTTCCCGCTGTTCCTGGCGGCGACGCTGTCGGTCACCAACTTCTACATGGTGTGCCAGCGCGAGATTCACACCGACTGGATTGCGCGGCTGAAATATCTGCCGTTCCTGCTCTCGATCGGCATCGGCCTGTCGGTGAACAACACGCGGGCGGTGTTCGAGGCGCTCCTCAACAAGCAGAGCGATTTCAACCGGACGCCGAAATACGGCATCGAATCGGACGGCGACGACTGGATGGGGCGGAAATACCGCCAGCAGGTGGCCGTGCAGCCGCTCATCGAGCTGGCGCTCGGGTTGTATTTCACCGGCACCGTCTTCTACGCGCTCGCCAACCAGATCTATGGCACGCTGCCGTTCCTGCTGCTGTTCCAGATCGGCTTCCTCTATACCGGCCTGCTGTCGATCATGCAGCAGTTCGCCAGCGACCCGATCGCGCTGAAGACGCAGGTCGCCAGCGGGAAGTAGCACGGCTCCAGTCTCCGGTCTCCGGGCTGCGGTCCAGTCGGGTGGCCCATTCGGGACCGAAGACCGTAGACTGAAGACTGACGATCATCATGAAATCCAAAGTTGCCATCCTGCGAGTCTCCTCGGACTCCATTCTCGAAGACATCGACCGGCTGGTCGAGCTGGGCGGCCTGACCGACGCCCTCACCGCCGGCCGCGGCACGATCCTCAAGGACAACATCTCCTGGCACTTCCCCTTCCCGGCGGCCAACACCACGCCGTGGCAGCTCGAAGGGACGGTGCAGGCGCTGCAGCGCCGCGGGTTCGACGAGCTCGTGTGCGTGCAGAACAAGACGGTCGTCACCAACGCGTTCAAGGGCGAAGACCTCAATCACTACGTCCCGATTTTTCAGCAGTACGGGATCCCGGTCCTCTACAACTTCAAGCCCGAGGACATGCGGTGGATCCACTACCAGCCGAAGGCGCGCATGCGGGTGCTGAACCGGATCTATCCGGAAGGCATCTACATCCCGGACTACTTCGTCGGGCGCAACATCATCCACCTGCCGACGGTGAAGTGCCACATCTACACCACGACGACCGGCGCGATGAAGAATGCGTTCGGCGGCCTGCTGAACACGAAGCGGCACTACACCCACTCGTGGATCCACGAGACGCTCGTCGACCTGCTCGCGATCCAGAAGGAAATCCATCCGGGGATCTTCGCGATCATGGACGGCACCACGGCCGGAAACGGTCCCGGTCCGCGGACCATGTTTCCGGTGGTGAAGAACGTCATGCTCGCGTCGGCCGACCAGGTGGCGATTGACGCGGTCGCCGCGCGGCTGATGGGGTTCGATCCGATGAGCCTGGAGTACATCCGGCTCGCGCACGAGGATCGCCTCGGCGTCGGCGATCCGCGGGATATCGAGATCGTCGGCGATACCGACGCCGCCGCGGAGCGCTGGGGCTTCACGGTCGGCGACAACGGCGCGTCCCGCGTGGGCGACATCATGTGGTTCGGGCCGCTCAAGCCGATCCAGAACATCTTCTTCCGGACACCACTCGTCAACGTCTTCATCGCCGGCAGCGAGGTCTACCACGACTTCTACCGCGGGCCGGCCCGCGACCGCCACACCTTCGAGCAGTGGTGCGCGAACACGCCCTGGGGCCAGCTCTTCCTGCGCTACGCGCAGATGGGGCCGATGGGGGCATCCGCCGCCACCGGCGACACGCCATCCGCGGTGAACGTCGGCACACACTGATGACTGCTGAAGTCAAGCCGAAGGCCGGGCTCGAGGACGTCGTCGCCACCAGCTCGCGCATCTGTTTCATCGACGGGCCGCGCGGCGTGCTCGCGTACGGCGGCTACGACATTCACGACCTCGCCGGCAAGGCGTCGTTCGAGGAAGTCTGCTTCCTGCTGTGGAACGGCCGGCTGCCGAGCCGGGCCGAGCTCGGCGATGTCACGTCGCAACTCGCCGCCGCGCGCGCGTTGCCGGAAGGCGTCCTCCGGCTGATGCGCATGCTGCCGCGCGTCGACGCGATGGACGCGCTGCGGACGCTCACCTCGGCGCTCGCGCATTGCGACCAGGAAGCGAACGACCCGGCGCCGCAGGCCCAGCGACGCAAGGCGATCCGATTGACGGCGCAGACCGCGAGCCTCGTCGCGACGCTCGGCCGGCTCGACGCGGGTGGCGGGCCGATCGATCCCGATCCGGCGCTCGGCCACGCGGCGAATTTCCTGTACATGCTGACCGGACGGCGGCCGGGCGCCCTCGAGACCCGCGCGTTCGATATCGCGCTCGTGCTGCACGCCGATCACGAGCTGAATGCGTCGACCTTCGCGGCGCGCGTGGCCGCGGCCACGCTCACCGACATGTATTCGGCGATCGTCGCGGCGGTCGGCACGCTCAAGGGGCCGCTCCACGGCGGCGCGAACGCCGAAGTGATGAAGATGCTGCTCGACATCGGCGCGGACGCCTCACCCGAGCGCGTCGAAGGCGCGATTCGCGCGAAGCTGGCGCGCAAGGAGAAGGTCCCCGGCTTCGGGCATCGCGTCTATCGCACCGAGGATCCGCGGGCGACGCACCTGCGGCGGATGTCGCGTGAGCTCGGCGAACGCGCGGGCCAGACCGCCTGGTTCGAGATGTCGCAGCGGATCGAGGCGCTCGTGCTCGCCGACAAGCAGCTCTATCCGAACGTCGACTTCTACTCGGCGTCCACGTATTACGTGCTCGGCATCCCGATCGATCTGTTCACGCCGATCTTCGCGGTGAGCCGTGTCTCCGGCTGGACGGCGCACGTCATGGAGCAGTACGCCAACAACCGCCTGATGCGGCCGCGCGCCGACTATGTGGGTCCGGTGTATCCGCAGCGGTGGGTCGGATTGGCCGATCGGTGATGGACCAGCGCTTCATCCGAAACTTCTCGATCATCGCCCACATCGACCACGGCAAGTCGACGCTGGCCGATCGCTTTCTCGAGCTCACCGGCGCCCTCCAGGCGCGCGAGATGGAGGCGCAGGTCCTCGACACGATGGACCTCGAGCGGGAGCGCGGGATCACGATCAAGGCGCATCCCGTGCGCCTCATGTTCAAGAGCGCGGCGGGGGACAGCTACGTCCTGAACCTGATCGACACGCCGGGGCACGTCGATTTCTCGTACGAAGTGACCCGCTCGATGGCGGCGTGCGAGGGCGCGCTCCTCCTCATCGACGCGTCGCAGGGCGTCGAGGCGCAGACGCTGGCCAACGCGTACCTCGCGGTCGAGAACGACCTGGAGATCATCCCGGTCATCAACAAGATTGACCTGCCCGGCGCGCAGCCAGACGAGGTGAAGCGCCAGATCGAGGACATCATCGGGCTCGATGCCTCGGGCGCGATGCTCACGAGCGCGAAAGTCGGCACCGGCACCCGGGAGACACTCGAAGCCGTGGTGGCGCGGATCCCGCCGCCCGGTGGCTCGCCCGACGCGCCGCTCAAGGCCCTCATCTTCGATTCCTGGTACGACGCCTATCGCGGCGTGCTCATCGTCATGCGCATCATCGACGGGAGCATCAGGCCCGGGATGAAGGTCCGCCTGATGGCGACCGGCCAGGACCACGAGGTGAACGAGGTCGGCACGTTCACCCCGAAGCCGGTGCTGGTGCAGGAGCTCGGCGTGGGCGAGGTCGGCTTCATCGCCGCCGGGATCAAGAACGTCGCGGATGCGCGGATCGGCGACACGATCACCGAAGCGGCGCGCCCGACCGCCGAGCCGTTCCCCGGCTTCAAGGAGCTGAAGCCGATGGTCTTCGCCGGGCTGTACCCGGTCGAAGGCCACCAGTATCCCGAGCTGCGCGACGCCCTCGAAAAGCTCCGGCTGAACGACGCGTCCTTCTTCTACGAACCGGAGACGTCGGCGGCGCTCGGCTTCGGCTTCCGCTGCGGCTTCCTCGGCCTGCTGCACATGGAAATCGTGCAGGAGCGGCTCGAGCGCGAATTCAACATGGACCTGGTGACGACGGCGCCGGGCGTATTGTACCGGGTGACGACGACCGACGGGGACGTGGTGGAAGTGGACAGCCCGGCCAAGCTGCCGGATGCGGGCCGCATCGCGAAGATCGAGGAGCCGGTGATCACGGCGATGATCATGACGCCCGCCGAGCACGTCGGCGGCATCCTGCAGCTCTGTCAGGAGAAGCGCGGCGTCCAGAAGTCGCTCGAGTACATCTCGACCGACCGCGTCCTCGTCACCTACGAGCTGCCGTTCAACGAAGTGGTGCTCGACTTCTACGACCGGCTCAAGACGACCTCGCGCGGCTACGCCTCGCTCGACTATCATGTGACCGGCTACTGGCCCTCGCCGCTGGTCAAGCTCGATATCCTCGTCAACGGCGACCCGATCGATGCGCTGTCGACCATCGTGCACCGCGAGACGGCATACGAGCGCGGCAAGGCGCTCGCCGCGAAGATGCGCGAGCTCATCCCGCGCCAGATGTTCGAGGTGGCCATCCAGGCGGCGATCGGCGGACGGATCGTGGCGCGCGAAACGGTGAAGGCGCTCCGGAAGAACGTGCTCGCCAAGTGCTACGGCGGCGACATCACGCGCAAGCGCAAGCTGCTCGAGAAGCAGAAGGAAGGCAAGAAGCGGATGAAGCGGGTCGGGCGCGTCGAGATTCCACAGGAGGCGTTTCTCGCCATCCTGAAGGTGGGAGAATAGGCGGCGGCCGCCGCCGGACATCATGGCGTCCTTTCAGAAGTCGACCGGTCGCGAGTACTTCGAGTCGATCGTCATCGCCGTCATCCTCGCGCTCTTCATCCGCACCTTCATCGTCCAGGCGTTCAAGATCCCGACTGGATCGATGGAGAACACGCTCCTCATCGGCGACCATCTGCTGGTGAACAAGTTCATGCTGGGGCCGTCGGGCTCGTCGCTCGAGCGGACGCTCCTGCCCGAGCGCAATCCGCGCCGCGGTGACATCATCGTCTTCAAGTATCCCGAGGAGCCGAGCCGCGATTTCATCAAGCGGGTCATCGGCCTGCCGGGCGAGACCGTGGAGATGCGGAACAAGCGCATCTTCATCAACGGCAAGGAGCTGACCGAGCCCTACGTGCACTTCCTGCAGCCGCCGACCGGCCCGCCGGAGCTGTCGGAAACGACGTCGTACGACGTGCGTGAGAATTACGGTCCCGTCACGGTGCCGACCGACGAGTATTTCGTGATGGGCGACAACCGCGACAACTCGGAAGACAGCCGCTACTGGGGTTTCCTGCCGCGCGACTCCATCAAGGGGAACGCGATGATGGTCTACTGGTCGTACGAAGCGACCAGCCAGGACTACGAGGAGAGCGGGCTCGGCGACTCCGTGAAGGGGATCGGGTCGGTCGTGACGCACTTCTTCACGCGTACCCGCTGGGACCGCATCTTCCATCAGACGGAGTGAACGACCCGCCCCTTCTTCACCACCGTCCGGATCGTCTTCGCGCCGATTCGAATCAGGTCGATCGGATCGCCCTCGATCAGCACGGCATCGAGCTGCTTGCCCGCTTCCAGGCTTCCCACGCGATCGTGGCGATCGATCGCATAGGCGGCGTTGATCGTGGCGGCGACGATCGCCTCCTCCAGCGTCAGGTTCATCGCAAAGCAGCCGAGCGCAATCGCAAACGGCATCGAGGCTGAGAGCCCGCCGCCCGGATTGATGTCGGTCGCGAGGGCCACCGGCACGCCCGATTCGATGAAGAGCCGCGCGGGCGCAAACCGCCCCAGCTTCAGGTAGAACGACGCGATCGGCAGGAGGGTCGCCACGACTCCGGCCTTCGCCATGGCGCCGGCGACCTGCTCATCGACGAACAGCACGTGATCGGCCGATCGGGCACCTACCTCGGCGGCCACGCGGGCGCCGCCGCTCGCCGCGAGCTCGTCCGCGTGGATCCGCGGCCGGAGGCCGGCGGCCGCGCCCGCCTCGAGGATGCGACGCGATTCCTCGGGCGTGAACACGCCGGTCTCGCAGAAGACATCGCACCACTCGGCCAGGCCTTCAGCCTTGACGGCCGGGATCATCTCGTCGATCACCTGGCGGACGTACTCCTCGCGGCGGGAGCGGTATTCAACCGGGATTTCGTGCGCACCCAGGAACGTGGGGGAGATCTCCATTGGGTGCTCGCGCGCCACCCGCGCGATCACGCGCAGCATCTTCAGCTCGGATTCAGGCGTCAGTCCATAGCCGCTCTTCGCCTCGCACGTCGTCGTTCCCTGCCGGAGCATCTCGTCGAGGCGGGTCTTCATCGACGCGGCGAGGGTGTCCTCGCTGGCTTCGCGCGTGGCCCGCACGGTCGACACGATGCCGCCGCCGGCCGCGGCGATCTCCGCGTAGGTCGCGCCCGCCAGCCGGCGGCGAAGCTCGTCGCGGCGATCGCCGCCGTAGACCACGTGCGTGTGCGGATCGACGAAGCCAGGGAGCACCGTACATCCGCGCGCCTCGAGACGGGTGGCGTCAGGAGTCGCCGTGACGGCCCGCTTCGCGTCGTCGGCCGGGCCGGCGAAGACGATGCGGCCCTGGAACGAGGCGACGGTGGCGTCCGGGAGCGCGCCGATCTCGCGCTGGGCCGCGCCGCGGCGCGGCGCCGGTCCGGCGCAGGTGACGAGCGTCGTGGCGTGCTCGATCAGGAAGTCTGCGTGAACCATACAAAGATCCCGATCATGTCAGGGCGTTGCAGGCTTCGTCAAACGCGCTGGAGACACCAGCCGTGATCAGGAACGCGAACGTGGAACTGGGAGGACGCTACGACCAGACCGACACGCCGGATGCGCGCGCGGCCGTCCGAAGGGGGCCATCCTTGCAGCCCAACATCAGCTTGCGGCGCTGGGCGAGCTCCAGATAGGCCGCATCGTAAACAGACAGGTTGTGTGTCGAGGCGAGGAGGGACAAGGTCGTGAGCGCCAGCGCGCTCATCTCATGATCGATCCTGAAGGGCAGGTTGCGAAACCATCCGAGCGCGGTCTCGCGATCCTCGGCGGTGAGCTTGCGTCGACGCACGAGCACCGTGAGCGCGTTGGCCACTTCAAGGGGCCAGAGCGCCGGCACTTCGACGAGGGCCCCCGTCTCGATCGCGTCCAACATCGCCGCAGTCTCGGCCGTTGCCTGGGCGGGGTGTATCCAGCCCACCGCGATGGAGGCGTCGGCGACGAACGAGATGATCACAACCGGCCTTCGTCGATCGCCGAGCGGACGTCTCGATCGGAAAGCGAAGCCGTTCCCCGTGTACGCTTCGCGATCCGCTGCTGCAGGTCCCGCAGCCCCTGGACGCTGCGGCGGACCTCCGCCAGGCGCGGCGCACCTTCGGGGATGATGCGGGCCACCGGCTTGTCGTGCCGGGTGATGACGACCTCCTCGCCACGGGCCACCCGGTCGAGCAATTCGCCGAATCGGGTCTTGGCTTCGAATGCACTAATCGCAGCCACGCGAGCCTCCATATATCAACCAGTCGTCGACTAGTTTAGCATGGTGCGCCGATCGGCGCTATCCGACCAGCGGCACATCGAGGCGGCGGGCGATCTCGTCGAGGGCGGTACCATCGATCTCAACGTGCTTGTCGCGCGACCGCTCGCCGCGCGCGAGTCGGATCGCGCGTTTCGGCAGGTTCAGCTTGTCGGCGAGGAGCTCGATGAGGGCGGCGTTGGCCGCGCCCTCGACAGGCGCGGCCGCGAGCCGGACGAGCAGCACGCCGTCGCGCACGCCGGCGATCTCGCTCCGGCCTGCGCGCGGCGTGACGCGAACCCGCAGGAGCATGGCTCACGCAGCCAGAGTGGGCAGGAAGCCCGTGGCCTGATGCCCCTTACGACTGCGCCGTGCTCGGCCGGAGCGGCATCGGCGCCGCGGCGGGCAAATCGGCGCGAGCCGGGGCGGCCGCCGGTTCCGTATGGCGGGGCCGGTGCAGCAGGACCTTCTCCTCGCGCTCGCGTTCGTCTTGCTCGCGCACGAAATCGAGCGTGTTGCGCAGCGCCGAAATCGTCGACTCGATCGTGGTCTCCGCGTCGCGGCGCTTCAACTTCAGGCCGTCGATCTCGCGCTGCACGTCTTCGAGCCGGCCCTGCGTCTTCTGGAGCAGTAGGTCCGACCGCCCCTCGGCCTCACGGATGATCCGCTGGGCCTCGGTCTCCGCGTTCTGCCGGATTTCGTCGGCGAGCCGCTGCGCCGTCAGCAGCGTGTTCCGGAGATTCCGCTCCTGCTCGCGATGCTCGGTGAGCACGGCTTCCATCTTGCTCAAGTCCTGCCGCAGCCGGTCGGCTTCGCGCAGCGCCTGCTCGTAGTCGTCGGCGAGCTCGGCCAGGAACGAGGTGACCTCCACGCGGTCGAATCCGCGGAAGCCTTTACGGAAGCGCTGCTGGCGAACGTCGAGCGGAGTCACCTTCATGTACGTTTCTCCCGTCCCTTTCGACAAGGCCGGCACCGGCGATGCCGGGCGCCGTGCGTCGGATGAAGCCGTCAGCGCCGGATCAAACATGATCCCCCGCCGTCGCGGCCGGTCGTGCCCCGAAGATTGCGCGGCCCACGCGAATGAGTGTCGCCCCTTCCTCGACGGCGACCTCGAAGTCGCCGCTCATCCCCATCGACAATTCCCGGAGCATCGGTGCCGGGACGCCGTCGGCGGCGAGCCATTCGCGAACCTCGCGGAGGCGGCGGAACCATGGGCGCGCCTCCTCAGGATCTTCGGCGAGTGGAGGCAGCAGCATGAGCCCGACGAGCCGCGCCGCGCGGCAGGCTCCCCCCGCCTCGACGATTTCTCGGACGCTTCCCGGCGGCGCGCCATGCTTGGTCGCCTCGCCCGCCAGGTCCACCTGCACCAGCAACTCCGGCGTGGTCCCCGCCTCGCTCGCGGCCGCGTCCAACAGCTTGAGCAGCGACACCGAGTCCACCGAGTGAATCATGGTGAACACCGCCGCGGCCTTCCGGGCCTTGTTGGACTGCAGATGGCCGATGAGATGCCACCTGATCTGAAGATCGGCTGATGGCTCGATCTTCTGCAGGGCCTCTTGCACCCGATTTTCGCCAAAATCGACCTGCCCGGCGGCCGCGACCGCACGAATGTGGGATAGGTCGAAGGTCTTGGAGACCGCCACGAGCCGGACGTCGGCGGGATCCCGCCCGCTCGCGCGGGCCGCGCGAGCCATCCGGGTCCGAATCCGCTCCAATCGTTCCGCCTCGGCCGTCATTGTCCCAATCCTGCGAGCAGCGCGCGGGCCCTCGCCGCGTCCCGGCCGGTCGGCGCGAGCTTCAGATACTGTTCCAGGTGCTCACGCGCGCCCGCGACATCGTGCGCGTTGATCAACGCGAGCGCCAACTCGAAATGCGCGTCCGCATTGCCCGGATCCCGCCGGAGCACCTGCTCGAAGACCTGCCGCGCCTCGTCGACACGGCCGGCGTTCCAGAGGTACACGCCTTCGTTGTAGCGGTAGAGCGGCGCCAGATCCGGCGCGAGACGCTCGGCGAGATCCGCGGCCCGCGTGCCGACGGCCACGGCCTGCGCGAAATCGTGCTGCGTGTTGTAAAGACTCGCCAGCGCGCCATACGCCTGCGCGTACTCGTCGTTCAGCGCAATGGCCTGTCGGTACGAGTGCTCGGCCGACGCGGGATCGCCGAGCCGGCCCTGCGCTTCCGCCAACTCGAAATAACAGACGGCGCAGTCGGGCGCCAGCGCGATCGACTGCCGCAACTGCTTGACGGCGCCGGCGAAATCAGACGTCGCGCTGCGCTGGAGCGCCGAGGCGACGAGCCGCTGCCGTTCGGCCTCTCGCGCCAGCCGCTCCTGGTAGGCCGCGGCGGGATCGACGAGGAGCTGGAATGATACATCGGCCGTCTGGCCGGGGAGGACGATGACGTCGAAGGATTGCGGGGTGAGCGAAGGCGCCTGCGCCGTGATCGTGTAGCGCCCGGCGGGCAGCCCCTCGAGGGCGAACCGGCCGCTCGCGTCGGTGCGCGTCCTCTCGTGCCGCGTGACGCCGTCCTGCGCATCGACGGTGACCTCGGCGGCCGACAGCGGCTGCGCGACGCCGTTGCGTACGTCGCCGCGGATCCCGCCGCTCAGTGGCGGCGGCGCGGCTGCCGCCGCCCCGGCCAGGTATCCAAGGAGTGCGAATGCGAGCGCCAGCCGCTTCATGGCAGGATCCTGATGCAGTTTACATCGCGGGGCCGAAGAACCGCTCGATCGCATTCAGATCGCTGGTGACCGGCGCGTCAGGCATGGAGGCGAGAAAGCGCCGCCCGTAAGGCTTCGACTGGAGGCGAGGATCCAGCACAGCCAGCACGCCGCGGTCGCGGCGGTGGCGGATCAGGCGGCCCAGTCCCTGCAAGAGCGTCAGGATCGCGAGCGGGACCTGATAGTCAGCAAACGGCTCGCCCCCGGCGGCGCGCAGCGCCTCGATTCGCGCCGCGGTGATCGGATCGCCCGGCGATGCGAACGGCAGCTTGTCGATGATCACGCAGCTGAGCGCTTCGCCGGCGACGTCGACGCCCTGCCAGAAGCTCGAGGTCGCCATCAACACCGCATTCGGCGTGTCGCGGAACCGCTCCAGCAGCGCCGACCTGGGCATCGTGCCCTGCACGAAGATCGGAAAGTCGAGCGCCCGCTCCGCCAGCGCGTGGACGGCCCGCAGCATCGCGTAGCTGGTGAAGAGCGTGAAGGCGCGGCCGCGCGTGCGCGTGAGAATCTCGACGACTTCCCGCGCCGCGGCATCGGCGAACTGCGGCGAGCGCGGATCGGGCATCCGTCGCGGCAGATAGAGGAGCGCCTGGCGACTGAAATCGAACTCGGACGGGAGCCGGATCTCTTCGGCCCGCCCGATCCCCAGCCGTCCGCGGATGTAGTCGAACGAGCCGTCCACGGTGAGCGTGGCCGACGTGAGCAGCGTCCCGTGCACCCGATCCAGCAGCAGTTCGCGGACGATCGCCGACACGTCGATCGGTGAAGCGCGCAGAAAGACGCCGCCGCGTCCACGGCGCTCCAGAAAGTACACGTACGCGGGATCGTCGGCCCTCATCACGAACCGCAGCTCATTGCGCAGCTCGCCCGCGCGCCGCGCCACGCTCAGGGCATCGTCGCCGGGGCGGGCGGCCTGGCTCGATTCCGTGCCGATCGTGAGCAGCGCCAGCTCGCTTTCGAGCCGGTCCAGCGCAGAGACGAGCGCGCCCGCGCTGTCGGCCGCCTCGAGCAGCGATCCGGCCGCGAGGCGCACGCGTTCGTCCGCCGCGTATCGGCCCGATGCCGCCCCACGCGCCAGCTGCACATCGGCAAAGAACCGCCGGCCGCCGTCGCGCACCCGATCGATCGCCTGCCGGAGACCGGCAGCGGCTTCCGCGTTGATGCCGGCCGCCATCAGCTTGTCGGCATCGCGCGCGACATCCTCGACGCGATAGTTGCTCACGCTGATCCCGAAGTACTGCGTCGCGACGTCTTCGAGCTGGTGGGCTTCATCGACGATGGCGACGTGGCACTCGGGAATGACTTCGCCGAAGGAGTGCTGGCGGACGGCGGCGTCGGCACAGAGCAGGTGGTGATTGACGATCACGACGTCCGACTCGGCGGCACGCTGGCGGAGGCGCGTGACGAAGCACTCGGTATAGCGAGGACAGCTCGAGCCGAGGCACGTGTCGGCCGTCGCCGAGATGTCGTTCCAGAATGGGAGGTCTTCCGGCAGATCGGCGATTTCCGCGCGGTCGCCCGTCTCCGTTCGCGCCGCCCAGTCGGCGATGATCGGCACGAACACTTCGAGCTCCGGCCGTCCAAAGCCCGGCATCGCCGGCGCGACATCCTGCCGGAACTGTTCGAAGCGATGCAGGCAGAGATAATTGCCGCGGCCCTTCATGCAGGTCGCGGTGAACGGGACGCCGAGCGCCTCGCGAAGGATCGGCAGGTCCTTGAAGAAAATCTGTTCCTGAAGGTTCTTGGTCCCGGTCGAGACGAGCACGCGGCGCCCGCTGAGGATGGCCGGCACGAGATAGGCGAGCGTCTTGCCGGTGCCGGTTCCCGCCTCGGCGAGCAGGATGCCGCCCTGGTCGATCAGATCAGCCGCCGCGCGCGCCATCGCCCGCTGCGCCGGGCGCGGTTCGAAATCCGGCAGGGCCGACGCCAGCCGGCCCCCGTCGGCGAAGGCGTCGATCGTGGACGCCTGCAGGATCGTCAGGGCTGGCGATCGGGGTAGAGCGGGAAGTTCCGACACAGGTTTTCGACTTCCGTCCGGACCATCGCGAGGGCGCGGTCATCGTCCGGTGACGCCAGGGCCCGCGTGATGAGCTCGCCGACGATGTCCATTTCCGGCTCGCGCATGCCGCGCGTCGTGATCGCCGGCGTGCCGACGCGGATGCCGCTGGCGACCATGGGCGGATTCTGATCGAAGGGAATCGCGTTCTTGTTGACCGTGATGCCCGCCTTGCCGAGCGCCGCTTCCGCCACCTTGCCGGTGAGCCCGCGCGAGAAGACGTCGACGAGCATCAGGTGATTGTCGGTGCCGCCGCTCACGAGGCGGAACCCCGACGCGGAGAGCACCGAGGCGAGGCGCTTGGCGTTGGCGACGACCTGGCGCTGGTAGACCGAGAACGCCGGTTCCGCCGCCTCTTTGAGGCAAAACGCCTTGGCGGCGATGATGTGGACGAGCGGGCCACCCTGCTGGCCGGGGAAGACTGACTTGTCCACCGCAGCGGCATAGGGCTGCTGGCAGAGGATCATGCCGGCGCGGGGGCCGCGCAAAGTTTTATGCGTGGTGGTGGTGACAAATTGCGCGTGGGGCACGGGCGAAGGATGCACACCGCCGGCGACCAGACCAGCGAAGTGTGCCATGTCGATGAGCAGGAGGGCGCCGACCTCGTCTGCGATGGCGCGCATGCGCGGGAAATCAAAGATGCGCGGGTAGGCGCTGCCGCCGCCGATGATGAGCTTGGGGCGGGCTTCGCGGGCGCTGGCCGCCAGCGCATCGTAATCGATCGGTTCCGATCCCTTGTCGACGCCGTAGGGCACGATGTGATAGGTCT
>JANWLS010000057.1 GCA_025450765.1 Vicinamibacterales bacterium | reverse complement strand
TGCTTTGAGCGTTGAGAATGCGTCGATTGCGCTTACGAGCGGGAGCGCGACGCGGAAATGGAATCGGCTGAGTTACCCCGATGTTACCCCCGTCCCACCGAAAGGCGTCAAAATTGGTCGGGATGACAGGATTCGAACCTGCGACCCCCTGACCCCCAGTCAGGTGCGCTACCAGGCTGCGCTACATCCCGAAAGACTACGCTGAGGCGTGCTTGCGCTTGCCGCGGGCCGCCGGCTTGGAGGGCTTCGCCGGACGGGCGGGGCGGCGGGTGGAGCTGGCCTTGCGCGAGCTCGCCATGGCGGTGGCCGCCGGCGCCGGCTTCCGGACCGCTGCTCGCGCGGCCTCGCCAGGCGTGGCGGGCGCCGTGAGCTCGTACTCGCCGGCCGCGATCACCCGGGCGTCGGCCGGTCGCGACGACAGCATGTCGAGCAGCGAGCGCAGGCCCTTCTTCACGCCGACGATCCGCTCGCGCGCATTGCGTCCGAGCAGGTCGTCGAGCGGCACGCCGTCCGCCACCGGCGTCTCCTCGGTCTCGAGCCGACGCCGCACGCCGGCGAGCGTCAGGCCATCGACGAGCAGCAGGTGCTTGATCCGGAGCACCCGCTCCAGATCGGCGCGCCGGTACACGCGTCCTCCACCGCCCGCTTTCTGCACGCCCAGCCCGGGAAACTCCGTCTCCCACGAGCGCAGCACGTAGGGCTGCAGCCGCGCGATTTCGCAGACCTCGGTCGCCTTGAAGAGCGCACGATTGGGAATCTCCACCGGAGGCTCACCCATGGCTCGCGTCAAAGTATAGCATGCAGGCTACTTGGCCCGACGCCGCACGTGCAGCCGGATCGGCGTCCCCGCAAACCCGAACGACTCCCGGATCTGGTTGGCCAGGAAGCGCTCGTACGAAAAATGAAAGGTCGTCGCCACGTTCGTGAAGAAGACGATCGTGGGCGGCGCGACGGCAGTCTGCGCGGCATACAGAATCCGCACGTGCTTGCGTCCCGGGCTCGCCGGCGGATGCACGGCCGTCACCGCTTCGATGAACTTGTTCAATTCAGAGGTCGGCACGCGCCGCTTCCGCGCGTCCGCCACGCGATCGATCATCTCGAGCAGCTTCGGCGCCCGCTCGCCTGTCCGCGCGGAGATGTGCAGCACCGGCACGTAGTCGAGGAACTTGAGCCGGAAGCGCAGGTCCTCGTCGAACGTCTTCGCGGCGTCCGGCCCGCGCTCCTTCATCAGGTCCCACTTGTTCGCCACGATGATGAGGCCGCGTCCGAGCCGCTCGGCCTCGCCCGCAATCGCCGCATCCTGGTCGGTGATCCCTTCGACGGAGTCGAGCACCAGCACGGCGATATCGACCAGTTCGATCGCGCGCCGCGCGACGAGCACGGCCACCGCCTCCACCTTCCCCGATCGTGCGACGCGCCCGGGCCGGCGGATGCCCGCCGTGTCGACGATCCGGAACTGCCGCCGGTGCCATTTGAGCAGCGCGTCGACGGCGTCGCGGGTCGTCCCCGGCATGTCGCTCACCAGCACGCGCTCTTCCTTGAGCAACCGATTCACGAGCGAGGACTTGCCAACGTTCGGTCGGCCGACGATCGCCACGCTCACTTCGCCGGGCAGCGACGCAGGCCGGTCCTCTTCGCCGGCGTGCGGCTCCTCCGGCTGATCGGCCGCTTCCGGTTTCGTCGACGGAGCTGGCGACGGTGGGAGCGTGTTGACGATGACGTCCAGGAGGTCGCCGACCCCCTGGCCGTGCTCGGCAGAGATTTCGATCACCGGCTCGAAGCCGAGCTGGTAGAACTCCATAGCGCCATCGCGGGCGCGCCGGTCGTCCGTCTTATTGATGACGACGATGACCGGCTTGTTGAGGCTGCGCAGAGCCTGCGAAATATCCTGGTCGCCCGGGACCATGCCTTCGCGGCCATCGACGATGAGCACGAGGAGGTCGGCCGAGGCCAGCGCGCGGCGGCCGTGCGCCACGACCAAATCGTGCAGCGGGTCGAGGCTCGCGCCGAACATCCCGCCCGTATCCACGAGCTGAAACTGCGTCCCGCGCCAGACGACCGGCTGCGCGATGGTGTCGCGAGTGGTCCCCGGAACGGGCGCCACAATCGCTCGGCGGCTCCCGGTCAGCCGGTTGAACAGGGTGGACTTGCCGACGTTCGGACGGCCCACCAGCACGACTGATCGATCACGTTTAGCCACGGTTCAGTCTAATCCAGCCTCAGCCTTGACAGCGTAAGTCCAACTTCCTATGATAGTTACCAGTTTCGGAGACTCAGGCGCATGATCAAGGTCGACATTGTCAACGAGGTGTCCAAGGTGGCTGAGATCACCAAGGTCAAAGCCGAAGTGGCGGTCGACGCGGTGTTCGATGCCATGCGCGTCTCCATGCAGCGCGGCGAACGGATCGAGCTCCGCGGTTTCGGCGTCTTCCAGGTGAAGCCCCGCAAGCGCGGTATTGGCCGCAACCCCCGCACGGGCAAGGAAGTGCGGATCCCGCCGGGACGGACGATTCGCTTCAAGCCCGGTAAAGATCTGCAGAATATCGGGTAACCAGCGGCCAGTTCCCCATCCGTCTTGCCGTTCGCGTAAGATCAGGGAGGCGCTCTGGCCTGCGCCGCCTCGATACCCGATCACCTCAGTGACTGATCGTCACCAACCTCATCGCGCCCTGGACCAGGATCTGGAACACCTCTTCGAGCAGACCCCGCTCGAAGCGGCCGGGTTCCCCGAACGGGTGGCGCTTCCGCCCATCACGGGCCGCGCGGCCGGCAAGTTCCGCGACCGCATCTGGCTGCACGTGCTGCTGTTCCTCATCACCGTGGGCTGCACGATGCTGGCAGGCGCCGGCCAGTATGCCGCCTTCGCCACCGACTTTCTCGCACGGCCGGTGGAGTTTACCTTACCGCTCTTCATTCGCGGTCTGTGGTACGGGGCGACGATCCTGCTGATCCTCGGCGCGCACGAATTCGGCCATTATTTCGCCTGCCGGTACTACGACGTCGACGCCTCGCTTCCCTACTTCCTGCCGATCCCGTTCGGGCTCACCGGCACGCTCGGCGCGTTCATCCGGATCCGTGAGCCGATTCCGAGCAAGCGAATGCTCTTCGATATCGGGATCGCCGGGCCGATCGCCGGCTTCGTCCTGGCGGTGCCGGCGCTGTTTCTCGGCATCTGGATGTCGCGAATGGTCCCGCTGCCGCCCGGCTTCGAGGGATTCTCCCTGGGTGAGCCGCTGCTGTTCAAGGCGGCGAGCTGGCTGATCTGGGGGCCGACGCCAGCCGGCTATTCACTGAACCTGCACCCGGTCGCGTTCGCCGCCTGGTTTGGTCTCCTCGCCACGGCGCTGAACCTGTTCCCGATCGGACAGCTCGACGGTGGGCACGTCACCTACGCCGTGATCGGCCGGCACGCGACGAAGGTCACCATCGCGATGCTGGCGGTCACCTTGGGGCTGACGTTCCTGTCGGTGAGCTGGATTGCCTGGGCGGTGCTCCTCGCGATCATGGTCGCGGCCTTCGGCTACCGCCACCCGCGCACGATCGACGAGCACATCCCGCTCGACCGCAAGCGCCTGTGGCTGGCGCTCTTCGCGCTCATCATGTTCGTGCTCTGCTTCACCCCGGCGCCGATCCAGCCGACGCAGTTCCTGGGGCACTGAGCTCAAAGCATTGATACAGGGTCCACGTCGATCCTGACGCGCCGGCGAAGCGCAGGGTTTTTGGCCAGCGCGTCACGCAGCAGCTCACGCATCCGCGGCCTCGCCGTCCCCTTCAGGAAGAATTGCGCCCGATGCTCACCCCGGATGCGAGCCAGCGGCGCCGGTGCGGGGCCGAGGACGTGGATGCCGCTCGACGTCCCGGCCGCCTTCCGCACGTGCTCCGCCAACGCACTCGCCTCCCCCAGCGCACCCGCCATCGTCCGACCGCGCACGACGACGTTGACCAGCGAGACGACCGGCGGATAGTGCATCGCCGCCCGATACTGCTGCTCGCGCGCGAAGAAGGCGGCGTAGTCCTGGCGGGATGCCAGCTCGATGCTGTAGTGCCCGGGGTAGAGCGTCTGCACGATGGCCTCGCCGGGGCGATCGCCGCGTCCCGCTCGTCCGACGACCTGCGTGAGCAGCTGAAACGTTCGCTCCGCGGCCCGGAAGTCGGCGACACCGAGCCCCACATCGGCGGAGATCACGCCCACGAGCGTGACACGCGGAAAATCGTGGCCCTTCGCGATGATCTGCGTCCCCACGAGGACGTCGAGCTCGCCGGCGGCAAACGATTCGAGCAGCGCCGGGAGCGCCCCTCGCTTCGTCATGATGTCGCGGTCCACGCGCGCGACGCGTGCCGACGGCAGAAGCCTGCGGACCTCCTCTTCCACGCGCTCGGTGCCGATGCCGATCTGCTCGAGGTATGGCGCGGCACAGACGGGACATCGCGCGGTGACGGCCATCGAGTAGTTGCAGTAGTGGCAGCGCGCGCGCCGCTTGCCCTCTCGCGAGCCGTGCACCGTCAGCGACACGCTGCAGTTCGGGCATTCGAACGTCCCGCCGCACTGGCGGCAGAAGATGGCCGTCGAGAAACCGCGCCGGTTCAGCAGCACGATCGCCTGCTCCCCGGCGGCCACGCGCGCGGCCAGCGCGTCCCGCAGCGCGGGGCTCACGACGACATCCGGCCCTTCGGCCGCGTACACCTCCCGCATGTCGACGATGCGCACCGACGCGAGCGGGCGATCCAGCACACGGTGCGGGAGCGCCGCCAGCGTGTAGCGCTTCGCGCGCACGTGCTCGTAGCTCTCGAGCGACGGCGTGGCGGACCCGAGCACCACGAGCGCCCGCTCCTGCTGGCCGCGGATCAAGGCCACGTTCCGTCCGTGATAGCGAGGGCTCTCGTCCTGCTTGTACGAGCTGTCGTGCTCCTCGTCCACGATGATGAGCCCGGTGTCCGCGAGCGGCGCGAACACGGCGGAGCGCGTGCCGACGACGATGTCCACCTCGCCGCGGCGGATGCGCTGCCACTGGTCGTGTCGCTCGCCGTCGGACAGGCCGCTGTGCTGGATGGCCACGCGCGCGCCAAAGCGCGAGCGGACGAGCGCCGCCAGGGCCGGCGTGAGGGCGATCTCCGGGACGAGGATGAGCGCGCGGCGGCCCTGCTCGAGGACGTGCGCGGTGAGGCGGAGGTACACCTCGGTCTTGCCGCTGCCTGTCACGCCGTGCAGCAGGGCCACGTGTAAGGCACACGAATCCACGAGCGTCGTCAGCGCCGAGACGACCGCCGTCTGCTCGTCGGTGAGCGGCAGTCCCTCGGCATTGGCGCGGTCGCCGAGCCGCTGCGCCGATTCACCGTGCACGGGGGATTCAAACGGGTCGCGCTCGAGACGCTCGCGAGAGACGAGGGCGTAGCCCCGCGCCGCAAGCCGCTCGAGGCTGTGTGCGGGAATGCCGAGCTCGGCGAGCGCCTGCATCGACACCGGACCCGACGCATCCCGCAGCCTCTTCATCGCCGCGAGTTGATGCCCGCCGAGGGTTCCAGCCGGCGCGCCCGCAGCGGACCCGGCTGCTGATCCACGGTTCGCGACGCGCTCGGCCTCCTCGCGTCCGCGCGGCGTCAACTCGGCGACGCGCACGAACCGGTGCGCCTCGGCGCGCCCGGCCATCGGCGGCAGCGCGACGGCGATCGTCTCGCCGAGGCCCGCCATGTAGTACTCGGCGGCCCACGATGCCAGCTGCACGACGTGTGGCGGCACGAACGGTTCCTCGTCCAGGATTTCGAGGATCGGCTTCAGCGACTCGGGCGGAGGATCGGTGGCCGATCGATCGGTCTCGTCCGCGACGCCGACCACGCACCCCACGAGCACGCGCGAGCCGACCGACACACGCACGCGGGCGCCGACGACCGGACACGGCCGCGACTCGGGCACGTAATACGTGAGCCGGTCCAGCGAAGGCACCGGCACGGCCACCTGCAGGAGTACCCGCGTCTTCACGCGGGGCTCGGTGTGTCGTGGGTGTCGCCGCGGAGGATGGCCCGGGCGCGCTTCATGTCTTCCCAGACGGCGCGCTTGGCGCTGGGATTCCGCAGGAGGTACGCGGGGTGAAACGTGGGAATCAGGATCGCGCCTCGGCACTCGCAGGCCCGGCCGCGCAGCCGCGAAATCGATTCGGTCGAGTCGAGCAGCGTCTGAGCCGCGAACGTCCCGAGGGCCACGATGACTTTCGGCGTGATGGCGTCGATCTGCGCGAAGAGAAACGGCCGGCAGGCCATCACTTCGTCCGGTTCCGGATTGCGATTCTGCGGCGGACGGCACTTGATGACGTTCGCGATGTACACATCCTCGCGCGTCAGCTCGATCGATTCGATGATCCTGGTGAGCAGCTGCCCGGCACGGCCGACGAACGGAATCCCCTGCACGTCCTCGTCGGCCCCGGGCGCCTCGCCCACGAACATCAGGTCGGCGTCCGGGTTCCCGACGCCGAACACGATCTGCCGGCGTCCGAGCCCGTGCAGCTTGCAGCGCGTGCACTCGCCGATGTCTTCACGGATGGCGATGAGCCTGCTCGCCGCGCTGGTGTTCTCCGCGCGCCCCGCGTCTCCGCGCGAGCCAGCCTCCGCGCCTCCGCGTGAGCTCACCTCGCGTGTGCGCCACGCCACGTCCCGGCTGACGCCCTCAGCGCCGAGCTCGGCGAAGAATTCCAGATGTGCCGCCAGTTCGTCCATGCCTTCACGCTGCGCTGCCGGCTGCTGGCCACGGGCCGCCAGCCACAGCTACCCCCTCGCACTGATGAGTCGCTCCACTCGATCCAGGATCGCGGCCGCAACGTCCGCTTTCGACCGTTTGGCCAGCGGCTCGGCGCCCTCCGGTCCGACGATCGTGACCACATTGGTCTCGACATCGAAGCCGGCGCCCGGCTCGAGGACGTTGTTGGCGACGATGAAGTCGGCGTGCTTGCGCACCCGCTTGGCGTCGGCACGGGCCACCAGATCCTCGCTCTCGGCCGCGAAGCCGACGAGCACCGATCGGCGGTGCGTCTCCGGGAGCATCCGGCCAACGTCGGCCAGGATGTCCGGCGTGCGCGCCAGCGTGAGCGCGAGATCGCGGTCCGTCTTGACGATCTTCTGCGCCACGGTGGCGGCCGGCGCGTAGTCGGCGACGGCGGCGGCCATGATGATCGCATCGAAGGGCGCCCGGCCGTCCATGCGGCCCACAACGGCCGCATGCATCTCCACCGCGCGGCGTACGCGCACGAGCTCGGCGACCGGCGGCGGCTCGACCGTCGTGGGACCGGCGACGAGCGTCACCTGCGCGCCACGGCGCGTCGCTTCAGCCGCGATCGCGAATCCCATCCGTCCGCTCGACCGGTTCCCGATGAAGCGCACGGGATCGAGGTCTTCATAGGTCGGTCCGGCGGTCACGAGCACGCGTCGCCCGCTCAACCTCCCGGATGGCTGCAGCAACTGCTGCACGGCGGCCACGATCTGATCCGGCTCCGCCAGGCGGCCCTTGCCAATCCAGCCGCACGCCAGGTAGCCCTCGCCCGGCTCCACGACGTGCACGCCGCGGGCGCGCAACGTGGCCAGGTTCCGCTGCACCGCCTCGTGCGCCAGCATGTTCACGTTCATCGAGGGCGCCAGCATCACGGGTGCCGTGGTCGCCAGGTACAGCGACGACAGGAAATCGTCGGCCATTCCGTTGGCGAACTTGCTGATGATGTTGGCCGTGGCGGGGGCCACGAGCAGCAGCGCGGTATCCGAGGCGATCGCGATGTGCTCGACGTTCGCGTTGAGCCCGGGCTCGAACTGATCGGTGATGACGCGGTGGCGTGTGATCGCCTCGAAGGTGAGCGGGCCGACGAAGCGCTGCGCGGCCTCGGTCATCACCGCGATAACCTCGTGGCCCTGCTTCTGGAGCCCGCGCGCCACCTCGACGGCCTTGTAGGCGCCGACGCCGCCGCTCACGCCGAGTGTGATCCGCGCCATGGCGTTATCCCTCGAAGGTCCGGACGATCGTCTCGACCTCGCCCCGCATCGCCCGCAGCCGGGCACGCTCGGCGAGGATGATGCCCTGCAGCCGATCCACCGAGGGCGAGAGCTCGTCGTTCACCACGACATAATCGTACTCCGCAAAGGCGGCGACCTCCTGCCGGGCCACGGCGAGCCGCCGGCGGATCTGGTCCTCGCTGTCCTTGCTCCGTCCGCGCAGCCGCTGCTCGAGGATCTCAGCCGACGGCGGCATCACGAAAATGGCCACGTTCTCCATGCCGCGCCGGCGCACCTGCCGCGCCCCCTGGACGTCGATCACCAGGACCAGGTCCGATCCCGAGTCCAGGATGCGCTCGGTGTCGGCGGCCGACGTGCCGTACAGGTTGCCGAAGACGTCGGCCCACTCGAGAAACTCACCGACGGCGACCATCGCCTCGAACCGCTCCCGCGTGATGAAGTGATAATCGACGCCGTCGCACTCGCCGACGCGCGCCGGCCGCGACGTGTAGGAGCGCGACATCCGCAGGTGCGGCGTCACCTCCACGAGCCGCTCCACCAGGGTCGTCTTGCCGGCACCCGACGGCGCCGAGACGATGAAGAGCAGCCCGCGCCGCCTATTCGACATTCTGCACCTGTTCGCGCATCCGTTCGAGCTCCGCCTTGGCGGCAATCACGAGCTCGGCGACCCTGAGGCCGTCGGCTTTCGAGCCGATCGTGTTCACTTCGCGATTCATCTCCTGCAGCAGGAAATCGAGCTTCCGGCCGCACGGCTCCGCCGCGTCGGCGAGCACGCTCCAGTGCGCCACATGGCCGCGGAACCGCGAGACCTCCTCGGCGATATCCGACCGTGCCGCCCACTTCACGATTTCCTGTGCGACCAGCCCGGGATCGGCCTGCAGATCCGCCATGAGCGGCCGCACGCGATCCTGGAGCCGCTCTTCCATCTCGACCCGGCCCTGGTCGGCCGCCTGCGCCACCTGCTCGACCAGGCCGGCGACGATCGCGCGATGCTGATCCAGGTCCGCGCGGAGGTGGTCTCCCTCGCGCACGCGCATCGCGTCGAGATCGTCGATGGCGGCCTGCACGGCCCCTTCGATCCGCGCGTCGAGCGCCGCGGCCACGTCCGGCTCGATCGGCCGCTCGCGCGTGATCAGCGCCTGCGGCAGGCGGACCAGATCGCCCGGTGAGAGGGCGCCGGTGATGAGGCCGCGCTCGCGCGCCGCCGCGAGCGCCGCCTCGAGCGCCGTCGTGAACTCCTCGTTGAGCGTGATCTCCACGGTGGAGGTCCGCTGCCCCTGCACCGATACCGACAATTCGACGCGCCCGCGCGCGATCCGCTGCTGCACGAGCGTCCGCAGCCGCGGCTCGATCGCCGCGGCGCTCGGCGGCAGCCGCAGCTGCAGGTCGAGATACCGATGATTCAGCGCGCGAATGGTGACGCTGACGGCGCCGGCCTCATCCTCGCGCGACACCGCGGCGAACCCTGTCATGCTTTTGAGCATTCGTGTCAGTCTTCAGGTTTCAGTTATCAGTGGTCAGTGGTCAGTGGTCAGTCTTTCTCAATTCTTAATTCTTAATTCTCAATTCTCAATCCCTCAGTGCCCGTTCCCCTCAGCTGCCGCTCGTACAGCCCCGCGTAGATGCCGCCGCGGGCGAGCAGGTCGTCGTGCCGGCCCGTCTCGACGATCCGGCCGCGATCGATGACGAGAATCGCGTCGGCGCGCTGGATCGTGGACAGGCGGTGCGCGACCACGAACGAGGTGCGGTTCCGCATCAGGTTCGCCAGCGCGTCCTGCACCAGGCGCTCGGACTCGGTGTCGAGCGACGAGGTGGCTTCGTCGAGGATCAGAATCGGCGAATTCTTCAGCAGCGCGCGTGCAATCGCCAGCCGCTGCCGCTGGCCGCCCGACAGGCGCTGCCCGCGCTCGCCGATCGTCGTATCGTACCCCTGCGGCAGCGCCCCGATGAACTCGTGGGCGTTGGCGGCCCGTGCCGCGGCTTCCACGGCGCTCCGGCTCACCGACGGCAGGCCGTACGCGATATTGTTCGCCACCGTGTCGTCGAAGAGCACGGTCTCCTGAGTGACCATCCCGATCTGCGCGCGCAGCGACGCGACGGCCACGTCCCGGATATCCACGCCGTCGATCAGGATCGCGCCGCCGCGCACGTCGTAGAAGCGCGGCAGGAGATTCACGAGGCTGGTCTTGCCGGCGCCGCTGCGCCCGACGAGCGCGAGCATCTCGCCAGCGCGCACCGTGAACGACACGCCGCGCAGGATCGACGGCTCGCGCCGGTCATCATAGTCGAACGACACATCGCGGAATTCGATCGCCGCCGTGAACGGCCGGAGCGGCGGCGCATCGGCCTGCTCGCGCACTTCGGTGTGCGCGTCCATCAGGCCGAAGATTCGTTCCGAGGCCGCCATCGCCTGCTGCAGGTTCGCGTTCACACGGCTCAGCTTCTTCGCGGGGCCGTACATGAGGAACAGCGCGGCGATGAACGAGGTGAACTCGCCCGTCGTGAGCCGGTGCAGCGAGATTTCCCGGCTCCCGTACCACAGCGCGCCCGCCATGCCGAGGCCCCCGATGAGCTCCATCATGGGCGGCAGCGCCGCGAGCTCGGCCGTCACCTTCATGTTCGTGCGGTAGAGGATCTCGCTCGCGCGCAGGAACTTGTTCGACTCGTACGCCTCCATGCCGAAGGCCTTGACGATGCGATGGCCGGTGAACGCCTCGACGGTGAGGTGCGAGAGCTGCTCGTACGCCTCCTGGCTGCGGTGCGTCGTCTTGCGGACGCGCCGTCCGAGCGTCACGAGCGGGTAGACGATGAGCGGCGCGAGCGTGCCGCACACGATCGCCAGCTTGGCGTCGTAGTAGAACAGCAGCGCGGCATAACCCAGGAGCGCGAACGACTCGCGCGCCAGGTCGCCCATGGTCTCCGAGACCGCCTGTTGGATCTGGCTGACGTCGTGGCCCACGCGCGCCAGCAGCTGTCCCGTCGACCGGCGCGCGAAGAAGCCGGCCGATTGTCCCAGGATGTGCCGGTACAACGCCGTGCGCACGTCCATCACGACGCGCTGGCCCACTTCCGCCATCCAGTACGATGAGAGATACGAGCCGATGCCCTTGAGGAAGTAGAGGCCAACGATCGCCCAGGCAATGAACCGGAGATCCTGCTGCTGCGGCAGCACGCGATCCAGGATGGGCTTGATGAGATACGCCAGGCCCGCCGACCCGACCGCGTACAGCAGCATGGCCGCGACCGCCCACGCCAGCCGCAGGCGATAAGGACGCGCGTAGCCGAACAGCCGCTGGAGAGGTGTCACTCGGTCAACCGGTATTTCAGCAGCACCCAGAGGGCGACAATACCGTCGCGCCAGGTGATCTTCTTGCCTTCGTCGTAGCCGCGGCCGTCGTAGGTGATCGGTACCTCGTAGACGCGATATCGCCGCTTGAAAATCTTCGCCGTCAGTTCCGGCTCGATCCCGAAGCCGCTCGAGCGCAGCACGAAGGACCGGAGCACCCCGACGCGCATCGCCTTGTAGCAGGTCTCCATGTCCGTGAGGATCGTGTTGTAGAGCACGTTCGTCGCGAACGTCAGAAACCGGTTGCCCAGGTAATGCGTGAACAGGAACACCCGGTGCCGGCCGAGGAATCGCGAGCCGTACACGACGTCGGCCCGGCCCTCCCGGATCAACGCAATCAGCTCCGGCAGCTCCTCGGGCGAATACTCCAGATCCGCATCCTGGATGACGACGATGTCGCCGGTGACGGCTTCGAACCCGCGGCGCAGCGCCGCTCCCTTGCCGCGGTTCGACGGCTGCAGCAGCAGCGTGAAGGGATGCGCCTCGTGCAGCCGGGCCAGGATGTCCCGCGTCCCGTCCTGCGAGCCGTCGTCGACGACGATGAGCTCCACGCGAATGGGGATGGCGAGCACGCGGGCAACGATTTCCTCGATGGTGTCGCGCTCATTGTAGACCGGCATCACCACTGACAGCAGTGGATCGACGATCCGGCCGCGAATCCGCGGTGACGGGCTTCCGCCGCTCACGAGTGCTCCTGGGCCACGTAGCCGTGCGGGTGAGCGGCATGCCAGTTCCACGCCGTGCGGACGACCGTGTCGAGCGTCGATCGGACGGGGCGCCAGCCGAGCTCCGCGTGGGCTCGCTCACTGGTGGCGAACAGCACGGCCGGATCCCCCGGGCGTCTCGCCGCGAGGCGCGCCGCGACGGTGCGGCCGGTGACCCGCTCGACCGCCGCGATGACCTCGCGCACCGACGAGGGCTGTCCGCTGCCAAGGTTGAAGATCGTGAGTCCGGCCGACGACTCGGTCAGCGACTGCAGCGCGAGCACGTGCGCGGCGGCGAGATCGCTGACGTGGACGTAGTCGCGCAGGCAGGTGCCGTCCGGCGTCGGGTAATCGTCGCCGAAGATCTCGAGCGGGGCTCCGCCGGTGGCGGCCTCGATGGCACGTGGAATCAAGTGGATTTCCGGATCGTGATCCTCGCCGAGCTCTCCGTCGAGATCCGCGCCGGCCGCGTTGAAGTAGCGCAGCGCAACCGCCCGCAGGCCGTAGGCGCGCGCATAGTGCGGCAGCGCACGCTCGATGGCGAGCTTCGTCTCGCCGTAGGCGTTGATGGGCCTCGTCGGGTGCCCTTCGTCGATCGGTGTCTTCGTCGGCTCACCGTAGACGGCGCAGGTCGACGAGAACACGAAGCGCCGCACGCGGGCCGAGGCCATCGCCTCGAGCAGCGTCAGCGTGCCGATCACGTTGTTGCGGTAATAGGTCGCCGGCTCCCGGACCGACTCGCCCACCGCGAGCAGCGCCGCGAAATGCATCACGGCGTCGGCCTGGATGCGCGTCAGCGTCCGGCGCAGGCGCTCGAGATCGGCGATGTCGCCCTCGACGAGCTCGCCGAACCGCACCGCCTCGCGATGGCCGGCCAGCAGGTTGTCGTAGACGACGACCCGGTATCCGGCGCGACTCAGGGCCTTGGCCGCGTGGCTCCCGATGTAGCCCGCGCCACCCGTCACCAGCACCGTGCGAAGTTCAGGCGCTTGGACGTCCAATGGAAAAATAGGAGAAGCCGAGCGCGCGCATCTGCGCAGGCTCGTAGAGATTGCGGCCGTCGAAAATCACCGGTGCCTTCATCAGCTTGCGCATCCGCGCGAAGTCCGGCTCCCGGAACTCGTTCCATTCGGTGACCACGGCGAGCGCATCGGCGCCGCGCAGCGCGTCGTAGCTTTTCGTGGTCAACGTAATCGTGCTGCCGAACAGCTTCCGCGCGATCGGCATCGCTTCCGGATCGTAGGCGGTGACCGACGCACCGCCCGCGAGCAGCCGATCGATGATGGTGATCGCCGGCGCCTCGCGCATGTCGTCCGTCTTCGGCTTGAAGGAGAGCCCCCAGAGCGCGATCTGCTTGCCCTTGAGCGAGCCGAGCTTCGAGGTCATCTTCGTCACGAAGCGGCGCTTCTGCGAGTCGTTCACCGCCTCGACGGCCTTCAGGATGGGGAAATCGTAACCCTTTTCGGAGGCGAACTTCAGCAGCGCCTTGACGTCCTTGGGAAAGCAGCTTCCGCCGTAGCCGACGCCCGGAAAGAGGAACGAGGGGCCGATGCGGCGATCCGAGCCGACCGCCTTCCGGACGAGCGACACGTCGGCACCGCAGAGCTCGCAGAGGTTCGCGATCTCGTTCATGAACGAAATCCGGCTCGCGAGGAGCGCGTTCGCGGCGTACTTGCAGAGCTCGGCGCTCGCGCAGTCCATCAACAGGATCGGCGCGCCGGTGCGGGTGAACGGCGCGTAGAGCTCCTTCATCAGCGTCGCGGCGCGCTCATCCTCGGCGCCGATGACCACGCGATCGGGCTTCATGAAGTCTTCGACGGCGGCGCCCTGCTTGAGAAACTCGGGATTGCTGACGACGCTGAAGGGGTGGGTCGTTTCGCGACGGATGACGTCGCGCACCTGGGCGGCGGTGCCCACCGGGACCGTGCTCTTGTCGACGATGACCTTGTAGCCGTTCATGGCCCGCGCGATGTCGCGTGCGACGCCCATCACGTGCTGGAGGTCGGCCGATCCGTCCTCCCCCTGCGGCGTGCCGACGGCGATGAAGATGATCGAGGCGGCCCGGACGGCTCGTGCGAGATCGGTGGTGAAACTGAGCCGCTTTTCGGCGCGATTCCGCCGCACGAGCTCCTCGAGCCCGGGCTCGTAAATCGGAATGCGCCCGCGGCGCAGCATCCGGATCTTCGCGTCGAGCTTGTCGACACCAACGACGTCGGTCCCGTTTTCCGCGAGACAGGCTCCCACGACCAGCCCGACGTACCCTGTCCCCACCACCGCAATCTTCATAATGAATCGGAGCTCCGCCCCGAACCTCCGCTCACTCCCCTGGCTCGTGCGGGCGCTCGGGAATCTTCACAAAACGATTGACGGTAGCACAACCGTTTCTGAGTGTCCATAGTCCGTCAGGTCAATGGTTTAGAGGAAACCGTGCTACCCTCCCGTCCGATGCGCGCGCTCATCGATTACCGGGCCGCCCTGCGCGAGCGCAGCGGCGCCGGCGAATATACGCATCAGCTCATCCGGGCGCTGGCGGCGCTGGCCCACAGCACCCACGACTCGTGGGATATCTCGATTTTTTCGAGCTCCTGGAAGGATCGGCTGCGGGATTTTCCGGAGGGCGTGACCGCGATCGACTGTCGCGTGCCGGTGCGCGTCCTCAATTTCGCCTGGCACCGGCTCGGCTGGCCCCCCGTCGAACAGCTGCTCGGACGGTCCTTCGATATCGTCCACTCAGGGCACCCGCTGCTGATGCCGTCCACGGCCGCCGCGCAGGTGGTGACCATCCACGATCTGCACTTCCTGACGCACCCCGAGCGGACGCGCGCGGAGATCCGCCGCGACTATCCGGCGCTGGCCCGGGCGCACGCGCACCGCGCCGATGCGATCATCGTCCCTTCGCACTTCACGGCCCGCCAGGTCGAACGGCAGCTCGACGTGCCGGGTGAGCGGATCGCCGTCTGCTCGCCGGGCGCGCCCGATTGGTCGCCGCGGCACGGACCTCCCTCGCCGGACCAGGGCTACATCCTCTTTCTCGGCACGATCGAGCCCCGGAAGAATGTCGATCTCCTGGTCGAGGCGTACGCACGCCTGCTGCAGCCGCGACCAGCCCTGCCTCGACTCGTCCTTGCCGGCCGCGCGAGCCACGGCTCCGAAAAGGTCCTGAACCGGATCGCGCAGCCTCCACTGGCCGGACACGTCGAGCATCTCGGCTACGTGCAGCCCGAGAAGCGGCAGGCCCTGTACGAAGGCGCCGTGATGCTCGTGCTCCCCTCGTTCGAGGAGGGCTTCGGGCTGCCCGCACTCGAGGCGATGACCGTCGGCATTCCCGTGATCGTCGCCGACGCCGGCGCGCTGCCGGAGGTCGTGGGCGATGCCGGCATCATCTACGAGTCTGGCGATCCCGAGGCGTTGATGACGGCGATGGCGCGGATCCTGGACGATGAGGCGTTTGCCGCCGTGTGCGCCGCGCGCGGCCCGCTGCGCGCGCGCGAGTTCAACTGGCTGCGGACGGCGCACACCGTGGCGAGCGCGTATGAGGGAGCGTTGATCGCCAAGCGGGAAAAGCGCTGATGCACATGGCCCTCGATGCGCGTGAGCTCTGCGGTCATCCGACGGGCGTCGGGCGCTATCTCGCCAGCCTGCTCGAGGCCTGGCAGCGGGCGGGCACACCGCATCGGATCACCCTGTACGCGCCGGCCATGCCCGAGTGGGCCGAACGTGCCTGCGCGATGGAGAGCGCCCGCGGCCCGCGCGAGGATAGCGAGTCTTCGAGCGCCGCAGCGCGCGCGCGTGGGGGTGGGGCCCCACGCGCTGCAATAGATGTCCGCATCATTCCCGGCCGCCCTGGCACCTGGTGGGAG
>JANWLS010000056.1 GCA_025450765.1 Vicinamibacterales bacterium | reverse complement strand
GGGAACGCATTCGACGAGTTTCAAGATAGCCTCAGGAGATCTGTCAACATTATTCAGTTGCGCCGGGGCCCCACCCCCGGCGCGTGGCTTCGCTGATGCCTCGCCTCGGATCGACTTGTCCTCGGCTCGGCATGGCCGCGGGCGCTCCCACCTCTGACACCCAGATTCGGCAACAGCTCAGAACAACCCAATCGTGCGGCCGGTGGCGTCGATATCCAGGTTCATGAACGCGGGCGTGCGGCCGAGGCCGGGCATCCGCTGCATCTCGCCGCAGAGCGCGACGACGAAGCCGGCGCCCGCCGAGGCGACCAGCCCGCGAATCGGGAGCGTAAAGCCGGTCGGCCGGTTGCGCAGCGTCGGATCGTGCGAGAGCGACAGATGCGTCTTCGCCATGCACACCGGCGCGGTCTCGAGGCCGAGGGCGCGAACGCGCTCGAGATCCTTGGTCGCCTGCGGCAGGAAGTCAACGTCCGCGGCGCCATAGAGCTTCGTCGCGATGGCGTCGATCTGCTCGCGAATCGTGGCACCTGCCGGCGTAAGCGGCCGGAACGCGTTCGGCTGCTCGCACGCCGCGCACACAGCCTCGGCCAGGTCGACACTCCCCTCGCCGCCTTCCGCAAATCCGTTGTGCGCCGCCACGGTATGCGCGCCGGCGTCCACGGCCAGGCGCTCGAGCAGCTCGATCTCGGCCCGCGTGTCGCTCGGAAACCGGTTCACCGCCACCACGCAGGGCAGTCCGTATTGCCGGACGATGGCGATGTGGGCGGCGAGGTTGCCGATGCCCGCGCGGATCGCGCCGAGATTCTCGGCGCCGAGCTGCGCGAACGGCACGCCGCCGTGCGACTTGATCGCGCGCACGGTCGTCACGAGCACCGACGCGTCGGGCCGGATCCCGCCGACGCGGCACACGATGTCGCAGAACTTCTGCAGGCCGAGGTCGCTGCCGAAGCCGGCCTCCGTAATCACGTAGTCGGCGAGCTTCAACCCGATTCGGTCCGCCACGATCGAGTTGTTGGCGTGGGCGATGTTCCCGAAGGGCCCCGCGTGCACCAGCGCCGGCTGCCCTTCCAGCGTCTGCACGAGATTGGGATGGATGGCGTCCTTCATGATCACGGCCATCGCGCCGGCGACCTTCAGATCGTCGGCGGTCGCGGGCGATCCGTCCTGGCGCGTCGCGACGACGATGCGGCCGAGGCGGGCGCGCAGGTCGTGGAGATCCGCCGCGAGCGCGAGGATCGCCATCACCTCGGAGGCCGCCGTGATCACGGTCTGGCTCTCGCGGGGAATCCCGTGCGCCTTCCCACCGAGTCCGATCACGCTGTAGCGCAGCGATCGATCGTTCACGTCGCAGGTGCGCGGCCAGGTGATGCTCTGCGGATCGATCCCGAGCGGGTTGCCGTTGTAGATCGAGGCGTCGAGCGCGGCCGCCAGCAGGTTGTGCGCGGCGGTGACCGCATGGAAGTCGCCGTTGAAGTGGAGGTTGATCTCCTCCATCGGCGCAAGCAGCGCCTTCCCGCCGCCGGTCCCGCCCCCCTTGATGCCGAAGACCGGGCCCATCGACGGCTCGCGCAGGCAGAGCGCCACGTGACGCCCAAGCCGGCCCATGCCTTCGGCGAGCGCCACGCTGGTGGTGGTCTTGCCTTCGCCGGCCTTCGTCGGCGTGATGGCGGTGACGATGATCAGCTTCCCGTCGGGACGGTCCGACAGCCGGCCGAGCAGCGACAGGCGCAGCTTCGCCCGGTAGCGGCCGTAGAGATCGAATTCGTCAGGCAGGATGCCCGTCCGGGCAGCCAGGTCGGCGATCGGGATGAGCCGGTGGTCTGTTGTGGCCGAAATTCCAGTGAGCACCGCGAATAGTCTCTCGATGAAGAACCCGGCCGGCTGCGCCCGCCGTTCCTGATGATATCCGACTCGCCCGGCATACACCTTGCTCAATCTGATGATCGACGCACCGCCCAGCGTCCTCGCGAACGGTCAGCCGCACCGATGCGGTCCCGGAGGTCGAAGGAGCGTCGACATGGAGAGCGCCTACCACCGAGAGTCGTCGCGGGACCGCCTGGGCGAGACGGCGGCGTCACCCGAGACCCGCACGGCCTCCGTGCTGGCCGGCCGCGACCGGCGCCGCAGCCATCTGGCCGGCGCGATCTGGATCATCGTGGCGCTGGCGATCATCGGCGGCGTGGCCGCCTGGTGGGCGACGCGCGGGGCGCCGCCTGTCTCCTACACGACGGCCCCGGTCACACAAGGTCCCGTCTCGCAGACCATCACCGCCAGTGGCTCGGTGAATCCGATGGTCACCGTGCAGGTTGGCACGTACGTCTCGGGCGTCATCCAGTCGATCTCCTGCGATTACAACACGCAGGTCAAAAAAGGGCAGACGTGCGCCGGGATCGATCCGCGTCCCTATCAAACCGTCGTCGATCAGGATCAGGCGACGCTGGCCACGGCCAACGCGCAGCTCGCCAAGGATCAGACGAACCTCGACTACACAAAGCTGACGTTCCAGCGGAACCAGGACCTCGTCAAGCGCGGGATCGTGTCCCAGGACACGTTCGACGCGGCGCAGAGCGCCTACAACCAGGCGCAGGCGCAGATCCAGGTCGACCAGGCTGATGTCCAGCAGCGGCAGGCGGCGCTCGACGCGGCCAAGGTGAATCTGAGCTACACGAACATCGTCTCGCCCGTCGATGGCACGGTCATCTCCCGCAACGTGAACGTCGGACAGACCGTCGCCGCCAGCTTCCAGACGCCCACGTTGTTCGTCATCGCCACCGACCTCACGAAGATGGAGGTGGACGCGAACGTGAGCGAGAGCGACATCGGCAACGTGAAGGCGGGCGACCAGGCGAGCTTCACGGTCGAAGCGTTTCCCGATCACCCGTTCACGGGCAACGTGACGCAGGTGCGCCGCGCGCCGCAGACGGTGCAGAACGTCGTCACCTACGACGTGGTCATCGACGTCGCCAACCCTGATCTCCTGCTTCGTCCCGGCATGACGGCGACGACGAAGATCGTGGTGGCGCAGCGCGACCACGCGGTGCGGGTGCCGGACCAGGCGCTGCGCTTCTCGCCTGGCGGCCTGCATGGCGCCGCTGCCGGCCAGAGCACACACAGCCAGGTGTGGGTGCTCCAGAACGGCGAGCCGGTGCGCCGGCCCGTCGTCGTGGGTCTGACCACCGACGCGCAGGCGGAGATTCTGCAAGGCCTGCAGCCAGGCGAACAGGTCATCGTCGGCGAACGGGGCGGCAACGGCGCCGGCGGCAACGCAAGCCAGGCGTCGCGTCTCCGCCTCCGCCTGTGAGCGTGCCATGCCTGAGCCTGTCCTCGACCTCCGCGACATCATACGCACGTACCACGTGGGCGACATCGACGTGCATGCGCTGCGCGGCGTCAGCTTCTCAATCCGTCCGGGCGAGTTCGTCGCGATCGTCGGCTCGTCGGGCTCCGGCAAGTCGACGCTCATGTCCATCCTCGGCTGCCTGGATCGGCCGACGAGCGGCGAGTATCTCTTCGAGGGCGTGAATGTCGCGCACCTGAGCGAGCCGGACCTCGCGCGGCTGCGCAGCGAGCGCCTCGGCTTCGTCTTTCAGAGCTTCAACCTGCTGCCGCGGACGAGCGCGCTCGAAAACGTGGCGCTGCCGCTCTTCTACTCGGAGACGGCGCCGGTGAGCCGCACGGCACGCCTCACGCGAGCGCGTGCCGTGCTCGATCTCGTGGGGCTCCGCGACCGCGCAGCCAACAGTCCGGCACAGCTCTCCGGCGGGCAACAGCAGCGCGTCGCGATTGCACGGGCCTTGATCAACTCCCCAGCCATCCTGCTGGCGGACGAGCCGACAGGGAATCTCGACACGCGCACCTCCCACCAGATTATGGAGATGCTGGTCGGCCTCAACCGCCAGCACGGCGTCACGGTGATCGTGGTGACGCACGAACCGGACGTCGCCGGGTATGCCGATCGGGTAATCACGATCAGTGATGGCCTCATCGTCTCTGATGAACGGCATGCGCCGCAGATGGCACCGCGCGAGCCCGGCGAGGCCGGCAGCGGCGCGCCCGTCCTTCCGCCCGAACCACGGCCCGGCGATGGCCAGCGCACCGGCGCCACGCCGTGGGCGTTCAGCCTGATGCTCGCCTCGGCGGCGCTGCAGGCCGTCAATCGCAACAAGCTGCGCTCGGCGCTGACGATGCTCGGCGTGCTGATTGGCGTCGCGGCGCTCATTGCGATGGTCGCCGTCGGTCAGGGGGCGAACGCCGCCGTGCGCAAGCAAATCGAGAGCCTCGGCACGAACCTGCTCGTCGTCGTGCCCGGCGCCACGACGTCGGGCGGCGTGCGCGCGGGCGCCGGCAGCGCCTCGACGCTCACCGTCAGCGACGCGGAAGCCATCCAGCGCGAGGATACGGCTGTCGGCCAGGTCGCCTGGCTGAATCGCCAGAGCGGCCAGGTGCAATACTCGAGTCAGAACTGGACGACGAGCATCCAGGGCGTGTCGCCGGCGTATCCGCCGATCACGAACTGGCAGATTGCCGCGGGACGCGACTTCACCGATGCCGACGAGAACACGGCGGCGCTGGTCGTGCTGATCGGCCAGACCGTGTACAAGCAGCTGTTCAACCAGTCGGAGAATCCGATCGGCGCGACGATCTTCGTCAAGGGGACGCCGATGCAGGTGATCGGGCTGCTCGGCAGCAAGGGGCAAACCGCGTTCGGCAACGACCAGGACGACCTCGTGATGATTCCCTTCACCACGGCCGAGCGCAAGGTGCTCGGCACAGCGGCGCCGTCGAGCACGGAATCGTCGTCCGACAGCAGTCTGTATCCGCCGGCGCCGAATCCGTTCGGCATCCAGCCGCGCCTCACCGGGTACGTGAACTCGATCTACGTGCAGGCCGCCTCGCCGGCCGATGTCCAGAACGCGATCACGCAGGTGTCCGCGACGCTCGCGCGGCGTCATCACATCGGGCCGGGCCAGACGAACGACTTCACGGTTCGCAACCTGAGCCAGATCGCGGACGTGGCGCAGGGGAGCAGCCAGGTGATGGCCCTGCTGCTCGCCACCGTGGCCTCCATCTCGCTGCTCGTCGGCGGGATCGGCATCATGAACATCCTGCTCGTGTCGGTCACCGAGCGGACGCGCGAAATCGGCCTGCGGATGGCGATCGGCGCCCGCCGCCTGCACGTGCTCCTGCAGTTCCTGGCCGAAGCGATCTTCCTGAGCGTCACCGGAGGGGTCATCGGCATCCTGCTCGGCGTGCTGATCTCGTTCCTCATCTCCCATGTCGCCGGCTGGCCCACCCAGACCCCGCCGGCCGCGATCCTCGGCGGGTTCCTCTTTTCGGCCGCGGTTGGCATCTTCTTCGGCTTTTACCCCGCGCGGAAGGCGTCGCGATTCGATCCGATCGAAGCCTTGCGTTACGAGTAGAATGGTCGCGGCCCTTTCCTCGCGAGGTTTCCATGCAGATCGAGCAGCGTCCCGTCGGCAGCGTCATGGTCGTGGATGTAAACGGACAGATTCGGCTGGGTGAGGGGGATGTGCTCCTGCGCGACAAGCTGCAGAGCCTGATCCACCAGGGATACAAGCACCTGGTCCTCAACCTCGCGGGCACCTCGTACATCGACAGCGCCGGGCTTGGCGAAATTGCCCACGCGTACGCCACCGTCACCCGACAAGGCGGCCAGCTGAAGCTGGCCGGCCTGACCAAGCGGATTCACGATCTGCTGGCGATCACCAGGCTGCTGCTGGTCTTCGAGACCTACGATACGGATGTGGAGGCGGTGGAGAGTTTCGGAAAGGCGTAGGGGCCGTCACGCCGGCCCCTGAAGATCGGAAGTGAGCCTGGTCGGCGGTAGTGGTCTAGTTTGACCCGTCTGTCTGCTCGGCCTGATCCAAGGCACGATCATCGCCCGATTTTGTCCCGTCCTTGACGGGGCGGCCCGCGTCAGGCTAATCTCCAACCATCGTCGTCGTCCGTAAATTTAAAGGTTCCTCCCCTCCGAAAAGGCCCCATGGGGGCCAGCCGTGACAGGCTAGGCGGGGAGGTCGCATTTTGGGGCGGGGCGTCCGCCCTCACCGCTCCGTGCCCACTCTGCACGCTCATCTCGACGAGTCCGGCGACCTTAATTTCACCCCAAGCGGAAGCAAGTACTACATCTTCACGGTAGCTTGGACGTACGACCCATCGCCTCTCGCTCAGGACCTTACAGCGCTTCGATTCAGCTACCTAAAGTTCGGCACGGATCTGAATCGATTCCATGCCAGTGAAGATCAGCAGGCGGTCAGGGATGCCGTAGTGAACAAGTTGATGAGTCGCGCTGGGTGGAACTTCGCCTCGATTGTGGTTGAGAAGAACAAAGTCAATCCGACCATCCGCGAGCAACACAGATTCTATCCGCAGTTTGCGACGATGGTGCTCAGGTTCGTCCTGCGCGGCTGCATCAGACCGCAAACGGACCAGGTCTTGATCTTCACTGACGAATTGCCAGTCAAAGCAAAACGCGAAGCCGTGAAGAAGGCCATCCATGCAGCGTGTCGATCCGAATTGGAGTCAAGAATCCGGTTCGGCTGCTACCATCATCCAAGTACCAGCAATAAGTGGATTCAGGTCGCTGACTATTGCTGTTGGAGCGTCCAGCGGAAATGGGAGCGCAACGACTCTCGCACCTACAGTCGGCTTCGCACCAGGATGATCAGAGATGAACTGAATGTGACAGCCAGAGGCACAACAACTTATTACTAATCCAGCAGTGCGATCACGTCCTCGGCTTCCCACAGCCGATCCGTCACGGCCGCCGCCATCGCGGGCGTCATCCGCAATGTCTGGTGAACCTTCACGAAGTTGTACCACATGAAGTGAATCGCCACGGCGTGCGCGTGGTTCTCAGCTTTCTTGCTGAATCCGTTCGTCAGCCGCGTGAACCGGCGCAGGTGCATCCGCATGGTGAGGTTCTGGCGCTCCACGTAGCTCGTGGAAATGTGCTTCGGGTCCGGGTTGCCGGTGATCGCGTCGCACTTCAGGCCGAGGCACTTCGCCGGGCTGTACCGCTTCTCGGCGTCCGGGTCCGTGCCGTAAATCTTCTGGAGCACCGCGTAATCGATGTCGCTGCCGAAGGCATCCTCAACGGCTGCCAGATAGGGCTTGTGGGCGTCCGTCGTGAGCTGGACGCGATTCGTGAGTCGTGACGCGACATCCTGCATGAACGTGTAGGCTGCGCCCGCGTCACGCGAGCCGACCAGCCAGGACAGCACCAGCTTGGAATCGGCATCAATGGCCGTCCACGTCCAGACATCGCCCGCGTCGGGGTGCTTCTCGGCAATCGCCTGCGTGACGTTCTTCCGCTTCGCGTAGCAGAACGCCCAAATCTCATCGCACTCGATCCGGCGGCAGTGCAGATTGCGGAGCGCCTGGTCCTGATAGGCCGCGCACGCCGCGCCGAGATCGCGCAGCAGCTTTTCGATGGTCATCCGGGCCACGCCAGTTAGCCGAGCCGTGCCGCGAAGCGACATCCCTTCAGCCAGCGCCTTGAGCACCTGCACCCGACGAGCAGAATCGAGCCGATTCATATTGGACATTATGCTTGCTCGACAAAGAACTGTCAATAGGTATCTTTGTGAGTAAAAAGCGTGAACATGCCTTCAAACTAGCCTATTGCAATTCGCAAAAAAGTCGCTTATAACATTAGCTCATGAAAACACTGATTCCAACTCCCGCTGAAGTCGTCACGACACACCGCTCTCTGCTCCGGCTGCTGGTTGAGGCGCTGAGACGCGGCACCATCCACGCGCTGGAGTACGCCGACTGGAAGGAGGAAGACGTTGATCGCGCCATAGCCTCCGCGTTGGTCCGCAAGGAGGCTAAGAGGCACCTCATTCGGGAGGGCCAGAGCGCGGAGAACGAAGAGGAAGTGGACTACGAGGCCGAGTTCCTGCCGAACCTCGGGCTGATCGTTTCAGCGCCTGGCGTGCAGATCAGAATCCTCCGTTCGGCGCCGAACTGTATGCTGCCCGTGCCAGGACACTCGGAATCGAGGAAGAAGTACTACACGCAGATGGGCCTGATGTTCGAGGACATCGCGCCCGACGAACCGGCCCAGCCTCCGGCTGTCCTCCGCCTGATTCTGCACTGGAGCACGGTCGGCAAGGATTATGAACTCGACCGCGTGTACCTGGGATGCCCGAGCGAAGGTGGCGAGACGCGAGACTCAGTAAAATCACATTGGGACGAGCCGATCTGGCGGCGTCACAATCTTGAGGTTGATGGTCAGGTGCAGGCTGAAGTGACGGACTTGGACATTTATCTTGACGACGAGGCGACGGGCACTGGCCGATGATCTACGGGGAGCGCATCAAACAGGTTCGCGAGTTGAAGGGCTGGACCCAGACGGAGGTTGCGACTCAGCACCATGTCAGCCAGCCATTCATCGCGCAAATTGAGAACGGCTGGTCACAAGCGCCGGATGGCTTCATTCAGGCGTACTCGTTCCGTAGCGGCTTCCCGGTCTCATTTTTTGAAGATCCACCTTCGGACACCGACCTCCCACTCGGCTCGCTGCTGTTTCGCGCCAGGGCGGACATGACCGAGCGTGAAGTGAAATCGCTGCGCACACACGCCAGTATGGCGCACGAGGTCCTCCACCGGATGTTGGCGGGCCGCTCGATCAACGAGCCCCAGCTCAGGATTCCCAACGTCCCGACAGACCCTGAGCAAGCGGCCGACGTCACTCGGAGCGAGCTTGGAATCCCTCCGGACAAGCCAGTTAAACACGTCGTGCATGCGATGGAGGAAGCGGGCGTCCTCGTCATCGGCCTGCCGCGTCCATTCGTGAAGGGCGATGCGTTCTGCGCTTGGGCGCGTACGGCGACGGGTGGCCGGCGTCCGATTATCGTCCTCTCATCGGATCGCCCTGCCGACCGACTTCGATTAAGCGCTGCTCACGAACTAGCG
>JANWLS010000055.1 GCA_025450765.1 Vicinamibacterales bacterium | reverse complement strand
CTGCTCTTCGATCTCCTGTTGTCGCAGCGTGAGCGGGACGGTGACGATGCCGCCGCGGCCGCCTCGGATGCGCACCGGCGCCGCCGCCACCAGGTAGCGGAACGCGCCAATCGTCTCCTCGCCGACGAACGTCGGCAGGTGCTGCAGGGCCACCGCGCGATAGACGTTCGCGGGCGTCCGTGACGGGAGCACGCCCGAGGCGAACAGATCGCGCTCGCTCGTCGCGAGCAGCCGGCTCTGCTCGAACACGTTCACGTCCTGATCGATGACGCGCCCGATCCAGACCAGCACGTCATCGTCGAGCACCGGCACCGGCGCGGAGCCCCGCTGCTGGAGCGTGAGGTAATCGTCGATCACGTGCTGCGCGACGGCCACGGTGCGGGTCGCCGCCGATTCGATGCCGGTGCGCAGCTGGCCCGCCATGTAGGCGCGCGTGGCCAGCGCGAGGATCACGACCGGGACGACGGCCGCCGCCACGAAGGCCCAGAAGAGCCGGCGATAGAAGCTCGCGCGGATTTCGCGCAGCAGCCGGCGCCCGGATGCCGGCTGCCGGCGCACGAACCATCCCGCGATCGCGCGTGCCAGGAGCAGCAGCGCATAGAGGAGCGTCACCAGCAGCGCAAGCTGCGCGAGGTTCAGGATGTGTCCCGTCGCCGTGATCGCCGGGTATCCGAGCGCGTAGATCCCGCTGCGATCGCTCAGGAAATACACCCGCCATGCGCTGCCGTTCTGCGTGAGGGAAGCCCAGAACGGCGCGCGCGAGGCCACCAGCCGATCGAAGATCGAGGCGGGAAGCTGCCACCCCGCCTGGCCTGACGTGTAGATAGCCGACTGGCTCCAGCCGTAGAGCACGAACTGCAGGTCCCGCGTGCCGCTCTCGTCGATCGACGAGCTGCGATCCGTCCGGAGCAGCTCGAAGTACGGGTTGTGCGATGAGATGAAGGGCAGCGTGTCGTAATCGAGCATCAGGTGGACGACGATCGCGCCGACCTCCTTCCGCCCGCCATGGCCGTCGGGCTCGCACAGCGCGCGGCCCGCGTGCAGGATGCGCCGCTCGCTCGATCCGAACGGCGAGACCTCCTCGAACAGATCCCACTCGCAGCGATCCGGACGCCAGGGCCGGCTGGCCGCCGCGTACTCGGGCAGGTTCAAGGCAAATCGGCTGACGAGCGCGCCGTTCGGGCCGTACAGCTCGACGGCCGACGTCGAGCGCGCGCGCGCGAGGTCCGTCTGGAGCCACACGTTGTAGGCGCTCTCGGTCGACGGCGCCGCCTGCGGCCCGGCCGCATGGGTGGCGGCCACCAGGTCGGGCAGCCACGTGAGCGCGTCGATTTCGTTGAGCGACTCGCGCAGCTGCTGTTTCAGCGTGTCACGCAGATCCGCCGCTTCCGGCCCGAAGCGCGTCTGGATCTGCTGTTCCCGCGCGCGGTTCGCCCATCCGATGAGCGAGGGATAGAGCAGCAGGGGTGGAACGAGGAGTGCCAGCAGCACCAGCGCAAATCCCGCCGCCTGCGACGTGCGTCGATACCAGCGCACGGCTGGCGGCGTGCACAGCGCCAGCGCGGCGCAGCCGGCCACGACGAGCAGCGCCGGCAGGCCGGCGGGCGCCAGGCGAAGCGGCCCGGCGAGGATCGCGGCGACCACCGGAATCGCCCAGCAGATCGCCAGCAGCAGCCGCGGCAGCCAGCGCCGGCGGAAGCGCCAGCTCTCCGCCACCGTCCGCAGCAGCAGCGTGCCCGCCCAGACGACGGCGACGTCCAGGAAGATGAGCCCAACCGCGATCGTGACCTGCCGGCCGTTCAGGGTCGTGAGCGAGAAGTGCAGCGGGTCCGGAGCGAGGGCGGCGACGACCGTCCGGAGGAATGCTTCATATCCGAGCACGAGCGCGATGACGGCCCCGCTGGCGAACAGATACCCGCCCGCCACGAGCGATCCGCTCAGGAGGCCGGGCGCCAGCAATCGGTGTCGAGCCGCGACCGCCACGCGCCAGCGCTCGACCGCGTCGAAGAGCAGCGCCGCGAGCGTCGCCAGCAGGATGCCGGTCAGGAGCAGATCGAGCGGCGATCGCAGCAGCGCGGCCATGGCTCCCAGCCGCGAACCACCCGACAGGATCGGATCGCCGCGCCACGCCGCCGGAAAGGCCCACCAGGCGATCGCCCGCGCGCCGACCGCAAAGGCCGCGAGGCAGCCGAGCGCCCGGGCGTACGACGAGAAGCGATCTGTCCGATCGCGCCAGTCCAGCAACGGCCCGCCGCAGAGCAGCAGCGTCAGCGCGACGATGCAGAGCGCGATGGCGAACACGGCGCGCCACCAGTGGCTCCGCGCGGCGGCGAGCGCCGCCGGATCGATCGTCGCTTCGAGAAGCGGTGAGCCATCCGGGGCCGAGACGAGAAACACGTTCGGCGTCCGGCCGGCGCCAGCGCCCTCGTACGGCGCGCGAAGCCGCACGGGCACGATGGCAGTGTCGAGCACGAAGGCGCCACTCGTCGGCGATCCCACCGGCTCGGCCGGCGTGAGCAGCCGTTCCGCGACGACCGTGCCGACGCGACGCGAGGTGGTGCCGGCCTGGACGAGCAGGGGCCTCGTGTCGACGAGGCGCGGCCCGAGTGCGCCCGGCGCCACGAAGAGCGCCGCCGGTCCACTGACCCGGGCCGCCACCGTGTCCGCCGACCGCCCGCTCCACGCGACCGGCTGGCCGGCCGCGTCGTACAACGTGAGGCCGAACTGCTCGCGATCGACAGCCGGCAGAGCGGCCGCGGCGGCCTCAAAGAGCGCCCGCGCCTCGTTCGGGTCCCGATCGATCGACGTCAGGGCGTTGGCCCGGGAGGCCAGCGCCCCGGCGCTCGCCTGGAGGCGGTCGATCATCTCCGCCACGCGGGCGCGGGCCTCCCGCTCGATGCGCGCGCGGGCGTCGGCCGGTGTCGCGCCGAAGCGCCAGCGGATGATGCCAAAGCCCGCCGCCAGGACGAGCACGGCGACCAGCCCGCCAACGGCCGCAATCCGGCCGGTCCGTCGCGCGATGGACGGAGGCGGAGGGGTGGGCGGCGCGGAGACAATCGCCATCATGAGAGCCGTGATACCGCCAGCATACCTGCTATAGTGAAAGGAGTTCCATTCTGCGGATCGGGCATGAGCGACGGCGCGTCCACCCTGAAAACTGTTCTCAAACGCGGCGCGCTGCTGACAGCGGCCAACTGGCCGGTGGTCCTGATCCAGCTGGTGGCCGACACCACCTTCCAGGCGCTGTTCGCGATCCCGGTAGTGGGCGCCGCGATGCTCGTCGCGATGCTCTTCGGCGCCGACATCCGGCAACTCCTCCAGGGTTCGCTGCGCGACGCGGCCGCTACCGTCGCCGGCGCGCTGATTTCCCAGCCGATTGCCTTCGGGGCGTTCGTCATCGCCTTCGCCCTGGTGCTGCTCGGCGGCTCCGTGCTGGTGTTTCTGATCAAGGGTGGGACGGTCACCGTCCTCCTCGAGGCGAGCCGCACGTCCGGCTCGATCGAGCATCCGCCGCTGCACCTCTCCGTGCTGCGCCGGGCGTCACGCTTCTCGCTCGATCGGTTCACCGACGGATGCGTCACGCTGTTCCGTCCCTATCTCTGGCTGGGGCTGCTGTTGATGCTCGCGTACGCCATCTCCGGCGCGGGCTATCTCGGATCGCTGTATGTCGGGTATGCGGCGATCGGCAGCCGGATCCAGGCGGTGGGCTGGACGATCGTCGCCGGCTGCGCCACGCTCGTGCTCATCGGCTGGATCAGCGCGGTGAACCTGATCTACCTCCTTCTGCAGATTGCCATCGCCAGCGCACCGGCCGGCGAGCGGCGCGCGATGCGCCCGGCGTTCCGGCTGGTCGGCGGACTCCTGCGTCATCACCTCCGGGAGCTGGCCGCGGTGTTTCTCGTGGTGCTGTTGCTGGTCATCGGCGCCACCGTCGCCTCCGCCCTGGCGTGGTCGGGCGTCGGCTTGATCGCGTTCGTCCCCGTTGTCGGGATCGCGGTCGTCCCGCTGCAGCTTCTGGCGCTGGTCGTCCGCGGAGTCGTCTTCGAATACCTCGGGCTGATGGCTCTCGGGGCGTATCTGTCCTTGTTCCGCACTTATCATCTGTATCAGCAGGGCGCACCAGACGAGGCGTTGAGCTACGCCGCCGACGCGCTGGTGGGCCGCATGGCGTGAGGCCTCATGATGACCTACGAAGGATTCTTGTCACGGGCGGCGAGTCACATGCAGGAGTCGGGGATCCGGAAGATCAGCGCCGTCGGGCAGAAGATTCCCGACCTGGTGCCGCTGGCGGCAGGATTCCCCTCGCCTGACACCTTCGCCTGGGACGAATTCCGCGCCATCGCCAACGATCTGCTGAGCGGCAAGGACGCCTCGGCGCTGCAGTACGGGCCGACGCGCGGCTACGCGCCGCTCATCAGCGCGCTCATCGAGGTGATGGCGGGGCGGGGCGTCAAGGCGCAGGAGTCCGAGCTCCTCGTCACGACCGGATCGCAGCAGGGGCTGGATCTCGTCGCACGGGTCCTGCTCGATCCGGGCGATGTGGCCCTCGTCGAGCTTCCGAGCTACGCCGGCGCCATCTCCGCCTTCCGCAACACGGGCGCGGCCATCGTCGGCGTCCGCCAGGATGCGGATGGTGTGGACCTCGACGACCTGGCTCGCGTCACGCGCGAGCAGCGGGCCGCGGGGCACCGCGTCCGCTTCCTGTACGTGGTCCCGAACTTCCAGAACCCGACGGGCCTGCTCATCGGGTTGGACAAGCGCCGCCGCCTGCTCGAATGGGCGACGCGCGAGGACGTCCTCATCGTGGAGGACGATCCGTACGGGGCGCTGTTCTTCACGGACGTGGCCCAGGAGTCCGACACGCGGCCGATCAAGGCGGACGACCCCGAGGGCCGGGTGATTTACCTGAGCAGCTTCTCGAAGACGCTCGCGCCCGGGTTCCGCGTGGCCTGGATGGTGGCGCCGGCTCCGCTCACGAGCCACTTCGAGGTGGCCAAGCAGGCGATCGACATTTCAGCCGGCGTGCTCGACCAGCGCGTCGTCTTCCGGGCCTACGAGCAGGGGCTGCTCATGTCGCGGCTGCCGATGTTGCGCGCGCATTACCAGGCGAAGCGGGCGGCGATGGAGCAGTCGCTGCGGGCGGAGCTCGGGGACACCTTGAGCTGGGTGCAGCCGCGGGGCGGCTTCTTCATCTGGGCCCGGTTCCCCGAGGGGATCGACACCGACGCGTTGATCATGCGCGCCGTGCAGCGCGGCGTCGCGTACGTGACCGGCAGCGCGTTTTATGTGGACGAAGGGGCGAGCCGCCGCTGGGCGCGGTTGTCGTTCTCGTTCCCGCCGATCGATCGCATGCGTGAAGGCGTGAAGCGGCTGGCGGTGGCGGTCCGCGAAGAGCTCGCGGAGACTAGTGTCCCGTCAGCGTCGTTCCCGGCAGCTCGGTGAACGGCGCGAGCGCGGGTTCGAGGCTTCGCGCCAGTGCCTGGATCTGCGGTTCGCCCGTGCGTGAGCGTGTCACCACGATGAGCGACGGGCCGATCGTGAAGCCCCACGGCGTGACGTGCGGCGGCGCGGCCAGCTCGCCGCCCATCTTCACGCCTCCTTCAGCCTCCCCCGTGGTCATCAGATAGGCGGGGATCGTCGGGTCCACGCCAGCCACCATCAACGAGCGGCCGGCCATCATCGGTCCGGTGGCCGGTCGAATCGCGAGCGGGCTCTGCCACTGCAGCCGCCCGCTTGCGCGATCGAGCGCCCGCAACAAGCCATCGAGCGACACGAAGTAGACACGCTGCTCGTCGACGACGGCGGCGCCGATGATGTCGGCGCCCGTCCGCCAGCGCCAGCGCTGGTCACCGGTCTCCGTGCTCAGGCAATAAAAGGAGTTGTCGTCGGAGCCGACGAACAGCCAGTCGCCCAGGGGCAGCGCCTCTGTCGGCGGTCCTCCGAGCCTGTCGGTCCAGAAGCGGCGGCCGGAGGTGAGGTCGAGGCACACGAGGCGGCCATCGGTGAGCGGCACGTAGACGCGTGTGCCGCCGATCGAGGCGGCCGCGGACATCGGCGCGCCGAGATCCAGGTGCCAGAGCAGTGCGCCATCGCGCGCGCGCCAGACGAGCAGCTCGCCGTCCGCGGTTCCGCCGACGAGCCATCCGGTGTCCCACGTGAGCGCCGACACGAGCGGATGCTCGAGCGGCTCTCGCCAGAGCTCGTGGCCATCCCTGGCATCCAGCGCCGCCAGCGCGTGTGCCGTCGCCACGAACACCTGGCCGCCGCCCGTCACGGGTGCGATCGTCGGCGCGAGCGCCACCTGCCAGAGGACCTCGCCCGTGACCAGCGCATAGGCCGCAAGGTGGCCGTTGGCTTCTGGCACATACGCATGAGTCTCGTCGAAGGCGAGCGCGGTCGCCGGCGTATCGTCGAGCGGCTTCTGCCAGACCTCTTCCAGCGGGAACATCAGCGGCGGCAAGCGGGACGTGGGCTCGCGAGAGGGGGAGGGACCGGACCGACCCTTGCTGCGCGGTGGACGCGGCCCGCGCGGGGGAGCGGCGCCGAGCAGAAGCGCCACGGCCATGACCAGAAGAAGAGAGCGTCGGAACACCGCCCCGCTATAATACTCGGCAGGGGCGCATCAGACCATCATCGTTCTCGATTTCGGATCGCAATACACCCAGCTCATCGCGCGGCGGTTGCGGGAGCTCTCCGTGTACGCCGAAATCTGGCCGTTCAACACGTCGATCGATCGCCTGCGCGCGCAGGCGCCGGCCGGCATCATCCTCTCGGGCGGCCCGCGCAGCGTGTCGGAGCCCGGCGCGCCGCGATGCGACCTGGCGGTGCCGCAGCTCGGGGTTCCCGTCCTCGGCATCTGCTACGGCATGCAGCTGCTCACCTCGATGCTCGGCGGGCAGGTGGGGAGCGCCCCTCAGCGCGAGTACGGCGACGCGGTGATCTCGGTCACCGAGGGCGATGGCAGCCGGCTGCTCAACGGGCTCCCGCACCAGATGACGGTCTGGGCGAGCCACGGCGATCTCGTGACGGCGCCGCCGCCCGGCTTCGCCGTCGTGGCCACCAGCGAGAACGCGCCGGTCGCCGTCATGGAGTCGGTCGATCGCGGATTGTACGGGATGCTGTTCCATCCCGAGGTCGCCCACAGCGAGCACGGCCTCGAGATCCTCCGGAACTTCGCCTACGACGTCTGCGGCTGCACGGGCGACTGGACGATCAAATCGTTCGTCGACGAAGCGCTCGATCGCATCCGGCAGCAGGTGGGCGACGGGCGCGTCGTCTGCGCGCTCAGCGGCGGCGTCGATTCGACCGTGGCGGCGCTCCTGCTGCACAAGGCGATCGGCGATCGGCTCACGTGCATCTTCGTCGACAACGGCCTGCTGCGGCTGAACGAGGCGGACCAGGTACGCGCGCGCTTCGAGCACCTGGGCCTGCCGCTCGTCTTCGTCAACGCCTCCGATCAGTTCCTGACGCGCCTCGAGGGCGTAATCGATCCCGAGCAGAAGCGGAAGATCATCGGCGCCACGTTCATCGACGTGTTCGAAGAACGAGCGGCCGCAATCGGGCCGGTGGACTTTCTCGCGCAGGGGACGCTCTATCCCGACGTGATCGAGTCGGTCTCCGTCGTCGGACCCTCGGCAGCCATCAAGAGCCACCACAATGTGGGCGGGCTCCCCGAACGGATGCGGCTCAAGCTGGTCGAGCCCCTTCGCGAGCTGTTCAAGGATGAAGTGCGGGCGGTCGGCCGGCAGCTTGGGTTGCGCGAGGATCTCGTGTCCCGGCAGCCGTTTCCAGGCCCGGGCCTGGCCGTCCGGATTCTGGGCGCCATCACGCGCGAGCGGCTCGAACTGCTGCGCCGCGCCGATCACGTCGTCGTCGACGAGGTCCGCCGCGCCGGCTGGTACACCCAGCTCTGGCAAAGCTTCGCCGTGCTGCTGCCGATCCAGAGCGTGGGCGTGATGGGCGACGCGCGCACCTACGAATACACGATTGCGGTGCGCGCGGTCCTGAGCCGGGATGGGATGACGGCCGACTGGGCCCGGCTGCCGCACGACCTGCTCGGGCGGATGTCCTCGCGGATCGTCAACGACGTCAAGGGCATCAACCGCGTGGTCTACGACATCAGCAACAAACCGCCGGCGACGATCGAGTGGGAATAGATGCCCGATTTCGTCCACCTCCACCTCCACACTGAATTCTCGTTGCTCGACGGCGCGT
>JANWLS010000054.1 GCA_025450765.1 Vicinamibacterales bacterium | reverse complement strand
GGCGCGACAAGGTGGGAGTCTGGTTCCGGACCTTGCTGGGCGCGGCGGGCGCGGCGGCCCTGCCGTTCTGGCCATACGGCAAGAGTTGCGGCACGATGCTCTTCCTGTATCTCCTTGGTACGCTCGGCGTGAGTGCCGCCGGGATCTGGGCCATGCGTGGCGCCTGGATTCATCGCCGTGGCGTGGCGCACATCGGCGGCGTGCTGGTGCTGGTCACCGGTCTCGCCCTCGCGGGAATTGAAATCATGCACCGCACCGGATCCGCGGCCGGGCGGCTCGGCTGGCTCTGTCCCTGAACCGGACTCGGAATTCCATGGCGAAGACCTTCAAGAACTTCATCGGCGGGAAATGGGTGGCGCCTGTATCCGGTCGCTACTTCCAGAATCGAAATCCGGCTGACACGCGCGACGTGATCGGCCGTTTTCCGGATTCCGGCGCCGCCGACATCGCCGCTGCGGTGAAGTCGGCGCAGGCGGGTTTCGAGCTCTGGTCACGAACCCCCGCGCCGTTGCGTGGCGACGTCCTCCGGCGGGTGGGCGACATCCTCGTCGCCCGCAAGGAGGAGATCGCGGACGCGATGACGCGCGAGATGGGCAAGGTCCTGGCCGAGACGCGCGGCGACGTGCAGGAGGGAATCGACACGGCGTATTACGCGGCGACGGAAGGGCGGCGCCTCTTTGGCCGGACCGTCCCTTCCGAGTTGCGGCGCAAGTGGGCGATGTCGGTTCGCCGTCCGATCGGAATTGCCGGACTGATCACGCCATTCAATTTTCCGATGGCCATCCCCACGTGGAAGGCGTTCCCGGCACTGCTCTCCGGCAACAGCGTCATTCTCAAGCCCTCCGAGGACGTACCGCACACGGCGCACCTCCTGGTCGAGATCCTCCTGGAGGCCGGACTTCCGGAGCAGGTGATCCAGCTCGTACATGGCGGCGAAGCGGCAGGACGCGCGCTGGTGTCGCACCCGCGCGTCCCGGTGATCTCGTTCACGGGTTCATCGAGTACCGGATCGGCGATCGGCGAGGTGTGCGGACGGATGCACAAACGTCTCTCGCTGGAGATGGGCGGCAAGAATGCCATGATCGTCATGGATGATGCCGACTTGTCGTTGGCGCTCGACGGCGCCCTGTGGGGCGCATTTGGCACCACCGGACAGCGGTGCACCGCGACATCCCGGCTGATCGTGCATCGCAAGGTTCACGATCGTTTCGTCGCCCGCCTGGTGGACGCGGCCGAGCGGTTGGTGCTGGGCGATGGCCGCGAATCGCGCACGCAGGTGGGGCCGCTGATTCACGCCGCCGCGCGTGACAAGGTCGAGGGGTACCTCGATCCTGCCGTGCTGCAGGGTGCGTCAGTGGTCTCGGGCGGAAGCCGGCCACGGAGCGCGCGTACGGCGAACGGGTTCTTCTATCGGCCGACCGTGATTGACGGCGTCAAGCCGGGCTCGCGACTCGCCACGGAAGAGATCTTCGGACCCGTCCTCAGTGTGATCCGGGTCGGCTCCTACGAGCAGGCGGTCCGCGTCAACAACGAGGTGCAGTACGGGCTCTCGAGCTCGATCTACACCGGGAACGTCAACCTGGCGTTCCGCGCCCTGGAGGACCTGCAGAACGGCATCACGTACGTCAACGCGCCGACGATCGGTGCCGAGGCGCACCTGCCGTTCGGCGGCGTGAAACAGACGGGCAATGGGCATCGCGAGGGAGGCTGGGAAGTATTCGACTTCTATTCGGAGACCAAGGTCTGCTACGTCGACTTCTCCGGCGCGCTGCAGCGAGCTCAGATCGACACCTATGACGTCTAGAAAGTGAGGGTTACGTTTCACCCATGCAACCTCTGCGGATCGGTGGAGGAAGTACCAGCGGGGCCGATGAAGGCTCACTCGATGTTTACCTCCGCGATATCGCCCGGTATCCACTCATCTCGCGCAGCGACGAGGCAGAGCTCGCGCGCCGCATCCGCACTGGCGACCACGAGGCGCTCGATCGACTGATTCGCAGCAACCTCCGCTTTGTCGTCTCGGTCGCCAAGAAGTACCAGCATCAGGGCGTCTCGCTCGCGGACCTCATCAACGAGGGAAACCTCGGGCTGATCCGCGCGGCGCACAAATTCGACGAATCCAAGGGCATCAAGTTCATCTCGTATGCGGTCTGGTGGATCCGGCAATCGATCCTGCAGGCGCTGGCGGACCAGTCCAGGATCGTCCGGGTGCCGCTCAACCGCGCCGGCGAAATGCATCGGATCGGGCGCCGGACCTCGGCGTTGCAGCAGGAGCTGGGGCGTGACCCCACCGCCGTCGAGATCGCGGAAGGGATGGATCTCGACGTCATGGAAGTCGAGCGTACGCTGTCGATCTCGCGGGCGCACCTTTCGCTCGATGCGCCGACGGTCTCCGGCGACGATGCCCGGCTGCTGGACTACATTGCCGATGGACACGAGCGCGGCGCTGACGCCGACGCCATGGATCACGCCCGCACCGAGTGCATCGAGGCGGTGCTCGGCAGCCTGCGCGATCGGGAGGCGCGGATCGTCCGCCTCTACTTCGGTCTGGGGACGTCGGAGCCATGCACCCTCGAGGAGATCGGCGCGATGATGGGGATCACCCGCGAGCGCGTGCGCCAGATCAAGGACAAGGCGCTGATGCGGCTCCGACTCGCCAGCGAGGAGGCAGCGCTCGATTCGTTTCTCGGCTGATCCAGTTCCCGTCTCCCGGTCTTAGATTGTCCGCATGGCCTCGAACGCATCCTTCGACATTTCGACCGGCGCCGACCTCCAGGAAGTCGACAACGCCGTCAATCAGGCGACCAAGGAAGTCCTCGGTCGCTACGACTTCAAGGGCACCCATTGCACCGTCGAATTCGATCGGGATGCCGCGACGATTGCGCTGCACGCTGACGACGAATTCCGGATGGAAGCGCTGCTCGACATCGTGCAGGGTCGCCTCATCAAACGCGGCGTGCCCGTCAAGAACCTCAAGATCGGCGATCCCATCGTCTCGGCGGCGAGCTCGGTGCGGCGGGTCATCACTCTCACCCAGGGCATTCCGGCCGAGACTGCCAAGAAGATCCAGCGGGCGATCAAGGACGGAGGCTTCCGCAAGGTGCAGGCAACCATCCAGGGTGAGGAGCTGCGGGTGAGCTCTCCGTCACGGGACGAACTGCAGCGGGTGATGGCCTGCCTGCGCGGCCAGGACTTCGACGTCGAGCTTGCCTTCGGCAACTACCGGGGGTGAGGGAGGCTCGTCGCGGCCGCGCCGCGCTGGTCGCCGCCGTCGGACTGGCGCTGCTCACCGGCTCCTGCGCGCCGCCCGAGCCCGTGCTGCTCACGGCGCCCGCTCCTGCCAGTCTCGATCCCGAATATCGTGTCGGTCTGCTGGTCAACGTGCGGCGCGCCACCATCGGCAGCGGCGGGGGTCTCAGGATCGAGGACCCCGATGAAGGCGACATCCGCCACCTGGACGCCGGAGCGAGCTTCGATGCCGTGACCCGCGGACCGGACGTCTCGCTGCTCGACACGCGCGGTCCGGTGTCGCGTCCGGTGCTCGTAATCGAACCCGTTGACAGCACGGGGACGCTGCGGCTCAACGGGCGGGACTATCGCGGCGCGCTGGAATTGCGGCGCAGCGACAGCGGGCTCACCGTGATCAACCGGATTCCGCTGGAAGCGTACGTCGCCGGCGTCGTCGGAGCCGAACTCGGGCAGCGCGCGCCCGGCGAAGTGGAAGCACTCAAGGCGCAGGCGATCGCGTCGCGCACCTACGCCATCCGGAACCAGGGCCGCTGGAAACAGCGCGGCTACGATCTCGCCAGCACCACCAGCGACCAGGTCTATGCCGGGGAAACCGCCGACAACTCGCTGGCTATCGCGGCGACCGCCGCGACTCGCGGCGAGATCCTGACCTGGAACGGCCAGCCGATCGATGCGTTCTACTTCTCGACCTGCGGCGGCCGGACCGAGGACGGCGTGGCAGCGTTCGCCGGCGCCGCGCGGCCGTATCTCCAATCGGTCGATGACGTCGACCCTTCGGGGAGACCGTGGTGCGCCAGCTCGCCACGGTTCCACTGGACCGCCGGGTGGACTGCCGGTGAACTCGCCGCAACCCTTCGCCGGACGCTTCCGCAGGAGAATCTGCCGACGGCGTTCGCCGGTGGCATCACGGACGTCCGGATCATCGACCGTCCACGCACCGGCCGGGTAGCGTCGCTGGCGCTATCCAGCCGCAACGGGCGCGTGGTCATCAGTGGGCAGGCCATTCGGCGCGTATTGTCGCCGGCGGACGGTGGTCCGCTGCGAAGCGCGGATTTCACCATCCGGATTTCGCGCTCCGGCGGCCGGATCGAGCGGGTCGACATCGAGGGGCGCGGCAACGGGCACGCCGTGGGAATGTGTCAGTGGGGAGCGATCGGCAGGGCGCGGGCGGGGCAGGATTACCGAACCATCCTGGCCAGCTACTTTCCGGGCACGGATATCCAGCGGCTCTACTGATCGGGGAAGGGCGGGCCATGGCGGAGCGATTGCGACTCGGCATCGTCGGTGCAGGGGCCGTGACACAGGTAGGTCACCTGCCGGCGCTCAAGCGGATCAAGGATGTCGAGATCGTCGGCGTCTGTGACAGCGACCTGCCAAAGGCGCGCGCCCTGGCGGATCGTTTCGACGTGCCCGACGCGTACGCCGATATCGAGGAGCTGGTCGAGTACGAGGAGGATCTCGACGCACTGCTGATCTGCACGCCAAGCCACCTGCACGAATCCCATATCCAGGCGGCATTGGCGTCGGGACTGCACGTCTTCGTCGAACGGCCGCTGGCGCTCACGCCGGCCGGGGCGCAGAAGCTGCTCAAGTCGGCGCAGCGGCACGAACGCGTCCTGATGGTGGGCGCGAATCACCGGTACCGCCCCGACGTACAGCAGATCCGCTCGTTCGTGCAGAGCGGCGAGCTGGGCGATCTCGAGTCGATCCGCGCGTGGTGGTTCATGGCGCGCGCCGGCCGGGCCGGGCTGGGCTGGCGACAGAAGCGCGAGCTGGCCGGCGGCGGCGCGATGCTCGATCTTGGCCTGGGCATGCTCGATCTGGCGCTTTGGCTGGCCGGCTTTCCCGTGGTCACGCAGGTGATGGCCGTCTTTCCCGACCGCGGGCGTGAGAAGGGCGTGGAACCGTCGGGCACCGCGATGCTGGCGCTCGAGGGCGGCGTGTCGATGCACATCGACGTGTCGTGGCGATTCGTCGGCCCGGGTGAACGCTTTGGGCTCGCAGTGCGCGCGTCGCGCGGGTCGGCACGGATCAACCCGCTGGCGATCTGGAAGGACTTTCACGGCGTGGCGCAGGACGTGGTGTCGTCCGGAGCGCATTCGCGCGAAACGCCATTCGCGTTGGGGCTGCGCGCGCAGTGGGCCCATTTTGTCGCCGCGGTCCGCGGTGACTCGCCGGCGCCGGCGCTCCAGGAACAGGTGACCCTGCTCAAGGTGATGGAAGCGATTTACCAGGCGGC
>JANWLS010000053.1 GCA_025450765.1 Vicinamibacterales bacterium | reverse complement strand
CGCCGCCTACGACGATCCGCTCGGCGTCACCGCCGCCTTCAACCGGAACCTGCTCGTCCGCATCAACCGAGAGCTCGAGGGCGACTTCGACGTGCGCGCCTTCGAGCACCGGGCGCGCTGGAATCCCGCCGCGTCACGCATGGAGATGCACCTGGTGAGCACGCGCCCGCAGGATGTGACGATCGTGGGCGCCCGCTGCCAGGTCCGGTTCGACGAAGGCGAAGCCATCTGGACGGAGAGCTCGTACAAGTTCGACGAGCGCGGGATCGGCGCGCTCGTCAGCCGGATCGGCTTCCGCCAGGCGTGTCAGTGGGTGGCGCGCGACGCCCGCTTCGCGCTCACGCTGTTCGAAGTAATCTGAGGGGATGACGCCAGAGGAATTCCGTGCGGCCGGCCACCGGCTGATCGACTGGATTGCGGACTATCGCGCCACGCTCGCCAACGACCCCGTGATGGCGCAGACGCCGCCGGGCGCCGTGAAAGCGAAGCTCCCTACCGCGCCGCCCGATTCGCCCGAGCCGATCGATGCGATCCTGCACGACCTGGACACCATCATCCGGCCCGGTCTCACGCTCTGGCAGCATCCACGGTTCTTCGGCTTCTTCCCCTCGAACGCGCTGCTCGCCAGCGTGCTCGGCGATCTCACGAGCACGGGCCTCGGCGTCCTCGGGCTGAACGGGCAGGCTAGCCCGGCGCTCACCGAGCTCGAAGAAGTCACAACCGACTGGATGCGCCAGATGTTCGGGCTCTCGCCGGCGTGGTCCGGCGTGATCCAGGACACCGCGTCGACGAGCAGCCTCATCGCGCTCATCTGCGCGCGCGAGCGGACCACGAACTATGCCCTGGCGCGCGGTGGGCTGCAGAGCGAGGACGCGCCGCTCATCATCTATACGAGCACGCAGAGCCACAGCTCGGTGGAGAAGGCGGCGCTGCTCGCCGGCTTCGGGCGCGAGCACGTGCGGCAGGTGCCGCACGATGCCTCATTCGCCATGCGGGCCGATGCGCTCGCCGCGATGGTGGCGGAGGATGCCGCGCGCGGACGACGGCCGTGCGCGGTCGTGGCGACGTGCGGGACGACGAGCTCCACGGCGCTCGATCCGATCGAGGCGATCGCGCGCGTGGCGGACGCGCACGGGCTCTGGCTGCACGTCGATGCCGCCATGGCCGGCTCGGCGATGATCCTTCCCGAGTGCCGCTGGATGTGGGACGGCGTCGAGCGCGCCGACTCGCTCATCGTCAATCCGCACAAATGGCTCGGCGTGGCGTTCGACTGCACGCTCTATTACGTGCGGGACCCCGAGCATCTCGTGCGCGTGATGTCGACCAATCCGAGCTACCTCCGGACGGCCGTTGATGCGCAGGTGCGCACGTACCGCGACTGGGGGATTCCGCTCGGGCGGCGCTTCCGCGCGCTGAAGCTCTGGTTCCTGGTTCGTGAGCAAGGGATCGAGGGATTGCAGCGGCGGCTGCGGCGGGACCTCGAGAACGCGGCGTGGCTCGCCGAGGAGGTCGCTCGCACGCCGGACTGGCGGGTGGTCGCACCGGTGCCGCTCCAGACCGTGTGCGTGCGGCACGAGCCCGCGGGGCTGGCGGGCGACGATCTCGATCGGCACACGCAGGCCTGGGCCGCCCGGCTGAATCAGTCGGGCGCGGCCTACGTCACGCCCGCCGTGCTCGATGGACGCTGGATGGTTCGGGTGTCGATCGGCGCCGAAGCCACTGAGCGCGCAGATGTCACGCGATTGTGGCAACTCATGCAAGACCAAGCCCGGGCGCTATAATTAATTCGATCGGGCGCCCCGTTTTTCTCCGTCTTTCCGGGCATTTCCGTCCGTTCTTGACCTATGGACCTGATTTCAGCGGAGCCGGCGCGCATCGCCCTTGGCGTCTCCGGCTTCACGTTTGCGGACCTGTACGAGCCGGCACGGCTCAAGGATTTGTACGAGCGCTTCTCCGAAGAGGTGTCGGCGGTCGACCCGTCGTTCTGGCACGAATGGGACGCCTACCGCCAGGCGCCTGACGCCCCGCGATCGCCCATCGACGTCTCCTCGCTCATCGTCCGGATGGCGCCGCATGTGAGCCGGTTCCTCGTCCGCCTGTTCGGCGACGATGAGGCGGCGGCGCGGCTGCGGGAGGAGACGGAGGCGCTCAACGCGCTCTTCCATTTCAAGATCGATTTCGTCCGGCGCCGGGCGCTGCCGCTGCTGAAAGGGCCGGCACAGAGGCCGGCGGCCCCTACGGGAGCCTCATCACCCGTCGTCGCCACGCCGGAAGACGAGGCGATCGTCGCGACGTTGATCGCGGGAGCCGATGCCGCGGATCGCGAGCTGGCGATCGCACGGGCGGGATCGGCGCTGCTCGAGCGTGAAGCCGCCCTGAAAACAGCGCCCGAGGCCGATCGCGCCGCCGTGGCCCGCGACATCGACGCGCTCAAGCGCTGGTGCGCCGCGCATCTCAATGACCCGGTTTGTCGCACCTGGGTTGTGTTCCACTTCCCGGAGACGCTTCACTACGAGCACCTCGTCGAGGTGGAGCATCCGTCGCCCGATCTGCCGGAGCTGATGACCGGTCCGGAGGCCCGGCTCCGCCGCCGCGAGGGCTTCACGCTCACCGACGAGCGGGCGAACACGCGCCAGATCCTGAGCGAGGTCCATTACTGCGTCCTCTGCCACGAGCGCGACAAGGATTCGTGCTCGAAGGGGATCCGCGCCAAGGACGGGACGTTCTCGGCGAACCCGCTCGGCATCCAGCTCCCCGGCTGTCCGCTCGACGAGAAGATCTCCGAGATGCACGCCCTGCGCAAGGATGGCGATCCGATCGGCGCGCTCGCGCTCATCATGATCGACAACCCGATGTGCCCGGGCACCGGCCATCGCATCTGCAACGACTGCATGAAGGCCTGCATCTACCAGAAGCAGGATCCGGTGAACATCCCGCAAACGGAGACCGGCGCGCTCACGACGACGCTCCGGATGCCGTGGGGCGTCGAGATGTACGGGCTGCTCACGCGGTGGAATCCGCTGAACGTGCGCCGGCCGTACGCGCTCCCGTACAACGGCCGCAACGTCCTGGTGGTCGGCCTCGGGCCGGCGGGCTACACGCTCTCGCACTACCTGCTCAACGAAGGCTTCGGCGTGGTCGGCATCGATGGCCTCAAGATCGAGCCGTTCTCCGACGCGCTCACGGGCACCGACGATCTGCCGCCTCGGCCGATCCGCGACTGGGACGAGATCTACAAGCCGCTCGATACGCGCGTGCTGGAGGGTTTCGGCGGCGTCTCCGAGTACGGCATCACGGTCCGCTGGGACAAGAACTTCCTCACGCTGCTGCACCTCACGCTGGCGCGGCGGCGGACGATGAGGATTTTCGGCGGCGTGCGGTTCGGCGGCGCCATCACGATGGACGATGCGTGGCAGTACGGCTTCGATCACATCGCGATCGCGGCGGGCGCCGGGCGGCCGACGATTATCGACATCAAGAACAACCTCATTCGCGGCATCCGCAAGGCGAGCGACTTCCTGATGGCGCTGCAGCTCTCGGGCGCCTTCAAGCACAACTCGCTGCCGAACCTGCAGGCGCGCCTGCCGGCCGTCGTCATCGGCGGGGGCCTGACGGCCATCGACACCGCGACCGAGCTGATGGCGTACTACCCGGTGCAGGTCGAGAAGGTGCTGGATCGCTACGAGACGCTCTCGGCCGAGCGCGGCGAGGCGCAGGTGCGCGCCGGCTACGACGAACAGGAGCTCTGGGAGCTGGACGAATTCCTCTCCCACGGACGCGCCGTGCGGGCCGAGCGGGCGCGCGCGGCGGCCGCGGGCGAGAAACCGGACTTGATCCGCCTCGTGCGCGAGTGGGGCGGCGTGTCGATCGCCTACCGCAAGCGGATGATGGATTCGCCGGCCTATCGCCTGAACCACGAAGAGATCATCAAGGCGCTCGAGGAGGGGATCGGCTTTGCCGAGAACCTCGATCCGGTGGAGGCGGTGCCCGACGAGCAAGGCCAGGTCACCGCCATGAAGTTCCGGCGCCAGCGGCTGGTTGACGGCAAGTGGGTCGAATCCGACGATATCGTCGAATTGCCCGCTCGTACCGTGCTCGTGGCGGCAGGCACCTCGCCCAACGTGACCTACGAGAAGGAATACGAGGGGAGCTTCGCGCTCGACAACCGCCAGAAGTTCTTCGCGCAGTTCTCGGCCGTCGAACAGGCGGACGGCCGCTTCGCGCTCGAGCCCGATCGCAACGGCTTCTTCACGTCCTACAGCCAGGACGGACATTTCGTCACCTACTATGGCGACAACCATCCGCGCTACGCCGGCAACGTCGTCAAGGCGATGGCCTCGGCGAAGCACGGGTATCCGCATGTCGTGAAGCTGTTCGCGCACGAGCTCGCTGCGCTCGATCCGACGCAGCAGCCGGAGCGGGACCGCGCCTGGCGGCGGTTCACCGAGCGGCTCGCCGAGGAATTCACCGCGACGGTCGTTCGCGTGGACCGGCTCACCGAGACGATCGTGGAAGTCGTGGTGCACGCGCCGGCGGCGGCGCAGCACTTCCATCCGGGCCAGTTCTATCGTCTTCAGAACCTGGAGGCGGAGGCGAGGCGTGCGGCCGACGGGACGCCGCTGATGATGGAGGGCATCGCCCTCACCGGCGCCTGGGTGGACAAGGAACGCGGGCTGCTGTCGCTCATCGCGCTCGAGCTCGGCGTGTCGAGCCGGCTCTGCATGTATCTGCGGCCGGGCGAGCCGGTGGTCGTGATGGGGCCGACGGGGACGCCGACCGAGATTCCGCGCGGGCAGAACGTGCTGCTCGCCGGCGGCGGGCTCGGCAACGCCGTGCTTTTCTCGATTGCGAAGGCGCTCCGCGAGCACGGGAACAAGGTCATCTACTTCGCCGGCTACAAGAAGGGCGAGGACCTCTTCAAGCGCGAGGAGATCGAGGCGGCGACCGACCAGGTGATCTGGAGCACGGACATGGGCGCGGCGATCGCGCCGGAGCGGCCGCAGGACGCGCACTTCCGCGGCAACATCGTCCAGGCGATGATCGCCTACGATGCCGGCGAGCTCGGCGAGACGCTCGTGCCGCTGCACACAGTCGATCGGATCATCGCGATCGGGTCGGATCGTATGATGGCGGCCGTGAAGGCGGCGCGCCACGGCGTGCTCGCGCCGCGGCTCAAGAAGGGCCACGTGAGCAT
>JANWLS010000052.1 GCA_025450765.1 Vicinamibacterales bacterium | reverse complement strand
GTCCGCTGGGATCCGTACGTCTGGATGCGCGTCGAGGGTCAGGAACACATCGAAGATCTGGTCCTGCCCGTCGATGAGGGCAGTGAGGACGACACATGGGCACCGGGACCTACCTCGCACTGAGCGGGCTGCAGACGCGGATCGATCAGCTCGAGCATCTCGCGGCCGACATCGCGAACGCCGGGACGGCCGGCTACAAGGGGCAGTCGACGACGACGTATGGCGATGTGCGGCCGACGTTCGATCAGACGCTGCAGACGGCCGTCGATCCGACGCTGGGCCCCGTGAAGATCGATTTCGACAGCGGGACCGTGTCGTCGACCGGCCGTGCGCTCGACTTCGCGATCAACGGCCAGGGGTTTTTCGTCGTCGATACGCCGGCGGGCCCGCGCTATACGCGCAACGGCGGCTTCGAGCGGCGCGCGGACGGCACGCTCGTCAGCGGGCCGGATCAATCGCCGGTGGAGAGCACGACGGGGCAGCCGATTGTGCTGCCGCCCACCGGGGCGCTCAGCCTCGATCAGAACGGCACGCTGCGCGTCGACGGCGCGGCCGTCGGCCAGATGAAGATCGTGGATTTCGCGGATCCGACGAAGCTCCAGCGGGAGTCGGCTTCGCGCTTCGAGGCTGTCGGCGAGCAGCCGACGGTGGTGGCCGACCCGGACGTCAAGGAAGGGGCGCTCGAGCAGTCGAATGTCTCGATCGTGAACGGCATGGCGCAGCTCGTCGATCTCTCGCGCAGCTTCCAGTCGCTGCAGAAGGGGATTTCGGTGCTGCTCAACGACATCGACGGACAGGCGATCACTCAGCTGGGGAAGGGCTGACGGACACCCGTCTCCTCGGCTAATCGGCAGGAAACGAGACCATCATGATTCGCGCACTCTACACCGCCGCCACCGGCATGAACGCCCAGCAGGCGAACATCGACAACATCGCCAACAACCTGGCCAACGTCAACACGACCGGGTTCAAGAAGAGCCGTCTCGAATTCGAGGATCTCGTCTACCAGCAGACGCAGCTCCCCGGCACGCCGACCTCGACGGCCAACCAGGCCCCTGTCGGCCTGGAGATGGGGCTTGGGACGACGTCGGCGGCGAGCGCGCGCGACTTCACGGCCGGCAACCTGACTTCGACGGGCAACCCGCTGGACGTCGCCATCGAGGGCTCCGGCTTCTTCCAGGTGCAGATGCCCGATGGCACGATCGCGTACACGCGCGCCGGCAACCTGCACCTGAGCGGACAAGGCCAGCTGGTCACGACCGAGGGCTATCAGATTCTCCCCGCGACCTCGATTCCGGCCAACGCCACCTCCGTCTCCATCTCCAAGGACGGCATCGTCTCGGTGGCGCTGCCCGGGCAGGCGGCCGCGCAGCAGATCGGCACGATCGAGCTGGCGACGTTTCAGAATCCCGCGGGGTTGAACGCCATCGGCGGCAACCTGTATCAGTCGACGACCGCGTCGGGCGATCCGACGACCGGTGTGCCGAGCGTGAACGGCGTCGGCTCGCTGGATCAGGGATTCCTCGAAGACTCGAACGTCAGCGTCGTCGAAGAGATGGTCAACATGATCATGGGCCAGCGGGCCTATGAAGCCAATTCGCGCGTGGTGAAGGCTGCCGATGAGATGCTCCAGGAAGTCAACAACCTGCCGCAGTAGCGCGTGGCTCGCGGCGATCATCGTGTGCGCGGCGGCGCTGCTCGGCGCGCTCGCGGGCGTGGCGGCGGCGCAGGCTGACACCGCCGGTGGATCGATGGACGCGACCGTGCGCCGTGCGATCACGGCGGCCGTCCGGTCGCGCATCGGTTCGGATGCGGACGTGGCGCTCAGCGGTCTGTCGTTCCAGACAACGGCGGCGGTCAGCGACCTGGTGGCCGACCCGGAGCCCGGCGCGCGGATCGGCCGCCGCGTCCGCTTCACGTTGCAGAGTGCGGACGCGGGCACGGCGATTCAGCCGTATCGTCAAGTTGGCACCGCCTCGGTGACGATCCTCGTCGTGGCGCCGCACGTGGAAGCCGCGCGGGCGATCCCACGCGGCACGGTTCTTCAGGCGGCTGATCTCCAGCTCTCGCAGTCGGCGATTGATGACCTGCCGCTCGCGGCGCTGCCGATCGAACAAGACCTGACGGGAGCCCGTGCCGTGCGCGACCTCCGGTCCGGTGAAGTGCTCACCTCGGCGCTGGTGGCGATCCCGCCCCTGGTGCGCACCGGCGATTCAGTGATCGTCCATGTGCGCTTCCCGGGTGGGGAAGTGATGGGACGCGCCACGGCGTCTCAGAACGGCACGCGCGGCGAGCTGATCCGATTGGTCAATCCGTCGAGCGGCCACGCACTCCAGGGCCGCGTCGTCGGGCCCGACGAAGTCGAGGTGGTGCGATGAGCGTCCGTCAATTCCTGGCCGCCTGGACAGTCCTGATGCTGCTCCTGGTCGCTCCGCTGTCTGGCGCCGCCAAGACGAAGAAGCCGACCACGCCGCAGCCCCTCGACGCCGGCGAATACCAGGCGCTCTTTCAGCATTACCTGGCCGAGGCCCAATCGACGCCGATTGCGCGCGAGCAGGCGGCGATCGGCTGGATGGTCGATCTCGCGGCGGATCCGCGCGCGCACAGCGTCAACGATCTGCTGACGGTACACGTCATCGAGAACATCAGCGCCACCGGATCGGCCAATTCCGAGCTCGACAAGGATTCGAGCGGCACGGCTTCCCTCGGCAACCTGTTCGGCCTCGAAAAGCACCTGAGCTTTATCGACCCGACGAATCTGGCGAACACGGCAGCGACGACGAAGTTCAAGGGCGGCGGAACGACGACGCGGAACGGCCAGTTGACGGCGGATATGACGGTGCGCGTCGCCAACGTGCTGCCGAACGGCAATCTCGTTCTGGAGGGAGCCCGCGAGATCAACATCAACGGCGACCGGCAGCTCGTCGTCCTTCAGGGCGTCGTGCGGCCGTTTGACGTGACGCCGGGGAATGCGGTGCTCTCGACCTCGATTGCGCAGCTGCAGATCCGGTACTTCGGGCAGGGGCTGATGAAGAACAACCTCCAGCCCGGGTTCCTGATCCGGATCCTGAACAAGATCTTCTGAACCGCGAGGCCGTGAGATGACCACCAAGACACAAAGACACCTCGTGGCGCTGGCGCTTTGCGCCTGGGTGATGGCCGCGCCCTCGGGGTTGGCGGCCGCGGTGCCGCCGGCGGTGGACTCGATCGGCATGGCGGCGCGCATCAAGGACATTGCCTCGCTCCAGGGCGCCGCGCCGATGCAGTTGATCGGCTACGGCCTGGTCGTCGGCCTGAACAAGACGGGTGACGGTCGCCAGACGGTTTTCTCGGCCCAGACGCTTGCGAACATGCTGCTGCGGTTCGGGGTGGTCGTGTCGCCGGGACAGATCCAGGTGGCCAACGTGGCCGCCGTGATGGTGACGGCCGAATTGCCGCCGTTCGTCCGGCAGGGCGGTCGGCTCGACGTCACGGCGTCTTCGATTGGCGACGCCCGGAGCCTTCAGGGCGGCACGCTGGTGGCCACGCCGCTGCGCGGACCGGATGGCAAGGTGTATGCGATGGCCGAAGGGCCGCTGTCGATCGGCGGCTTTGGCGGGGGCGTGGGCGGCAACACCGTGCAGGTGAATCACCTGACGGTCGGCCGCATCCCGGATGGCGGGATCGTGCAAATCGGGCAGCAGACGGCGCTCGGCAAGACGTCGACCATTCTGCTGTCGCTCCACGATCCGGATTACACGACGGCGGAGCGCATGGCGGCTGCGATTTCGCAGAACCTGGGCAGCGGGAGCGCGAAAGCGCTCGATCCGGCGACCGTGCAGGTCGCGGTGCCGGAGCAGTACCAGGCCTCGCTGGCCGATCTGATGGCGCGTCTCGAGCCGATTCCGGTCGACGTCGACGAGCCCGCACGGATCGTCATCAATGAACGGACCGGCACGGTCGTGGTCGGCGCGGGTGTGAAGCTGGCCCCGGCTGCCGTGGCGCACGGCAACCTGTCGGTGCGCATCACGACGAAGTATCAGGTGTCGCAGCCGGCGCCCTTCTCCCAGGGTGGCCAGACCACCGTCGTCCCTGATCAGAACGTGGATGTGCGGGAAGGCACGGCACGGCTGATCCCGATCGACCAGGGTGCGACGCTCGAATCGGTCGTGCAGTCGTTGAACGCGCTTGGCGCGACGCCGCGAGACATCATCGCGATCCTCCAGGCGCTCAAGGCGGCCGGCGCGCTCCGGGCGGAGATCGTGATCATCTGATGGCGCAGGATCTGGCACTCGGGTCGTCACCGCAGACCTTTTCGCTGGTCACGGGACAGGCGACCACGGCCCCCGGCTCGCCGGCGGGCACGCCGAACGCGCAGACCGCGAAGATGAAGGATCTCGCGCAGCAGTTCGAAAGCCTGCTGCTGCTCCAGATGATTCGTGAGATGAAGAACTCGCTCGACTCGACGGGTGAGGAGGACGGCAGCGGCACGCTGATGTCGGGCACCGGCACGATGACCGAGACGATGGATGCGGCGTTCGCGCAGCAACTGGGCAAGTTCGGTGGCTTCGGCCTGTCGAACGCGCTGATGAGCAGTTTCATGCGGCAGGACGGAGGGGCGGCGCCGGGTGCGACACCTGCCGCGCTCGCACCCGCCGCGGCCGCGGCCAGCGCGGGATCGGTGCCGATCGCCAACGCAGTCGCCGCGGCACTGCCCGCCGCTTCGGTGCCGATCGCCAACGCAGTCGCTGCGGCACTGCCCGCCGCTCCGGAGAGCAGCCCGACGGCGACCGCGCTTCCCGATCTCGGCGAGGTCCTGGACGCGCCGGTGAACTCGGCCTTCGGGTGGCGCAAGGATCCGATCAACGGCGAGACGCGGTTTCACAGCGGTGTCGATCTGCGCGCGGCGTACGGCCAGCCGGTGCCGGTCGTCGGGGATGGCACGGTGGCGTTTGCGGGCGAACAGCAGGGATACGGATTGACGGTGGTCGTGCAGCACGCCGACGGCATCGAAACGCGGTACGCGCACCTGTCGTCGGTCGACGTGCAGCCAGGAAGTGCGGTGCGGGCGGGCGACATCATCGGCCGCGTGGGGCAGAGCGGTCGTGCGACAGGCCCCCACCTCCATTTCGAGGTGATTGAGAACGGCCACACCGTCAATCCGGAGTCGCTGGACAGG
>JANWLS010000051.1 GCA_025450765.1 Vicinamibacterales bacterium | reverse complement strand
CGAGCGCGGCGACGGGGATGATGACCATGTCAGTACGCTTCAGCAAGGCTTCGACCTCCGGCCATCTCATGTCCGGAAGGTAGTTCTTGATCTTCTCGTGATGCCACAACGGATTCGCCGGAGCGTGGCTCTGGGCGAGAAGGGCCGGGGAACACAGGAGAACCAGCAGCGCGATCAGTTTCCTCATTAGGAACCTCGTCTTCGATTCAGTTGCGAGACGGATACGGGGAGGAACCAGCCCGCCTCGAAGGGAGACGGGATATCTGCTGAGAAGAATCGCGTGAGCCGGGTGCGGCTACTTACACGTCACGCACTCGTGGACGATCCGGGCGCCGAGCTTCCGGAGCAGCGCCACGGTCTGTGGGAACGGCTGCGTCCGCTGATACGGGCCGTTCGCCATGTCGGCCACCGACTGCCCGTTGCGGTTCATCGCCGCCACGTCGGCGCCCTTCGAGACGAGATACATGATCATCTCGTTGTCGCCGCGCGAGGCCGCGTTGTGGAGCGGCGTGTTCCCGTCGGCGTCGCGCTGATTGACGTCCGCGTGGAGCACTTCGACCAGGTATTTCACTGCGGGCAGCATCCCCGCCGGCGAGTAGCGATGCGAGTTGGCGGTGAAGCTCCAGCCGTACGCCTCCCCCGTCGCCGCGAGCAGCGGTGAGACGTCCGGTCCGCCCACCGGCACTTCCGCCAGCCCGGACGGATCAGCCTTCGCCGCGCCCTTCGCGCCGAAGCGCCGGGTCGGCGGCTTCAGCGTGCCGAGGGTCGGATCGGCGCCGTACTGGATGAGCAGCTTCATCGCGTCCACGTCCGCGCCGTACGCCGCGCGCCAGAACGGCGTCGCCCCGGTGGCATCGATGCTCGACTGGTCGGAGTTGAACGCGAAGAACCAGACGCCCCGCGTCAGCCGGACGTTCGGACGGGCGCCCTTGTCCAGCAGAAGCTTCATGTAGTCCAGATACGTGATCTGCTGGTGCAGATACGCCTGCGGTTGCGGGTAATACGATCGCGGATGCCACTGCAGGTTGATCGTCGCGTAGAGCGGCGTCACGTTGGCATCGTTCGCCAGGTTCACATCGGCGCCCCGCGCGATCAGCGTCTTGCCGAGGTCGAAGTGCCCGTTCACCGTCGCCACGAGCAGCGCGCTCGAATGGTCGCCGCCCTTCAACTGGTTCACGTCCACGCCGGCATCGAGGAGGACCTTCGTGATGTCGGCATAGCCTTGCCGCACAGCGAAGAGCAGCGGCGTCATACCGCCGCGCGATCCGACCAGCTCGTTCTGGAAGTACGGCCGGTCGACGCCGGGCACGGCCGGCTTTGCCTTCTTCGGCCTGGCCGTCCCCCCCTGCTCCGCCTCGAGCTCGCGGCCGAGCGCCGGCAGGTTCCGGCCGTCCGGGTCCACGCCATCCTTGCTGTAGGCGGCCAGGTCGGTCACCGTCGTGGCCGCGTTCCGATCGGCGCCGTGCTTCAGCAGCACCTGCACCACGGCGAGCCGGTCGCGATCGACCGCGAACATCAGCGGCGTCTGTCCGAACTCGGTCTCTGTCGCGTTCGGGTCCGCACCGGCCGTGAGCAGCGCCTCCACCGCGGCGACGTCGCCGGCGCCCGACGCCAGCATGAGCGGCGTGGTGCCGGTCTTCGTCGCGGCGTTCGCGTCCGCCCCGTGCCGGATCAGGAGCGCGACGATCGGCCCGCTGCCGACCTGGGCGGCGAGGTCCAGCGCCGTATACCCGCCGAGGGTCGTCGTCGCGTGCACGTTGGCGCCGTGCGCGAGCAGCGTCTCGGCGAGCGCGGCGTCACCGCGCCACGCGGCATAGTGCAGCGCGGTGGCCCCGTCGCCATCCGTGGCGTTGACGTTGGCGCCCTGACCGAGGAGGCTCTCGACGGTCGCCCGGTCGCCCTGCTGTGCCGCCTCGACGATCGAGGTCGGGACATCGGCGACGGCGAGCGCCGCACAACAGGCGACGGCCATGAGGGCCATGGAAAGGTTGCGCATCATCGCTGGTTCTCCGTCTGACGTCCTACGCCGCCGTCGTGACGACCGGCGCATTGAGATCGAGCGAAGCCGTGCTGTCGCCGAACTTGTCGACCTGGACGCCCAGCTTCTGCAGCACCGACACCCACGCGTTCGCCATCGGCGTGTCGTCCGGCGTCTTGATGTGCATGTGGCCCGCGATCTGGCCGTTGGCGTGTCCGAGCAGGAAGAGCGGCAGCCTGTTGTGGTTGTGAATATTCGAATCGCACATAGCGGACCCATATACAATGAGCGACTTCTCGAGCAGGTTCGCGTCGCCTTCCTGGATGGCCTTCAGCTTGTCGGCGAGATAGGTCACCATGCTCACGTGGTACGTGTTGATCATCTGGAAGGTCCGGAGATTGCTCTCCTTCTCCTGATGGTGCGACGTGGAGTGGAAGGCAACCGGCGCGCCCGATGACGGATAGACGCGGTTCGACGCGTCGAGCCCCAGCTTGAAGGCGAAGCAGCGCGTCAGGTCGGCCTGGAAAGCGGCCGCCATCAGGTCCATCATCATGTGCACGTGCTCGTGGAACGAGTCGGGCACTCCCGTCGGCGCCTCCGGCAGGTCGCGCTCCGCCCCGCTGCGGTTGTGCGCCTCGATCCGCTGGATCCGCTGTTCGATCTCACGCACGTTGTCGAGATAGTTCGACAACCGCGCACGATCCGTCGCGCCGAGCCGTCCCTTCAGATCGGCGACGACGGAGGTGACCGTGTCGAGCACGCTCTGGCTCGCCCGCTGGCGCGCCGCGCGCTCGGCCGGGGTGGCGCCGGATCCGAACAACTGCTCGAAGACGGTGCGCGGGTTGCGGATCATGGGCAGCGGATCCTTCGGCGACGCCCACGAGATGGTGTCTTCGTACACGCAGGCATATCCGTATTCACAGCCGCCGCCCTTCCCGACGTTCTCGATGCAGAGCTGCATCGACGGGATGGGCGTGTCCTGTCCGCGCTTCTGCGCGTACAGCTGGTCCAGCGAGATCCCGGCCTCGACGTCGGAGCCCTCCGTCTGCTTCGGATGCGCCTGCGTCAGGAAGGTCGCACTCGAGCGGAAGTGATCGCCACCCACCTCCGGGGCCGACCAGGCTTCAGCCGATCGATCGCGCGTGTTGCTGATGATGGTGAGGTATTCGCGGTAGGCCTCCAGCGACTTGAGGCTGGTCGGCGCCAGGTCGAACTCACGCCCGACGGCCGCCGGCGCCCACATGTTCAGCCGGGCGCCGAGGTCCGCGCTCCCGGCGGACCCGTGCACCATCTCGATGGCGACGAGCCGCGTCTTCTCGAGCGAGCGCGCCGCGGGGGTCGCCGCCCCGGCCGTGCCGGCCGGGAGCATCGCCTCCAGGAACGGAAGCGCCATGGTCGCGCCGAGGCCCTTCAACACGGCTCGACGTGGGATGTGCTTCTGCGTGAGGTACATCGCGAGCTCCTCTCGGGGGCTACCGGTCCTGCCGGCCGTTGTCGGCCGTCAGCACCTGCCCTCTGTTCATCTGGAACGCATCGCTGTGCACGATGCCGAGTACGAACGACGAGAACCGATCGCCGTGCAGGGACGCGCCGCGAATGATCGCGCGCACCGTCGGCATGTCGGAGAACTCGATCCGCCGACCGAGCGCATAGGTCATGAGATTTTCGGTGAAGACCCGCAGAATCGTGTCCTGGTGCCTGAGCAGCGCCGCATCGAGCCCCTGCAGCCCATCGAGCCGCGAGCCGTCATAGAGCGTCCCATTCGGGTCGACGGCTACACCGTTGTTGTCCGTCGTCCGCCACGCACCGGTGACGTCGAAATTCTCCAGCGCCAGCCCGATCGGATCGATCGTGCTGTGGCAGGAGGCGCAGAACGGGTTGTCGCGGTGCTCTTCGAGCCGCTGCCGGATCGAAAGCGTCTTGCCGTTCTGCACGGCCTTGGCCGACTCGTCGAGGTTCGTGTTCACGTTCGGCGGCGGTGGTGGCGGCGGCTGCCCGAGCAGCACTTCGAGCACCCACTTGCCGCGCAGCACCGGGTCCGTCCGATCGGAGAGCGACGTCTGCAGGAGGATGCTCCCCTGCCCGAGGATGCCGCGCCGGTGCGTTCCCGCGAGCGACACGCGCCGGAACTCCGGCCCGGCCACCCCCTTGATGCCGTAGAACTCCGCCACCCGTTCGTTGGCGTACGTGTAGTCGCCGTTCAGCAGGTCGAGCACGCTCGCATCGTTGTGGACGATGCTGTTGAAGAAGAGTTCGGTCTCCTGCGTGAACGCGTTCGAGAGCGACCGGTCCCACTGCGGAAACTCGAGGCCGTTCGGCGTGATGCCGTCGAGGTCCTGCAGCCGGAGCCACTCGGCCGCGAAGCGGGTCGACAGCGCCATGGATTTCTGGTCCTGCAGCAGCCGCCGGACTTCGCGATCCAGCACGGCCGGCCTGTGCAGCCGGCCCGCAGCGGCCTCGCGCCTCAACTCGGCGTCTGGCGGGCTCGCCCACAGGAAATAGGAGAGGCGCGCCGCGAGGTCGACGTCGCTGACGCGATACACGGCGCCCGCGGACACCGTCGTCGGCACCGTCTCCAGCCGGAACAGGAACTCCGGATCGGTGAGGATGCCCTGCAGCGCCAGCTGCACGCCGTCCTCGAACCCGCCCGCCTTCGCGCCCTCGTCGTACAGCTTCATCAGCAACGCGATGTGCCGGGCCGGCACCGGCTGGCGGAACGCCTGCGTCGCCAGGCGCGTCACGATGTGCGCCGCGCTCGCGCGCTGCTCGCCGGGAGCGGCCGGCCGGCACGTGAAGATGCGACGACGGCTCGGCGTCTCCGACACACCGGTCACACGGTTGGGCCCGACGATCGTCACGTTGTCGAGGTGGGGCAGCGTGTAGACGCCGAAGCCATTGCCGATGCGGCTGTCGGCGAGCGTGTGCTGGATCGGCGCCTCGAGGTCGTCGATCGGCCCGGTGAACCGATCGGGGAACGACACCGCGATGTGCTGCGGCCCCGCCGCAATGTGCACCGGCGGCGTGTCGAGCCTCAGGCCATGGCCGTGATTCTCTCCGCCATCCATGTACGGCGTCACGTCGACCTGCGCCACCTGGCGGCCGTCGACCGTCACGATGACCGGCTCGTTGCGATGGGAGATGTAGAGCGTGGTGTTGCCGAAGAGCTCGTCGGTGACGGTCCCGTGAATGGAGATCTGGAGGACGTACTCGCCGTCCGCCGGGAATGTGTGGACGAACGCGATGCCGCCGCGGGTGCCGAACGGCGTCCCCGACACGTGCCGCATCTGCGATTCGTCCTGCGGAATCGCGTAGGTCGCCGTCGTCGGCGTGGCGTGCGGATCGCCGATGGCGAGCCGGCTGATGTGCTCGGCCGCGGTGAGATAGGCCTCGAGTTGCGTCGCCGAGAGCGACTGCACGTCGGCCACGTTGTCGAAGCCGGCGCTCGTCGGATCGTCGGGCAGGTAGTTGGAGACCTCGACATCGAGGTCCAGCAAATCATGGACGGCACGCGCGTACTCGGCGCGGTTCAAGCGTTGGAACGTCCGCGAGCCCGGATCGTGGTGCCCCGCGGCGGCGCGGTCAATCCGGGCCTCGAGCGAGACGACGAAGGCGTGAATCGAGGCGGGATCGGGACGTTTGGGCGCCGAGGGCGGCGGCATCATGCCGGCACGCAGCTTGGCGATCATGCGCTCGGCCACGTCGGCGTGCTCCGTGGCGTCGGCCATGTCGAAGTGCTCGAAGGAGAGGCCGCCCGGCTTCCGCGAGTCGACATGGCACTGAATGCAGATGGTGTGGACCATCTTGTTCTGGTCGGCCACTGTCATCTCGTCGCCGGTGTGCGTGAACGGGATGATCTCCGGACCGGCGCTGGCGGCGGTCGGCGCTGCGGCCGTACCCGCAGCAGCCATGCCCGGAATGGCCGCCGACTGGAGAACGGTCGCGAACGCATTCAGCGTGGCTTGATCGGGACGCGGCATGCCGGCCGGCGGCATCTGCCCGGCCTTCAACTTGCGGACCATCATCGCGGCGATGTTGGCCGGCGTGTGGTCGGCGCTCTCGAAATGTTGGAGCGTGAGGCCGCCCGGCTTCTGCGCGTCCGTGTGACAGGTGACGCAGTACTTCTGCACGAGTGCCTGCTGCGCATCCGCAGTCATGGGTCCGCCACTCGCGGAACCAGAAGATGCTGTGGGAACGGCCTGCGGCGATCGCGCGGATGCGGGGGCTCCGCCAGAGGCGGTCAGGCTGAGCGTCAGTCCGACCAGGACGCCCGACACAACCACTAGAGTGGGCAGGGTCCTTCCCAACGCACGCCTCATGCGGTCTCCTTCACGAAAAGACGAAAAACCCTTCCGCTTATCGTGCCAGAAGACTACCCGACCTCCCCGGCGCAGGAACAAATTATTTCAATTTGAGAGAGGCCACCCCCGCCCCGGCCAGCGCGGCTGCCGTGGAAAGCGCGGCGGCGACCACCAGCGCGATCGGCCAGATCGTGCCGGCGCCGATCCAGCCAAGCAAGGCAGCCGACCCGGCACTGGCGCCGACGCTCAGCGCGCCGGCGCTCCGCCAGGCCGCCGCCGGACGGGCGATCGCGCAGAGCACGCCGAGCGCAAACACGATGACGAGCATCAGCATGACCCCGCGGCCGGAATTCAGCCACCAGCCGGCGATGCGGTGAACCGCCAGGGGGGCCGCCCCTCCCAGCAGAAACGGGACGAGTGAACGAAGCGCACGTGTCACGGCGGTCTCCAGGGAGGCGCGGGCACGAAGGCCCGCGCCCAGGATTACGTTAGAACCACCGGGGACCCCACGGCGTATCGCCGCCGTCGAAGAAGCAGACGATGACGGTCATGTTGCAGCTGTCGCAGCTCCACGACTTCCACCACTGCCACCAGGAACCGGCCGTGCAGCCATCCTTCTCGTAGCACTGGTCGTGCATGTCGCAACAGTACCGGAAGACGCTGCCGTCCAGCCAATGCAGATCGTCGCAGCCCGGCTCGTTGGCGGCCAGCGCCGGCGCGAAGAAGGCTGCCAGCCGCGCGGGGAGTGTCGGCCGCTCGCCGGCGCGCGCGACGAACCCCCGCGCGGCGATCTCCTGGTGGAAGTGTTCGAAGGCAAAGCCCTGCACGCTCGCCCAGGCCATGTCCGGCGTGAAGGTCCATCCACCCACGCGCTTCAAGCGGGTGGGATCCACGTAGCCCGTCGTCATGTTCGGAAAGTTCCACGACAGCACCTGTTCTTCCGGATACCAGGCGACGACGCCGATCACCGTGCCGTTCTGATGAAACCGGCTGACGACCGCGTGCGCCCGCGGCAGCATCGACCCGGTGAGCACGTGATGACGGGCACCCTCGACCCTGGTCACGGTGGCCGTGACGCCGTCCGCCCACTCGGTCGTGATCTGCTCGGTGTCATCGTCTCGATCGTGCCGCGCCGAGCCGGCCCGGCGCATGAAGCCGTCGCGCCACTCGAGCGACGCTGAGGGCCCGCCGCGGGCGTCCTGCCACAGCCGATACGCCTGCCGGCCGCTCCACGCCAGCGTGGCATGCACATCGGCCCGACGCGCGGCCAGCACCGGCGCCTGTCCTGGAGCGCGGTAATCGAGGACGTCCGATTCCGCGCCGGCATGGCTGACGTCGAAGGTCGCCAGCTCATTGCCCGCGCGATCGGCAAGCCGCGTCCGCAGCGCCCCGTCAGCACCACGCTCGCTCGTCGCGACCGCATCGGGAAACTGCACGGTGACCGTGTGCGCCAGCCCCTCCAGCCAGTAGTACGTCGCCCCGCGCTCGTCGGCCGAGAGATGGCGCGAGGACCGAATATCAGGACCCGTGAGCAATCGCACGGCGTCGCCACTGACCTGTCGGGAATCGTTCTGCCGCTCGGATCTGGCCGCCACCAACGCCACGGTGGCCACCGCCAGGGTCGCGACGAGCAGCACGCGTCGAGGATTCATCGCCTGCCTCCTTCATGATGGTGAACGCGATGGATCCGGCACGCGTCCCGCGTCGCGACCTCTTCGAACGGCGCACGTGCTCGGTCCGGTGATGGAGCGGCTGTTGTGCAAGCGGAGCGCCGTCGGGCGGAATGGGGTCAGATCTTGTTTCTTGCACTGTCGATCAAGGGTGCAAGAAACAAGATCTGACCCCCTTGCTCCGCGGAGGCGCGGAGCACGCGGAGAGCGGCCACATCAGATACGCGGAGGCGCGGAGAGCGGCCGCAGGACGTGTGGGAATTGCCTACCCGGAGCCTCGAACTTGGAGTAGGATGGCCCCCATTCAGAGGAGCGGTATGAAGAAGAAACCGCAGCGGCTGCTGATCCTGGCGCTGGTCGGCTTCGCCGCGTTCACCATCGTCGAAGCCGCCGACCTGACCCCGTTTGCGATCTCGGCGCCAGCCGTCGTCATGGACTTCGATGGGCACGCGATCCAGGGCGATCCGGTGCAGCTGGCCATCTCGAGCCAGCCGGGCGTCTTCTATCTGCAGACCGCCGACGGCTACGCGCCGAACGTCACGATCCGGCACTACACCATCACGCTCGGCGACAAGGCGCCCGCGAAAACGAAGAGCGAGCCGCCGTGGGCCGACCAGTACTGGGCGTTCAAGTCGCGACGCGACGCGCCGGCGCAGCACGACCTGCTCATCAGTGTCGAGACACGCGTCGAGAACAATCGCCTGCCGACGCAGAGCCTCGCCGACAAGGCACGCGGGATGGAATCGGGGGGCGGCGCCATCGCGATGCGCGGCGCCGAGGAGGCCGCGAACGATTCGAAGAACGCCACCCGGATCCGGGCGCTCAAGCTGAAAGGGACGACGATCGGCGAGTTCTATGACGAGGCCCCGCTGCTGCCGGGGCTCACCTTCGGATGGTCCCCGGAGTCGCAGCACGCGGTGGCGTTTGCCGACGGCTCGGGCAAGCTGGCCGTGATGGATTATTTCCTGGATGCGACGCAGAAGATCGACGCAACGGAGAACGTGCTGCTTCCCGCGTGGACGATGGATGGGACGAAGATCGTGTTTCTCGAGCGGACCGGAAAGAACCGGTACGCACTCGAACAGGTGACGATCAGCAGGAAATAGCTCGCTACGCGCGAGCAGCCAGGGCGGCTTTGACGCGCGCGGCCGTGAACGGCGCTTCACGCAGGCGTGCGCCGGTGGCGTCGAAGATCGCGTTGGCGATCGCCGCCGCCGAGAGCGTGATCGTGGTCTCGCCGGCGCCGGTCGCTTCGACGCCGGTGCGGTTGATGAGCACCGTGTCGATGGCCGGCACGGCGAAGCCAACCGGCAGGCTGTGATACGTCCGCCAGTCGATCGACGTCACCTTCCCCTCGTCCCACGTGACTTCTTCGCCGAGCGCGCGGCTCATGCCGTGCAGCGCGCCGCCTTCCGCCTGGTTGCGCAAGCCGTTGGGATTCGAGATCGGCCCGGCATCGATGCCGATCGCGAGCTTCGTCACGGCGATCGTGCCGGTCGTCTGATCGACGGAGACCTCCACGACGATGGCGGCGTACCCGTTGTCGCCTTCGTACGCCACGCACGCCAGCCCGCGCCCGTGGGCGATGCCCGTCCGCGGCCGTGCGGGATTCGGCGAGGGCCGCGGCTGCCAGTTGGCCTGCTTCGCCGCCGCCTTCACCACGTCGACGAGTCGCGGATCGCTGAGGTGCTTCAGCCGGTAGGCCACCGGATCCGCCTTCACGTGCGCGGCGAGCTCGTCCATGAACGACTCGTGCGCGAAGGTGTTCTGCAGCCGCGATGGCGACCGCAGCGGACCGGTGAAGAACGGTGAGTCGATCGTGTGCGAGAGGACGCGCTCGCTCTTGATCGTCCCCGCACCGCCGCACGCGCCGCCCACGCACCCGGCAACGTACGACGGCGCCGCGTTCGATCCGTTCCGGAAGCGCCCCTCGGGCGCGCGCGCGGCCTGCGGTTCGAAGGGCGACGGCTCGAAGCCGGCGAGAAGGCCCGTGACCACATTGCCCGGACGGTTGTAGCCGGGACGCCCGCCGCGCGTCGGCGACCAGGTCTCCGATTCCCACGCCACGATCTGGCCGTTCGCATCGACGCCCGCACGTTGATCGAGCACGTACGCATAGCCGTAGTTCTCCCACGCCATTTCGTCCTTGCGCGTGAGCTGGATGCGCACCGGCTTGCCGGCGGCCTGCGAGAGCAGCGCCGCGTCGTAGGACACCGTGTCCGCGCCGTTCAGGCCGTAGCAGCCCGAGCCGCGCGTGAAGATCACGTGCACCTGCTCGGGTTTCAGGCCGAGCAGCATCGCGTCGCCGCTGCGCGTCGGATAGGCCGACTGCGTCGGCGACCACACCGTGGCCGTGTCGCCCTGCACGTCGGCCACGGCGCAGGAGCTCCCCATCGATCCGTGCATCTGGTACGGATAGTGGTACGTGGCCTTCAGGACGGCGGCGGCACCGCCGAGCGTCGGCTCCACATCCCCCGAGTCGACGGTGAGGCTGTCGCGCGAGGGCTGATGACGCAGGTACTCGTAGAAGCTCGCCTGCGCCGGCAGCGGCGGTCCCGGTTTCCAGGTCGCCTTCACCTTCGCGGCGGCCTGCAGCGCCTGCCACGGCTTCTCGCACACGATGCCGACGAAATTCTTTCGGACGACGAGCTTCACGAAGCCTGGGAGATCGCGGACCGAACGCTCGTCCACGTTCACGAGCGTGGCGCCGACCGTCGGCGGACGAACCACCTGCCCGTGCAGCATGCCGGGCACGCGCACGTTGTGCACGAATTCGACGGTGCCAGTGGCCAGCGCCGGCAGGTCCACGCGTCCGACGGACGTGCCGAGCACCGTCCATTCGCGCTGCGGCTTCCGCTTCGCCTGGGGATTCAGTGCCAGGTCGAAGCGCCGTCCGCCCAGCAGCTCGCCGTATCCGATCTTCTTCGACGGATGCTGCGCGTCACTGATCACGCCGTTCTTCACGTGCAGCCGATCCGCCGGCACGCCCCACTGCTTCGCGGCCATCCCGACGAGCGCCTCGCGTGCGGTGGCCGCCGCCTGCGCAAGGTTCTCGTGGTTGAAGTTGGTCGGCGTCGATTGGCTGCCGGAGGTGGTGCCTTCGTCCGGTGTGCGCGCGGTGTCGCACTGAATGAGATGGATGCGGTCGATCGCCACATCCAGCTCCTCGGCCACGAGCTGGAGTTGCGCCGTGAACATCCCCTGGCCGAGGTCGCACTTGCCGGTGAACGCGGTCACCCGTCCGTCCGCCGCGACGGCGAGCCAGGAATCGACGCGCGCGGCGATGGCCCGGTTCTGACTGCCAAACGGGCCCTGCGCCGAGAGCACCGATCCCGCGAACGGCTCGACGACCGCCGCCGCGCTGAAGCCGACGATGAGCGCGCCGGCGCCTTTGAGGAAGCTCCGGCGCGAAAAGCCCGCCCGGACGAGCGCGTCCCGCGCGTCGGGCGTCACTGGCCGCCCTCCGCCCGGTGCGCCGTCGACGAGAGCCCGGCGTACTTCCGGATCGCCGCGAACATCCGGTGCTGCACGAAGCAGCGGCAGAGCACACCCGACAGGGCCTGCTGGAGCTCGGGTTCCGTCGGATGCGGGTGCTCGTCGAGGAAGGCCTTCGCCGTGAGGATGACGGCATTCAGGCAGAAGCCGCACTGCGCCGCCTGCTCGTCGATGAAGGCCTGCTGAAGTGGATGCGGATGCTCGGGCGTGCCGAGCCCCTCGAGTGTGGTGATCGCGTCACCCTTCACCGTGTCGACCGGCGTGATACACGTCCGGACGGCGCGTCCGCCGATGATCGCCGTGCAGGCCCCGCACTGCCCGAGTCCGCAGCCGAACTTCGGCCCGCGGAGGCCGAGCTCGTCGCTGAGGACGTAGAGCAGCGGCGTCGAGGGATCGACGTCGACCTGCCGGCGCGCGCCGTTCACGGTGAGGGTGATCATCACCAACTACGCTTTGCCCAGCGCTTTCTGCGCGAGCGGGCGGGCCCAGGCGTTCGCCGGCGTGTGGGCCGTCGACGTCAGCACCTTCTGATAGTAGGTCTGGGCCTGCGCCTTGTCACCGAGCTTCTCGTACGCCTGTGCCGTAAGCGCGAGCACGCGCGGGTCGCGCTGATCGGCTTTCGCCAGCTCGGTCGTCGCCTTCTGGTAATCGCCCTGGTCGAAGGCGACCGATCCGGTGAGCCAGGCCGAGAGCTGCGCGGCGTTGTTTCCGGCCACGCCCTTGGCCAGCGCGGCCGCGGCGGCCGCCATCCGCTTCTGCGGGGTCTCCTCGTCGCTGAGCGGCTTGGGCGCGGCTTCGGCCGCCGGCTTCTTGGCCTGGGCTTCCTTCGCCTCACCCTGCGCGGCATTCGCCGCCTGCTCGCCCTTGGCGTTCTTGTCGCCCTTCGCGTTCTTATCCTTATCCTGGTCTTTGTCCTTCTTCTTGTCCTTATCCTTCTTCTTGTCCTTGTCTTTGTCCTTGTCGGCCTTGGCCGCTTCGGCGGCCTTCGCCTCCGCGTCAGCCTTGGCCTTGACGGCGGCGGCCTTCGCACGGAGGGTGTCGACACGGGCCATCGCGGCATTCCAGCGGAAGTCCCACAGGTTCTTTTCCGGCGTCTTCATGTTGCCGTCCTGAAGCGCCGCGGCGTAGGACATCCGGAACCACTTTTCAGCCAGGTCCAGGTTGCCGGCGTTGAAGCAGACGCGCGCCACGTCGAAGCCCAGGTCGCCGGCAGGGCCGAACTGCCCCCCATCGAGGTCCGCGTTGTATGGCTTGCTGGCGAACTGGTCGGCGCCCTGGCAGTTACCGGCAAAACCGTAGGAGACCACGGTCGCCCGTTCGGCAGCCAGCTTGTCTTCCGGCTTCGAGGCGGCCGTCACCGCCTTGGCAAAATGCGTCCGCGCATCGTCCTGTTTTCCCATCAGGTCGAGCGCCATGCCGGCACCCTGGTTGGCTTCGAACGAGTCAGGGCTGGTCGCCAGCACCTGCTGATAGGCGGCGAGCGCCTGATCGAGCTGTCCGCTCCGGAGCTGCTGCTCCGCCTGCGTCAGCGCGGGCGATGATTGTGTGCCCGACGCAGCCTGCGTTCCGGAGGCCGGCGCCTGCGCGAACATCGGGACCGATGAGATGACAAGGGCGATGAACGTCGATTGAAGAAGTCTGGTGGCAGTCATGAGGCAGATTCTACCGCCGACGGGCTGAAAGCGGAATGGGGTCAGTTTCGCGAATCCAGATCCTCCCAGCGGGCATAGGCCGCCGCCAGGTCGCGTTCGAGCGCGGCCAGCCGGTCCACCCGCTCGGTCATCAGGTGCGGCGCGTGCGTGAAGAATTCCGGACTGGCCATGGCGCCGTGGATCTCGCGCTGCTCGGTCTCCAGGGCTTCGATGCGAGCCGGCAAGGCTTCGAGCTCCTGGCGTTCACGATACGTCAGCTTCTTGCGCGCTTCGGCACCGGCGGTCGTCCGTGGGAGCGGCGCCTGCTGCGGGCGCGTGCCGCCACGCGCCGTCTGCCCAGGCTCGCGCGCCGCGCCGCGCACGGCCGCGAGCGCCTGCTCGTGATGCTGCCAGTCCGAATACCCGCCAACGTATTCCTGGAGGGCTGGTGCCGGGGCCGTGTCCGAGGCAGCCCTGAACACGAGCACGCTCGTCACGACATGGTCGAGAAACACCCGATCGTGGCTGACCAGCAGCAGCGTGCCGGGCCAGGCCGCCAGTTGAGCTTCGAGAAGCTCCAGCGTCTCGAGATCGAGGTCGTTGGTCGGCTCGTCGAGCACCAGCACGTTGGCGGGCCGCGTGAAGAGCCGCGCGAGCAGCAGGCGGTTGCGCTCGCCGCCCGAGAGCGCCTTCACCGGCGACCGCGCGCGCTCCGGCGGAAACAGGAAGTCGCGCAGGTAGCCATGCACGTGGCGCGCCTCGCCGTTCACGGTGACGACCTCGTTACCATCGCCCACCGTCTCGAACACCGTCCGTTCCGGATCGAGTTGCTCGCGCTGCTGATCGTAGTACGCGACCTGTACGTTCGCGCCGCGCCGCACGTCGCCCGCATCGGGCGCCATCTCCCCCATCAGGAGCCTGAGGAGCGTGGTCTTGCCCGCACCATTCGCCCCGATGAGGCCGAGGCGGTCGCCCCGCATGATGCGCGTCGAGAAATCGCACACGACCGCGCGATCGCCGAAGGCCTTCGTCACGTGGTCGGCCTCGAACACGAGCTGTCCCGAGCGCTCCGCCTGTTCGATCTGGAGCGTCACGTGTCCCAGCCGATCGCGGCGCGCCGCGCGTTCGGCACGCATGGCCATCAACGCCCGAACGCGCCCTTCGTTGCGGGTGCGCCTCGCTTTGATCCCCTGCCGCAGCCACGCCTCCTCTTCGGCCAGCTTCTTGTCGAACTTCCCCTGGTGCGTCGTTTCGTCGGCGAGCCATTCCTCTTTTTTTCTGAGGAACGTCTCGTAATCGCCCGGCCACGACGTGAGGCGACCGCGATCGAGCTCGACGATGCGCGTGGCCAGCCGCTGGAGAAAGGCGCGGTCGTGCGTGACGAACACGACGGCGCCCGCGTACTCGGCGAGAAAGGACTCCAGCCAGGCGATGGCGTCGATATCCAGGTGATTCGTCGGTTCGTCGAGCAGCAGGAGATCCGGCTGGCTGACCAGGGCGCGCGCCAGGAGCACGCGCCGACGCCAGCCGCCCGAGAGGGTGTCGACGATCGCCTCCGGCGCCAGGTCGAGCCGCGCGAGCACCTGCTCGACGCGCTGCTCCAGGCGCCAGCCGTCCTGCTCTTCGAGCTCGTGCTGGAGCCGGCCGACGACATCGAGCGCCGCTTCACTGGCGTCAGCCTCGAGCGCCGTCACCGCGTGGTGATACCGGGTAATCAACTGGCTGAGATCGCCGAGCCCTTCGGCGACCACATCGAACACCGGACGCGCGGCCGACAGCGGCACGTCCTGCTCCAGACGCGCGATGCGAAGTCCCGGCTGCTGCCACACCGAACCGGTGTCCGGCTGCACCTCGCGGCTCAGGATCTGGAGCAGCGTCGATTTGCCCGCGCCGTTTCGGCCGAGGATGCAGACGCGTTCCCCCGCGTCGATCTGCAGGGACGCCTCATCGAGGAGCGGGAGGTGTCCGTAGGCCAGGGTGACGCGGTCGAGCGCGAGCAGGGGCATCCGGACAACGTACAGCGGAAGCGCCGCTTCGGCCAATGCCCGTCGTTGACATCTGATGCGTGATGCGTGATGATCGGCGGGATGCGCACCACATTGGATCTGGATTTCGACGTGCTCCAGCAGGCCAGGGAACTGGCCGCGCACCGTCGATCAACGATCGGGAGGGTCATTTCCGAATTGGCGCGCATGGGAATCGCGCGTCAGCTCGACTCTGAGCCGGAGATACGGAATGGGGTGCCGCTGCTGCCGAGGCGCGCACCGGGTTCGCCGAAAATCACCAACGAGCTCATCAACCAATTGCGCGATGAACTCGACATATGAGCCGGGTGTCGCTCCTCGATATCAACGTCCTCATCGCGTTGTTCGACCGGGACCACGTTCATCATGACGCGGCGCACGACTGGTTCGCGGACGACCGCGCGGACGGGTGGGCATCGTGTCCGATGACGGAGTCGGGATTTGTCCGGATCCTCTCAGGGTCCAAGTACCCGTTCCCCAAGGCAGATGCCACGGTCCCTGGGCTGATTCGCCAACTGCAACGGTTCTGTACCAATAGCCGTCACCAATTCTGGCCCGACGCCATCTCGCTGAGAGACAAGCACCTGTTCGACACGGCCTCGATTGGCGGGCACCGAAAGCTCACCGACGTATATCTGCTCGGGCTCGCCACCCACCATGGCGGCCGGCTCGTCACCTTCGATCGCGGCATCCCGCTCCAGGCGGTCAGGCAGGCGACACAGGCCAACCTGGCCATCATCGAGCCCGCCGATTGAGCGGCGCGAGACCCGGGACGAGCGACTCCGCCATGCTATAATTGTGAGTTCACCTCAGCTCGGATTTCGCATCACGATCCCAGGAACCCGGAGTACGTCTCTTCATGATCAGCGTCAGCAACGTCTCGATGCGCTACGGCTCGAAGATCCTCTTCGAGGAGGTCACGACCGCCTTCTCCGCGGGTCGCCGCTACGGGCTCACCGGGCCGAACGGCGCCGGCAAGTCCACGTTCATGAAGCTGCTCACCGGCGAGCTGGTGCCGCAGAAGGGGACCGTCGCCCGCCCCGAAAAGCTCGGCGTCCTCCGGCAGGATCAGTTCGCGTTCGACCGTTTCCGTGTGCTCGACACGGTCATCATGGGCAATGCCCGGCTCTGGCAGGCGCTCGAGGAGCGCGAGCGGCTGTACGCCGCCGAATCCATGACGGAAGCGGACGGCATGCGCCTCGGCGAGCTCGAGGGGATCGTGGGTGAGGAGGATGGCTACAGCGCGGAGAGCGACGCGGCGATCCTGCTGCAGGGCCTCGACATTCCCGACGAGCTCCACACGCGCACGATGGCGGAGCTGCAGGGCGGCCAGAAGGTCCGCGTCCTGCTGGCGCAGGCGCTCTTCGGCCACCCGGCCGCGCTGCTCCTCGACGAGCCAACGAACCACCTGGACCTCGAATCGATCAGCTGGCTGCGCGAGTTCCTGCTGCGCTACGACGGGACCTTGATCGTCATCTCGCACGACCGTCACTTCCTGAACGCGGTCTGCACGCATACGGCCGACATCGACTACGAGACGATCATCACCTACACCGGCGGCTACGACGACATGGTCCTGGCCAAGACGCAGACGCGCTCGCGGATCGAGTCCGAGAACGAGCAGCGCGAGAAGAAAATCGCGCAGCTCAACGACTTCATCGCACGGTTCCACGCCGGCACGCGCGCCAGCCAGGTCACCTCGCGGCGCAAGGAAGTCGAGCGGCTGCAGACGACGGAGCTGGCGCGGTCGAACATTCAGCGTCCGTACATCCGGTTCACGATGAACCGGCCGTCGGGTCGTACCCCGCTGGAGTGCGAGGGGGTGACCAAGACCTATGGCCACCTGCGCGTCCTCGAGGGATTCGACGCGCGCATCAACCGCGGCGACCGCATCATCCTGCTCGGCCGGAACGGCGCCGGCAAGACGACGCTGCTCAAGACGCTGCTCGCCGACGCCCCCGGCTACGCCTCCCCCGCCGACCTCGACGGCGGCACGGTCCGCTGGGGACATGAAGTCTCGATCGGCTACTTCCCGCAGGACCACACCGGCGTCATCGAAAAAGGGATGACCGTCGTCGAGTGGCTCCACCGCTTCGATCCCGAGGCGGCGCGGCAGGACATCCACGGCCTGCTCGGGCAGATGCTCTTCAGCGGCGACGATGGCTACAAGCCGACCGAGGCGCTGTCCGGCGGCGAAACGGCGCGCCTGCTGTTCTGCCGGATCATGCTGCAGAAGCCGAACGTACTGCTGCTAGACGAGCCGACGAACCATCTCGACCTGGAATCGATCAACGCGCTGAACATCGCGCTGCAGAAGTTCGAGGGGACCATCCTGATCGCGACGCACGATCAGGACGTGATGGAGGAAGTCGGCACGCGCGTGTGGCACGTCCGCGACGGGCAGGTGGACGACTTCAAGGGCACCTTCGAGGAGTATCAGGGAGAGGCCCGCGCCGCGCTCTGATGCGCCTCACGTTTCGCGGTGCACCATGAACTGCACGTGGCCGAGCACGGCGACCAGCGCGACGCCCCCGACAATGTTGCCGAGGAGGGTGGGCAGCATGTAGCCGGCGACGACCTGGCCATACCCGGCCGCGCCGGTGAAGGCCACGTAGAGGACTTCGGCGGATCCAGCCACGATGTGCGTCAGGTGGCCGATGCCGATCAGGTACGACAGGATGATGATCACCCACACGCGCGCCGTTTCGGCGTACGGGAGGAGCCAGATCATCAGCGCGATCAGCCAGCCGGCGAAGATCCCGCGCAGGATGGCCGTGCCGGGCGTCACGGCGAGCGCCTCCGCCCCCACCGCGCCGAACGCCTCACGCATCTGCGGTTGAAACGTGTCGCTGTTGGCGACGACGAAGGCGAAGAGCGCCACCCCCGCGAGATTGGCCGCGAGCACGATCCCCCAGAGCCGCAACACCCGCATCAGCGTCGGCATGTTCTTCCGCATCAACAGCGGCAGGATGGCCGTGAGCGTGTTCTCCGTGAACAACTGCTGTCGCGCGAGGATGACGATGAGGAATCCGATGCTGTAGCCGAATTTCGTGACGAGCGGGCGCCAGGGCAGGTCGGGCAGGTACGAGCGGAGCAGACCCTCGGCGACCAGCGAAAAACCCATGGAGAGGCCGGCGGCAAATCCTGAGAAGGCCAGCGGGGCGGCGCGCCGCTTGAGCGCGTCCTCGCCTTCCTGGCGGATCGCCTCGTAAACAACGACGCCGGGCGGCGCCGCACGCCGGGCGACCTCCTCGGCTTCGACGCCAGGCGCCGGCGCGGAGGCTTCCTCCTCCGACTGCGCAATCTGTTGGGCCTCGGCCTCCACCTCCTCGTCGGCCGGCGAGGTCGCCACGATTACTCCGGCGGCTCCGGAACAATCGTGCGCGGGAGGCGCTCCTGCAGCAGCCGCTCGGTGGCGACCACCATCGGCTCGTCGTGGAACGCGCGCTGCACCACGCCGTCGCCGAGCAGGTTGGCGATGGAGACGAGCGACATGCCCTGGTGGTGAGCCATCCACGACTTCACCACGCGGCCCTCGGACGTCTTCTGCGGTGCCGTCCCGAAGTCCACCGCCTCGTACAGGCCGTACGCGCCGGACCACCCGAGGTGCTCCATCGCCCGCAGGTTCCCCACGGCCGCTCCCGGATCGACCGTGAGCGCCAGCATCGACGCATAGGGGCTCACGACGACACGACGTTCGCCATCCGGCCGCAGCGTCAGCGCCGGCAGGCCAAAGGCAGCATACCGGTAATCGTCGGCCGCGTTGCGATCCGCGCACGCCGATTCAGAAATTCCCCACGGCCGTGCGCGCTCGGCGCGCGCCCGCTGCTGGCAGATGACGGCCGATCGCGCCGTCTCGTCCAGCAGCGTGTCCGGGAAGGACTTCATCCAGAGCCCCGGCATCAGGTACTCGAACATCGTGCCGGACCACGACAGCAGCACGCGGCGTCCATGCGCCATCGTCAGCGTGCGGCCCAGGTGGAACCAGCTCTCCTGCGGCACCTCGCCCTTCGCGATGGCGACGAGGGCGGCAGCCCTGGCCTCCGACGCAAGCAGTTCGTAGCAACTCGCCTCGAGTTGCTGACGCGCGACGTCGAAGCCGATGGAGAGCACCTTCCGCCGCTCGTTGTACAGGAAGCCGAAATCCATCTCCCGCACGAGACGATCGGCCTCGTCTGCGATGGCCCGCAGGGCCTGCTGCACCTCGAGCGATGGCGCGGTTCCCTGCTCGAGCGCGCGACGCGCCCGCCCGGCGGCGGCGTAGGCCGCGTAGCACCACCGCGCAACATCGCTGGCCGGGCCCGCGGCACGGGCGGCGTCGACGATCCGTGCGAGCACGGCTTCGAGATCGAGGAGCGCCATCCGATCGGCCGGCCCCGCCTCCCATTTTTCCATCCAATGCCGCAGCGCCTCGCCCGTGCGGCACACGTCGAACGGGGTGTCGCTGCGGCGCGACAGGTCGGCGATGACGTGCAGGTGATCCCGGAGGCCCTGCCACGGCGCGTCGTCCGCCAACGGGCGTTCGATGGCCGCGAGACTCCACTGCTTCAGCGCCCAGAGCGCGCACGCGAAGTTCCCGCTATCGACCGTCGACACGAAGAGCGGATCCAGCGGCTGCAGGGTCGCAATGTCGTACCAGTTGAGCAGGTGCCCGCCGTACTGCGCCAGCTGGCGGACGGTGGCCAGGGTCCGGGCGGTCTGATCGGCGAATTCGGGGAGGCTCAGGTATCCGAGCTCACACGCCGCCATCCGCGCGTTCAGCAGGAGCGCGATGTTGGTCGGTGATGTCGCGCGGATCACGGTGCGCGGCTCGTCCAGCACGTGATCCGGAATCAACCAGTTCGTCTCCGCGGTGCTGAACGTATCGAAGAAGCGCCACGTCCGAACCGCCGCGTGCCGCAGGTCCCGCTCGTCGGCGGCCGTGATCCGGTTCCGGAGGTGGCGAACCGGCCGATCCAGCCAGCCGGCGAGAATCGGCGCAAACGCCCAGAGCACCAGGACGGGCGAGGCCGCCGGAAGCGCCGTCGGCTGGAGGAACATCAACAGCACGGCGACGACGGCTGGAATGGCCGGCGACCAGTCGAAGTACTGATCGACGGGCGTGCGGCGGCCGCCGCGCGCTTCGGATTCGGCCGCCGTTTCCCACTCGAGCAGCCGGCGGTGCGTAATCGTCAGGCGGACGATCGTGCGCACAATCGCGTCGAGCGTCACCAGCACCTGGTGCGCGAGAAACGCGAGGAGCATGAACACGCTGAGCTGATCGGCGACGAACCCGTCGGCGATCTCCCTCAGCACGCCCGCACGGTTCCTGGCGCCTGGTACGCGGACGAGCGACAGCACGAGCTGCACGTACGCGGGCACCAGCAGAAGCGCCAGCACCGCGACCGTCCAGCGATCGGGACCGCCTGGCAGGAAGAACCAGCCGGCCAGCAGCAGCACGAACGTCGCCGTCTCGACGAGGCTGCGGCGCAGGTTGTCGAGGATCTTCCACCGCGACGTGATCGAGATCGGGTTCGGCACCAGGCGATTCGCCGTGTCCGGCACGCGCGGCAGCAGCCAGCGCATGATCTGCCAGTCGCCCCTGATCCAGCGGTGTTTGCGGCGGCTGTACGCGCTGAAGTGCGACGGGTAATCGTCGATGAGCTCGACGTCGGACACGAGCCCGGCCCGCGCGTACGCGCCTTCGATGAGGTCGTGGCTCAGG
>JANWLS010000050.1 GCA_025450765.1 Vicinamibacterales bacterium | reverse complement strand
GCGGGCATCACGGTGTTCGAGGCGCTGAAGGCCCACGATCAGCTCAAGGGCGAGGGGATTGCGGCGCGCGTGATCGACGCCTACTCGGTGCAGCCGATCGATGCGGCCACGCTCACGGCGGCGGGACGGAAGACGGGCAACGTGATCATCACGGTCGAGGATCACTATGCCGCGGGTGGCCTCGGCGACGCGGTCGCCGAAGCGGTGGCGCCGGCGGGAATCACGGTGCACCGGCTGGCCGTGCGCGAGATTCCGCGCAGCGGCAAGGAAATGGAACTGCTCGACCGCTTCGGGATTTCCGCCAAGCGGATCGTCGAAGCGGTGCACGCGCTCAAGCCGCAGGCTATTTCTTGATTTTCGCCTGAATCTCCGCGATCACGCTCTTCATCCGCGGAATGTCCGCGGCGTATGGCCTGGGCGGCGCGTGGTCGACGAAGCGCTGCAGGTACGGCAGCGCGAGCTGCGGCTGCGACGAGCGGCTCAGGACGACCCCGAGGTTGTAGAGCAGGTCGTAGTTGTCGGGCATGAGCGCCACGGCGTGCTGCCACGCGTCGACGGCGCCGCCCGGATCGGTCCCCACGAGCGCCGCGCCGAGGCCGTGCCAGGCTTCGGCGAAGCTCGGATCGGCCTGCACGGCGTGGCGGAACGCGTCGGCGGCCTGTTTCTGGTCGTTCGCGTTCATGGCGAGGATGCCGAGATTGTTCCAGGCCCCGGCCGACGTCGGGTCGAACGCCAGCAGCTTCTGCCACATCGCGCGCCCGTCGGCCACGCGGCCCATCTCCACGTCAATCACGCCGAGATCGTTGTAGACGTCCGGATCGCGGCTGCCGGCGGCGATCGCCTGCTCGAACGCCCTGGCCGCGGCTGCCCGGTCGCCGGCGGTCCGCTCGGCGGCGCCCAGCTTCGCGAGCAGCTCCGGCGAGCTCGCCACGCCACCAGGCGCCTGCTGCAGGAGGGCAATCGCCTCGGCGGCCTTGTTCTCGCTGAGCAGAATGTTGGCGGCACTCGTCCGGGCCGGCTCGAAATCGGGGCGCGCCGCGAGCACCGCCTTCAGGTCGGCGAGCGCCTGGTCGGCCTTGCCGGTGCTCGACTCCTGGAGCGCCGACGTGAACTGATCGTTCAGCTTCACGAGGTTCTTCGGATCGTCGGCGTCGGTATAGGTCTTCTTCGTGTGATCGGAACCGCTCACGTACCCGAGCGACTGGAGACGCGCCGAGGCTTCCTGCGTCATCGAGGCGTGCTCGGCCGAGGCGTTTCCGCGCGCCGGCTTCGAGGTGACCTCGCGCAGCAGGGCCTGCATCTCGCGGAGCTTCTGGCCATCGGTGCTGGCGAGGTTGTGCTGTTCGCGCGGATCGTCCGTCAGGTGGTACAGCTCGGGAATCGGCAGGTCGATGTACTTCCAGCCGCCCGAGACAATGCCCGTGAGCGGCGCCCAGCCGCGCGTGAGGTTCGCGTCCAGCGCCTCGAAGTACACCGGCGGCATCGCCTTGGGGGCTTCGCCGCGCATCTCGGGTGCGAGCGAGTGGCCGTCGAGGTCCGCTGGAATCGCCACGCCGGTGAGGTCGAGCACGGTCGGCAGGATGTCGATGTCGGCGACCAGCTGCGGGACGACGCGCGGTTGCACGCCGGGTGCCGAGAGGATGAGCGGGATCGCAAGCGTCGAGTTGTAGGCGAAGAGCCCGTGCGTCTGCTCGCCGTGATCGCCGAGGCTCTCGCCGTGGTCGGCCGTGACGATCACGATCGTGTGGTCGAGTGCGCCGTGGCTCCGGAGCTCGTCGAAGAAGCGCCCGAGCATGGCGTCCGTGTAGGCGACTTCCGCGTCGTAGGGCGTGTGGCCCTTGCGGAATTCGGCGGGCGCGTTGTACGGCGCATGCGGGTCGTAGAGGTGCACCCAGGAAAACCACGGCTTCGCCGCACCATCCTGGAGAATCCACGACAGGGCCGGCGCCAGCACTTGAGGCGCGGTCCGCTCGACGGGATAGAACGACGCCGGGCTCGCCTGCTGTCCGTAGTAGTCGTCGTAGTGGTCGAAGCCGCGGTTGAGGCCGTAGCGCGCGTCGAGCACGAACGACGAGACGAACGCGCCCGTTCGATATCCCGCCTGCTTCAGCAGCGTCGCCATCGTCGCGGGCCCTTTCCCGAGGCGGAAGGTGCCGTTGTTGTGGATGCCGTGATCGCGCGGCGTGAGGCCCGTCAGGATCGACGTGTGCGCCGGCAATGTTTCCGGGACTTCGCTGAAGGCCTGGTCGAACCGGATGCCGTTGTTGGCGAGGTGGTCGAGATTCGGCGTGAGCCCGTTCGGATCCCCGTACACGTCGAGGCGATCCCGGCGCAGCGTGTCGATGGTGATGAGCAGGACGTTGTCGCCGCGCTGCGCACCCGAGGCGAGCGCCGGCTCCGTATCGCGATGCGCGATCACGCGCCACGAAACGGCGCCGATCGCCACCACGATCGCGATCGCGACGATGGTGATCCAGAGGAAGGCGCGGCTCGATCCGGCGGGCGGCGCGGGTGGCGGCGTGCTCGCACGCGCGGCGCGCGGCGGGGCAGAGGATTTCGACGAGCGCGCGCGCGATCGACCACCAGATTTCGCCATCGTCCCATGTTACCTCAACCGCAAAAAAGTGCGATTATTGCTGAGTTCTCGGGCTTGATTGAGGTTTACTCGCGCCACTATCGGTGCGACAATACGCCTATCTCCGACGAAGTTGTTCCGGCCCGATCTTCCATCCAGGATGAACGTGTTCGTTCCGCGGATTGCAGTCCGGGCGTAGTGTCAGCCTCCTTCTTTTCCTGCGGAGTCGACTGTGCCTCGAGGTTTTCTTCCGGGGCGGCGCACTCTTGTGCTCGCCGGCATCGTTCTTCTTCTCGCCGCCGCGGCAGCGGGCTTCTTCATCTACCGGAATACGCCACGTCAGAAGGTGCAGACCGTCGCCTTCTCTGAATTCCTGCACGAGGTCGACGCGGGCCAGATCGCGTCCATCACCGTCCGGCAGAACCTCCTCGACCTGACGCGCCACGACGGCGTCCATGTGCGGACGATGGCGCCGGCAGGGTATATCGCCGCCAACCCGACGTTCGTGCCGTTGCTCGAGCAGCATCATGTGACGCTCGACGTCGCGGCATCGAATAGCCCTGCGCCATATGGCTACCTGGCGGCGTTCGGGGTCTTCGCGATCTTCGGGGCGCTCGGGTTCCTGATCTACCGCGTGACGACCGGTCGCGTGCCGAGCATCGAGAAGCGTGCCGGCAGGATGGACCCGCGCGCGCCCGTCGTCACGTTCGCCGATGTGGCCGGCGTCGATGAGGCGAAGGACGAGCTCAAGGGGGTCGTGGACTTCCTGCGCGAGCCGGGCCGGTTCGCCGCCGTGGGTGGCCGCGTCCCCAAGGGCGTGCTGCTCGTGGGCCCGCCGGGGACCGGTAAGACGCTCCTCGCGCGATCGATCGCCGGCGAGGCGGGCGTGCCGTTCCTCTTCGCCAGCGGCTCCGACTTCGTCGAGATGTATGCCGGCGTCGGCGCGGCCCGCATCCGCAAACTCTTCAAGGACGCCCGTCGTCATCCCTCCTGCATCGTGTTCATCGACGAGCTCGACGCCGTCGGCCGGAGCCGCGGCGGCCATTCACTGAGTCATGAGGAGCGCGAGCAGACGCTCAACCAGCTGCTCGTCGAGATGGACGGCTTCGCCCCCAACATCAGCATCGTCGTGATCGCCGCGACCAATCGCCAGGACATTCTCGACCAGGCGCTGCTGCGGCCAGGCCGGTTCGACCGGCAGGTGCACGTGGGGTGCCCGGATGTGAAGGGACGCGAGGCGATTCTGCGGGTGCACTCACGCAAGATCACGCTGAGCCCGGGCGTGGACATGCGCTCGATTGCGCGAGGCACGCCCGGCTTCTCGGGCGCCGAGCTCGCCAATCTCGTGAACGAGGCGGCGCTGATCGCCGTCCAGGCCGGCCGCCACGCGGTCTCGGACCAGGATCTCGACGCCGCACGCGACAAGGTGATGATGGGTGCCGAGCGGCGCTCGCTCGCGATGACCGAGCACGAGCGGGTCACCTGTGCCTATCACGAGGCGGGCCACGCGGTGGTGGCGTCGCTCCTGCCGGAAGCCGATCCGCTGCACAAGGTCACGATCATCCCGCGCGGGCGCGCGCTCGGCGTGACGATGCAGTTGCCCGAGGCCGATCGCCACACGTACTCACGCGCGTATCTGGATGGCCAGCTCGCGATTCTGATGGGCGGCCGGATCGCCGAGGAGGTCTTCCTCGAACAGATGACGAGCGGCGCCGGCAACGACATCGAGCGGGCGACGGACATCGCGCGCCGCATGGTGTGCGACTTCGGGATGTCACCGCTTGGGCCGCTCGCTTACAAGGGACAGGCAGGGGATCCGTGGCAGCGCGAGTCGAACGCGATCAGCGCGGCGACGGCTGAGCGGGTCGATGCCGAGGTGCATGCGATCGTGATGCACGGCTACCGCGTGGCGCGGCGCCTCATCGAGCACAACCGCGAGGCGGTGAAGCGGCTCGCCGAGGAACTGCTCGTCTCGGAGTCGGTGGATGCCGATGGCGTGCGCGCCATCCTTGCCGGCGCGATGCTCGAGGCCGCGCCGACCGAGGCGGTTCACTGACAAGGCCGTTCTCAGTTATCAGCCGTCAGTGCTCAGTGCGCTCAACCGACAACTGATGACCGATAACTGAGAACCGTCACGTCCCGCCGTGTATCATTTCCCTCATGACCTTCAGCGTCCAAGCCAAGCGGAACATCATCGGCATCATCTGGATGACGGGCGGCCTGGCCCTGCTCGTCGGCGCCATGCGGAATCCGAGTTATCTCACGGCGCTCGTCGTGTTCGCGGTGGTACTCTTCATCCTCACGCGCCGGCTCACCTGTCCGCGCTGTCACGAACGCATCGTCCCGACCTCCGGTGAGGCCGTGTTGCTCCGGCGCCTTCCGGACACCTGCCCGCACTGCGGACTCAAGACAACCGACCGGCCCTAGGACCTCGGACTCTGGACCTCGGACGGCAGGACTGGACGTCGGACGTCGGACCCGGACCTCGGACGTTTTACGTCGTCCACACGCATGCGCCGGCGCCGAGTGCCCCCACGCCGGCTATCGCGTTCCGCTCGTCCAGCTTCTCGCGGACCAGCTTCAGGAGCGCCGTGCTCGTGAACGGCTTTTCGAGGAACGGCGCCTTCGCATCCAGGATCCCTTCGCGCACGACGTGCTCCGGGTAGCCCGACATGAAGACGATCGCCGCTTCCGGGTGCCGGAGGCGAAGCCGATCCGCCATCGCCGGTCCGGTCATGCCGGGCATGATGACGTCGGTCAGCACGAGGTGGATCGATCCGCTGACGCAATCGGCCAGCAGCAGCGCTTCAGCCGGCGCCGACGCCTCGAGCACGTGATAGCCGTAGCGCTTGAGCACGGCCGCCGTGAACGCACGCACGGAGTCTTCGTCTTCGACGAGCAGCACGTTTTCCGTGCCGCTCGGCATCAGCCGCACATCCTCGCCTGACGCGCCCGCCAGCGCCGCCACGTCGATCTCCGGAAAATAGATCTTGAACGTCGTCCCGTGCCCCGCCTCGCTGTACACGAAGATGTAGCCGCCGAACTGCTTGACGATGCTGTACACGGTGGCGAGGCCGAGCCCTGTGCCCTTGCCGCTCTCCTTGGTGGTGAAGAACGGCTCGAAGATGCGCGCCTGCGTCCGCGCGTCCATGCCGCAGCCCGTATCGGTCACCGTGAGCTGCACGTACGGCCCGGGGAGCACCGACTTGTGCTCGTTGACGTAGCTGTCGGCGAGCTGCGTGCGTGAGGTCGTGACCGTCAGCGTGCCGCCGCCGCTCATCGCGTCCCGTGCGTTCACGGCGAGGTTCATGATCACCTGCTCGAGCTGGCCCGCATCGGCGGTGATGGCGCCGATGTCGTCGGCCAGGTCGAGCCGGAGCGTCACGTCCTCGCCGATGAGGCGGCGCAGCAGCTTGTCGATGTCCCGCGCGATGGCATTGAGGTCCACCGGCCCGAGCTTCAGGCGCTGCTTGCGCGAGAAGGCGAGCAGCTGGCGCGTGAGCGAGGCGGCGCGCGTGGCCGCCTGGTGAATGTCGCGCAGGTCCTTCCAGATCGGCTTGTCCGGCCCGATCTGCGCGAGTGTCATGTCGCTGTAGCCGAGGATGGCCGTGAGGACGTTGTTGAAATCGTGGGCGATGCCGCCGGTGAAGCGGCCGATCGCTTCCATCTTCTGCGCCTGGCGCAGCTGCTCGTCGAGGCTCTCGCGCTCCGTCACGTCGACCGCTGTCCCGAGCGCGCCGATGAGCCGGCCGCGTGCATCGAGCAGCGGTGCACAGGCGACGTCGAAGATCCCGTGTTCGCTTTCGATGCGTCGCGTGTCCGTGCTGCCTGCGAGCGCCTGGCGGTGTGCGTCCTGGAGGACGGGCACGTCCGCCCAGAGCTCACCCAGCTGTCGCCCGCGGAGGTCGTCCGGGGTGAAGTGCAGGCCATCGATGCGCGTCCCCGCGGCGAACGTCACGGCGCCCTGCGGGTCGACCGACCAGAGCGCCACCGGTGCGGCGGCGAGCGCCATCTGGAGGCGGGCATCCGCCACACGGATCGCGGCGCGCAGCCGGACACGATGCACGAGCAGCAGAATCGTCGCCGCAGCCAGAACGCTCGCGGCCACGGCAAGTACGGACAACGACACAGTTCCCCCTTGGACGATGAGAGCCAGTCTGTTCATCGGCCGTGGCCGCCCCTTCTTCAATGCCAGGCGTTCGGCACGGGAAAATCCAGACTTGCGGCCCGAATTGTCCGGATTTCCTGTCAGCCGTAGAGGTCTGGAACCCGCGTTGCACCGCGACTCGGCGGAGGGCGATCCGATGATTGTTCGAAGCGAACCGTGTCAGGCCTTCAACATCATCGGCACCCATCCCGCGTGGAAGGGATCGTGGCTTGGCTACGGCATCCGCGCCCACGTGCGGCGGTGCTTCAAGCGGTACCGGAACCGGCTGGGCCGTGCCTCGACGTTCAAGGAAGGCGACTGGGTACGCGTCCGCGATCGCGCCGAAATCGAGCGAACGCTCAATCCGGACGGCAGGCTGCGCGGGCTGATGTTCCTGCCGTACCAGGCGGCGTATTGCGGCGGCGTGTACCGCGTCCAGCGGGTCGTCCGCCGGATCATCGACGACCACCGGCTGTTCCGGCCGATGTCGTACACCGTGCTCCTCGAAGGCGCCACCTGCACGAGTGAGCAGACCGGCATGGAGGGCTGCGGCCGCCGCTGCCCGCTGATGTTCCGCGACGAGTGGCTCGTGCCGGCGAAGCCCGAGGAGATTCCCGTGCGGAACGCCACGCCCGGGCCGGCGCGGTTCGTCGAGATTCGATCCGTCGAGGAAATCCGGCAGACCCTGGACTGGCGGCACAAGCGCGATGGCGTCTCGTTCATGCCCGAAATGTACAAATGGGCGGGGAAGCGCGTGCGCGTGGTGCAGCAGGTTCAGGCGGTCCGCGAGTTCGGGAAAACGGTGCCGCCCCGTCGTCCCGTGTTCATCCTCGACGGCATGACCTGTTCCGGGGCCGCGCTGGGCCGGCGGGAAGTCTGCGATCGCGCGTGTCCCATTCTGTGGCACACCGACTGGCTGCGTGATGACTGATCGGCTGACGCCATGGAGTGTGTAACCGGATGGTTACGACGCGGCGCGCTGGCCTGCGCGGCGCCAATCATCGCCCGTGCGGCCCGCTCGTACGTCGCCGGCCCCCATCGGCAGGATGCGTTGGGAGTGGCGGATGCGCTGGCCGGGCAGGGGTTTCGAACCACCATCGGCTACTGGGACGGCGACGGTGACGACCCGCGGACGGTGGCCGCCGAGTACGAGGCGGCCGTCGATGCGCTCGCCAAGATCGGGCACGACAGCTACCTGTCGATCAAGGTGCCGGCGCTTGGCGGCGATGCGCAACGCCTGATCTCGCTCGTGGCGCGATCGCGCCGCCAGCGGATCCGGATTCATTTCGACTCCCTGGACATCAACACCGCCGACGCTACCTGGGCCGCGGTCGACGTGGCCGCACGAGGCAGCGAGCTGGTCGTGAGTGCGTCGCTGCCGGCCCGCTGGCGGCGGAGTCGTGACGATGCGGAGCATGCGATCGCGACGGGCATCGTCCCGCGGATCGTCAAGGGACAGTGGGCCGATCCGGGCGCCCCGCAGATCGACCTCCGCGCGGGGTATCTCGACCTGGTCGACCGGCTTGCCGGGCGCGCGCCGTTCGTCGCCATTGCCACGCACGATTCGGAGCTCGCCTCCGAGGCGATGATGCGGCTGCGCGCGGCCGGCAGCGACGTCGAGCTGGAGCTCCTGTACGGGCTTCCGCCCCATCCGGCCCTGGACGCGGCCGCCCGGTTCAGCGTGCCGGTCCGGTTCTACGTGCCGTACGGGCGCGCATACCTGCCCTATTGCCTGCGCGAGATCGTTCGGCATCCACGCCTGCTCGCCGGTGTCCTTCGCAACGCCGCGCGTCCGGCGCGTGGCCGCCTGAGCCCGATCAGCTCCACCGCTTCGGCTCCTCCTCCGGGCGATCGAGCAACGGATCGACATAGGTCGCGCCGAAGTAGTCCCACGCCCACTCGATGAACGCCTCAATCCGCGCGCGCGACGTCATCAGCAGCGTCGCGTGTACGCCGAGCCAGGCGGCGAACGCGATCGGCCCGGTCAGCTCGTGGCGGCCGGCACCCAGTTCGGCGACCGCGGTGTTCCGGCCGACCATCGCCATGATGCCCTTGTCGAAATACTGAAACGGCTCGCCCGGCTGACCGTCGATCGCGCGCGCGATGTTGCGGGCGCAGTGCTTGCCGGCCTGCTCGGCCACCGACGCCAGCTGCGGCAGTGGCCGTCCGTCGCGGCCCGCCGTGTTGGCGAAGTCGCCGATGGCGTACACGCCAGGACAGCCGGGCACCCCGAGATCCGGCTGCACGTCGATGCGCCTGCCCCGGCCTGTTGTGAGACCGAGGTGGTCCGAAAGCGGCCCGGCCGTCAGGCCCCCCGCCCAGATCACCGTGTGCGTGGCGATCGCGGCGCCATCGTCGAAGCGGACGCTGCCGGGCTCCACCGCCTTCACGCCGGATCCCAGGCGGACCTCGACGCCGTGCTGCTCGAGCGCCGCCCGCGCGTACGCCTCCGACGCCGTCGAGAAGGTCGGCAGCACGGCGGATGCGCGGTCGGCCAGCACGATGCGCACGCGGCTCCTGTCGAGATCGCCATAGGTGTGCTTCAACCGACGTTGAACCAGATCGCCCAGAGCGCCCGAAATTTCGACGCCGGTGGGCCCAGCGCCGATGATGACGAACGTGAGGGCTCCTTCGTCGCCCGCCGCCGGTCGGCGATCGGCCGACTCCAACGTCGCGACGATCCGTGAGCGCAGGCGCTCGGCATCCTGGAGCGAGTAGAGCGGCGACGAGTGCTCGCTCGCGCCGGGCGTCTGGAAGAAGCTCGCTTCCGAGCCGGCCGCGAGCACGAGGTAGTCGCCCTGGTAGGTCTGGCCGTCAGTGGTCGTCACGCGCCGCGCCCGGAGATCCCCGGAGCCGATCTCGGCGAGCTTCACGTCGACGTTTGGCCGGTCGTGGAGAATAGCGCGCAGCGAGAAGGCGGCGTTGCTCGGCGAGAGCAGACCGGTGGCCACCTGATAGAGCAGCGGCTGGAACTGCTGATAGTTGTTCCGATCGATCAGGGTGATCCGCACATCCGGATGACCCGCCAGCCGGCGCGCGCAGTTCAACCCGGCGAATCCTCCTCCGACGATCACGACGTGCGGCATCGGATGACCCTCACACCTCGACCGGCGTCATGTTTCTCCTTGCCATCCTACGCCCGCCGACGGACACTGTGTCCACCGGAATTGACGCAGCAGATCCAGATGCCCGACACCTGCTCCCACCTCGACGCGCTGACCGACATCAAACAGCCGCGCCGCCACGTCTGCGAAGAATGCGTGAAGACCGGCGACCGGTGGATGCACCTGCGCACCTGCCAGACGTGCGACGCGACGCTCTGCTGCGACTCCTCGCCCAATCAACACGCGAGCAAGCACGCGCACGCGGCCCATCATCCGGTGATCGCGTCGGCCGAGCCGGGCGAACGCTGGCTGTACTGCTACGTCGACGAAGCCTATGCGGAATATTGAGCCCGACCTCCCGCCCGATGCATCGACGCCGGAATCGACGGGCCGTTGACGGGTGCTGACCGTTCGGCAGGGCCTCAGCGAGGCTCGTGCTCGGGCCGACGGCCGAATCGCTGCATCAATCGATCGCAGAACGATGGCGCCACCGCGCTGATGAGCGGCAGCAGCCTGGACGCTGCGTGCGGGTAGACCTCCGGACGCGGATGGCGCACGCAGCGGACGATTGCGGCCGCAACCTGTTCAGGGGATTGGCGCGGCCCGCGCGTCGGCTGCGTCGGCGCGCTCGAGGCGGCTCGCATGACATCCGAGAACTCCGTGTCGATGGACACCGGGTACACGCCGCTCACGTGGATCGCTGAGCCGGCCAGCTCCGCACGCAGCGCCTCGATGAGTCCGATCTGGGCCGCCTTCGTCGCGGCGTAGCCGGAGACGTACGGAGCCCCACGCCGTCCCGCGATCGAAGACACCACGATCAGATGCCCGTGGCCGGCCCGCCGGAAGATCTGAAGCACGGCGCGCGCCGCAAAGAACGTCCCCATGTAGTTCACGTCCATGAGGCGGCGCATCATCGTCGTGGTGTGTGCCTCGATCGGCCCCTCGATGCCGAACCCGGCATTGCAGATCATCACGTCCAGCCGGCCGAGCTCATCGAGCACCTGGGCGACGATCGCCTGCACCTGGTCCTCGTCCGCCACGTCGGCCGGGCAGGCGAGCGCACGGCCGCCGGCGGCGGCGATCTCGTCGGCGACCGCCTCGAGGCGATCGCCGCGCCGCGCGACCAGTACCACCGTCATGCCCTCGCGCGCGAGCGCCAGGGACGTGGCGCGCCCGATGCCGGCGGAGGCGCCGGTGACGACGGCGACGCGGCCTCTCAACATCTCAGACATGATCGCGGGAAGTCCCCATCGAGCATGGAGTCTACCGTACGCCGTCCGCCCGCCTCTGCCGGTCGATGACACCCAGCGCTTCGATGTCGGCGCGAATGGCCTGCGCGATCCGCAGGGACTGGCGCGGGCCGGTCGGCTCGTCGAAATAGCCCTGGAGAGGCACGGGCGCGCCGAACGTCAGCATGATGGACGGCCCGGTGCGGCGGATCGTATCCCGGAGCTCGGTGCCCAGGCGCTCCCGCAGGCCGAGGATGAACACGGGCAGCACCAGCGGCCGCGCGCGGCGGGCGATCTCGCCGATGCCCGGACGTGCGGGCAGGAGCGTGTACGGATCCTCGCTGCGGCTGCGGCGTCCCTCGGGATGCAGGCCGACCACCGTGCCGGGCCGCTGCAGCTCGTCGGCCAGGAACGACACCATCTCGCGGTTCCGCGCGCGGCGCGCCGCGTCGCGGTAGACCGGCGGGTACATGCTCAGGCCGGTCACGACCGTGTTCACGAGGAGCCCATCGAACCGGTCGTAGAAGAACTCGCTGCGGACGGGGAAATAGAGCCGCCGGATCCACGCGCAGCGCCGCAGCAGCACCGCCGAGATCAGGAACATGTCGAGGAAGCTGCGGTGATTGCTCGCGACGAGGACGCCTCGATCGGGTGCGAGGCCGTCGAGCCGATCGTCGTTGAACACCTGGAGGCGATGGCGCGCGGCGTAGTGGATGAGTGGGGACCCGACGTGCCGCAGGTAGGCATGCGCCACCCGCTTGAGCGGCGGGTGGGTGTTCACCTGGCGCAACATCGCGTGGATCAGCGCCTCCGCCCTCGGGTGGCCCGAGCGACGCTCGGCGCTAGTCACGCGTGTACGCGCGGGGCTGACGATGGCGACCCTCTTCCATCAGGAGGTGGCGCCGCAGCCCGGGGAAATGCACCTCGTGCAAGTAGGTGCGCCAGTCGATCCGGCGCACGTCGAAGTCGAGCGCCTCGCGATCGCCGCCGCGCAGCGAGGAGAGCAGGTGCTGGGTGTGGGTCGTCTCGAAGGTGTAGTCGGCATTCGCGTACGGCGCGTACAGGTGCGCCAGGTACAGCAGCCGCTTGGCGGCCGCGCCGCGAACGCTGGCGGCAACCAGGGCCGGGAACTGCTCCGGCGACGGAAACGTCCAGCGCGCCGGCTGGATGGGCCGGCCGCGGCGATCGACCAGCGGATCGCGGAGGAAGTACTCGGTCGCCAGCTCGTAGAGGCGCACTCCCGTGAGTGGATTGAGCGAGCTGGATCCGACGGCGTAGTACCCCGGGCGCTGCCGCATCCCGCCCACGTGCGGCAGCACGGCGAGCACCGCGTTGGCGACGAGATCGACCGGCACGATGTCGAACACGGCGTCCCGCCGCACCGGAAAATCGATCAGGCGGCCGCGGGCGAATTCGATGAAGATCGGATCGATCACGCGAAGGTTCTCGATCCAGCCGGGGACCGGGTCGCGCAGGCTGCTTTCGATGATCGCCGGCCTGATAATCGCGGTCGGGAGGTCCCCGCGGTAGCGCTCGAGCGTCATCTCGCCGAGGGCCTTCGTGAAGGTGTAACTGTCCTGCCAGCCGAGATCGCGCGCCCGTTCCATGCCGAAGGCCGCGAGCTGCGCGCGGATGTCCCGGGGGCCCGCGTCCGACCGACGTGCCTCGTCGAGGATCCCCGCCACGCGCTCCTCGATGGCGGCCACCTCGCGCGCCGAGATGTCAGGGCCCAGCGCGGCTTCCGGAATGCACCCGGTGCGCTGTCCGGCCACATACGCGGTCGACACCTGGACGAGCGCCGCGGACCGGCAGGCCCGCGCGAGCTCGACACTGTGACGCACGCTGCGCGTGTTGTCGCGCAGCGCCTCGTCTATCGGGGCGTCGAAGCTGACCGACGCCGCGCTGTTGATGAGGATGTCGAGCGAACGGGTCAGCTCGTCGTGCGTGCCGGCGTCCAGGCCGAGCCGCGGCTGGGTAATGTCACCCGCAATCGGCACCACCTTCTCCCGGACGAAGCCCGGCCATCGTTCGCCGTACACCGCCGCCAGCGCGTCGAACGCGCCCGAGCACACCACCTCTGATTCGAAGCGCTCCGGTGCCGTCAGCCCCGATGGCCGGATCAGCAGGTAGATGCGCTCGACGTCGGGCGCCAGGCGGAGCAGCCGCTCGACGAGGACCTTGCCGAGGAATCCGGTGCCGCCGGTCACGAGCAGCGTACGGCCCCGGAGAAATGCGCCGATCGAATCACCCATGGCCGTCATGCTGGTACGTCCAGGCGCCGCAGCTTGCGGTCTCTCGCGCCGGAGAGGACCACCATGCCCTTCGCGAGGCCTCCGCAGATGAGGAGCAGCTCGATCCCGCGGCCGGGGCCGGTGCCCATGATCGGGCCGAGCCACCCCGCGAGCGCGCCGCCCGCCGACATGGCCGGCACGAACACGTGGTCGGCCAGCGGTCCGGCGATGGCGTAGCTCACCGGCAGCGACGCCCACGTCAGCGCGTGGCGCAGCGCGAACACGCGTCCCTGCGCCTCCGCCGGGATGCGCATCTGCCACACGGCCTGTTCCTCCGCGATGATGCCCGCCAGGCCGAACAGGAACACCGCGCCGATGATCGCGACGCGGACCGGGCTCGTCGCGAACCCGGCACAGAGCATGGCCGCGACCAGCAGCCCGTCGTAGCGCAGCAGGCGGGTGACGCCCCCGTGAGGCTTCGCGAAGGCGCTCGCGGCGATGGAACCGGCGAGCATGCCGATCCCCATGGACGCCAGCACGAGGCCCAGCGCCGTCGGCCCGGCGATCGTCAACACCAGCGGCGTCGCGAGCGCGACCACCAGGCCGCCCGGCAGGTAGCTCGCGACGATGTAGCCGGCCAGCCGCAACAGGCCGCGATCGCCGATCAGTCGCCAGGCGCGCCGGACGTCTTCCCAGACGTCGCCGCCGCGAATCCCCTCCGTCCGCACATCCAGGAGGAGCAGCGACGCCAGCGCGACCAGCGTGGAGGCCATGTCGATCGCGATCACGCCGCCCGGCCCGATCACGCCAATCAGCACGCCGGCGACGGCGGGTGCAACGACCTGCTGCCCGGCGAAGGCGATCTGCATCAGGGCGGCCGCGCGCGAGAGTTGCGCGGACGGTGCCACCTGCGTGACCAGTGCCGTGTACGCTGGCCACCGCAGGCAGGTGAGGAAGGCGCCGGACGTGATGATCGCGTAGACGAGGAGCGGCGAGGCGATCCCGTCCACGAAGGCGATCTCGAGCGCCACGACCGCGGCAAGCGCCGCCGCGTCGGCCAGGATCATGGCCCGGCGGGCGCCGAGCCGATCGACGGCCCACCCGACGAGCGGTGCCATGACGATGCCTGGCAGGAGGCCGCAGACTTCGAGCAGGGCGAACAGCGTCACCGAATGCGTCTGCTCGTACACCCACACGCCGAGCGCGAAGGTCGTGAGGCCGCGGCACGTGATCGCCAGGGTCTGCGGGGCCCACAGCCACGCGAAGCGCCCCCAGATCTGCACGCGCGGGGAGTGCGTCATGGCGCCTCACCCGCCGTGCCGAGCACGCAATCGAGATACCGCGATCCGAGCTTGCGCGTCGGATCGATGCGCAGCAGCGCCTCGCGCCAGGCGTCGTACTTCGCGCCGTAGACCGCGCGCATGTCGCTCGCCGTGATGTAGCGCGTCTGGTTCAGGAAGGGGCTCGCGCCCAGATCCTGAATCATCCGGTTGTAGTCGCGATAGAACCGCTCCCACCGCGGCGCCTCGGCCGGATCGAACGACACAGGGTCGATGGCCACGCGCTCGTCGGCGTCGAGGAACCGCTTCTCCGGGAACGTGCGGAACACTTCGATGAGGGATTCCGCCGGGTAATCCGGATGCGCCCGGCAGAAGGCCACGATGCGCGGCATGGCGTCGGCAAAGCGTCCGATCGAGAAGCTCCAGGTGATGAAGTCGAGATAGGCGGAGCCGTCGCGCGGGTAGTGCGTGAGGTTCTGGATGTGCAGCCGTCGCGTCGCGCGTCGATCGATCCCCAGGCGGACGGCCGTTCGCAGCACCGTGGCTCGCGCTCGCCTCGGCAACGCGCGCGCCAGCCGCACGTACGGGGTGTTCGGCCCGGTGAGCAGCGAGTCGAACGGCGCATCGGGCGCCGCCGGGCGCCGGTTCTCGTGCACCCGCATGACGAGCAGATCGAGCTTGGGAAAGAGCAGCGTCCGTTGCTCGAGCGCTCGTGCCTGCTGGCCCGGATCCTCGAGAAAGGGGGTGAGCGGCAGCACTTCTTCGTGGACGTCCGCGCTGGCGAGCGGGACGGTCTTCAGCCGCGCCTCGGCGACCACGCCCGCCGCGCTGTAGCTGTCGCGCAACAACGCCAGCGGCTCATCGTCTGAGCCGTCGTGCAGCTCGACGAGCTCGCCGTTTGGCCGCACGACTTTCGCGCTCAGCACGGCGCCGCTCACCCCGTTCGCACCTGGATTGAACGGATGATTGGCGCCTTTGGTCGGGGCCGTGATCGATCCGCCGACGCTCGGGTCGGCGGTGATCGTGAAGCCGGGAATCTGCCGGCCGTGCGCGTAGAGCGCCCGGCTCAGCTCCAGCAGGGTAATGCCGCCGCCGACCGTCACCGAGTCGGTGCCGATGTCGACGATCGCGTTCAGGCCGCTCATGTCGATTGCGCGGCGCCCGGGCGGCTCCATCAGCGCGGTCTTCGACATGCGGCCGCCCATCACCAGCAGCCGGTCGCGCGCGTCGCCGATGATCTCCTGGAGATCGGTGATCGTGCGCGGCCGCAGGACGGCGTCGACGTCGGTGGCGACGTGCCCGAGCCAGTTCGAGATCCGCGCAGGGCCGGTGTCTACACCCGATGCCATGGCAGGTTCTTGCGGAAGTCCCTGGTGAAGAGCACCTGGAACACGCCGGCGACGAGCGCGGTGGTGCCGGCAATGTAGACGGCCATCAGGTATTCGAACATCCGGATGAACCGCGCGTCGTACTTGCCGGGATCGAGCTGGTGCTTGTTCGCGCGGAAGCGCTCGCTCCAGTGCTCCGCCGTCGGATGGTAGTGCCGGGCGATGTTCTCGACATCCAGGACGGCGAGCTTCTCGCGTTCGAGGCCCTTCACGGCCAGGCTGAGCTGCGGCTGCGTCGAGCCGGGATAGATGTACGTCTGGATGAAGGGATCGGGATCGTTCTTGTCGGTCGTGCAGCCCATGAAGTGCACGAGGCCGATCCCTTCGTCGGTGAGCAGCGACCGGATCCGCGCGAAGTAGGCGGCGTGCTCGTGCGGATACAGGTGCTCGAACATGCCGACCGACGAGATCTTGTCGTAGACGCCGGTGGCCGCGCGGAAGTCGGCGACCTCCGCCGTCACCAGCGACTCGAGCCCGAGCGCCCGGGCGCGCGCCCGCGCCTTTTCCACCTGGTTCGGCGCCGGCGAGATGCCGTGCGCCCGCACGCCGTACTTGCGGGCCGCGTGAATGATCAGTCCTCCCCAGCCGCAGCCGATGTCGAGGAGCCGTTCGCCCTCGCGAAGCTGTAGCTTGCGGCAGACCCGGTCGTACTTGTTCTCCTGCAGCGTCTGCAGCGAGTCGCCTGGCGTCTGCTGGTACCCGCAGCTGTACCCCATCGTCTCGTCGAGGAACAGCTCGTACACTTCGGCGTCGACGTCGTAGTGGGGCCGGACCCGCCTGGTCGAATTGGGGAGCGCGTGCCCGAGGCGCATCGCCGCGATGCGCGCGACGAGGCGCGGATCGCGCCGGATCAGGCGGTCCACGTCGGCGAGCGCCAGCGTGGCGAGCAGGCGATCGAGCGTCCCGTGCTCCATCGCCCAGCCGCCGTTCATGTAGGTTTCGGCCAGGCCCAGGTTGCCGCTGGTCAGCACGCGGCGCGCGAAGCGCGGATCGCTCACACGCACGATGAACGAGAGGTCGCCGTCGCCGCCCTGGCCGACGTCGTACGTGCGGTCCGGCAGGATGAACCTCACGCGGGCCTGCGTCAGCGCCGCATCGAGGACGCCGAACAGCGTGTCGTTGGCCGTGCCCATATCACCTCGAAGGATTCAGCGGCCGCGCCGGCACGTGCAGCCGCAGGACGCCGCTCGCCAGGTAGGCGGCGAAGAACACCACCACCGCGACCGCGCCGCCCGCGATCACGCCGACGATTACGAGCGCGGGAATCGGCCAGATCGCCCGCACCAGCCAGACCGCCAGGTGCGGCGTGTCCTTGAAGGGAATCGTCGAGACCATCAGCGGCGCACAGGCGGCGGCGAACACGAACGGCACCCACGCGAGTGGGCCCGGGCTCACGCGTGCCGCCAGAATCGAGGCCGCGACACACATCGCCGCGACCGGCGACGGCAGCCCTTCGAAGAACCGCCGCGGCTCGACGTGATCGCCGACCGCGTGCACGGTGTAGCGCCGCAGCCTCAGCACCACGCAGGCGTAGAACAGCACACCTATCACGCCGCCGGCAACGACGGTCGGCCGATCCAGGTGCAGCCCATGCACCGTGAGCAGAATGGCCGGCAGCACCCCGAAAGAGGCGACATCACACAGGCTGTCCATCACCTCGCCGACCGCGCGCGGCCGCCCGAGGCCTCGGGCCGCCAGGCCGTCGCCCGCATCGAAGCCCCAGGCCAGGAACACCAGCACACAGGCGACCGTGAGCGCGCGGGGGGCCTGCCACGTAAGCAGGATCAGGATCCCGGCGACGCCTGAGGCGCCGTTGGCCAACGACAGTCCATCCGCGAGGTGAGCACGCACCGCCATACCAGGGTCCCGATCACGCGTGCGGCACGTCGGCTTCGGGTGTCGCGATCCGGCGCATGCCGCCGGTGTGGGCGTAGTCCCACGCGTCGCGATTCTTGTGGACCACGCCACTGAAAATTCCGTCGAACAGCAGCGCGCAGGACGCCGGTTCGAGGAGGTTGACCGCGGGCGCGCGAACCGGGGCGAGATCCGCTGAGACGAGCGCCTCGGCCGCGGGCAGGTGATAACAGGGGATCGACGGCAGCAGGTGGTGCACGGAGTGATAGTCCGAGAGACCGTGGCCGTGCCACCGCGTGAGCACCCCGCAGTGGATGTCCGACACGTTGAGGGCGTCGGCGGTTTTCGACCGGCGCGCCGACGTCCAGTACACCTGGTTCGGCGACATGTGCGCCGCGAACACATGGAAGGTGAACGAATGGCCGCTGAGGAGCGCGACGATGAAGAGCGCCTGCACCCGCGGCGACCACGCGGCGAGCAGCGCGAGCAGGAGCACCGACGCGCCCGTGGCCAGCCACGATTCGGCGCGCCGCCAGTCGCGCCGCGCCACCGAGGACTCGCCGCTGAACAGCAACACCGCCGGGCCCATGACGATCGGGACCGCGATGAGATAGAGGACGTGGCGCAGGCGGAGCGGCAGCGCCACGCAGGCCGCGGCCAAGCGGAGCGGCGGGCGGACCGGCCGCGGGCAGAGGTCGAGCGACGAATGATCCGGGTGCGTCGTCTCTTCCTTGTGCTCGACGCCGAACCGCTTGGGATCGTCGATCGACTGTGAATGCCGGTGATGACCGAGATGCGAGCGGCGGAACCCGCCGAACTCCATCAGCAGGCAGGGGCCGAGCAGATGGCCGAGCAGGTTGTTCATCCTCCGTGACGGGAGAAACGAGCCGTGCGCCATGTCGTGGAGGATCGCGACGCCGCCGTAGATGCCAAGGCCGGCCACGATCAGGAGCGGCAGCACCGTCCACGCCGGCGCCAAATCGAGCAGCCGCACGGCGGCGTAGAGCGGCGCGATGACGATGAGCAGGGTTTGCGCGGCGGCGCGCGCCGCGCGGCCGGCGTGGGGCGTCAACTGTCCCTGGCGGGCGCGGGCGAGGCACCGCAGCGCGGCCTGCGCGGCCGCTTCGAGATCGGCACTCCACCCGCCGCGGTCGAGCGCCGTCAGGACGTCTTCGCGATAGCGACGCGATGCGGACAGAATTCCAGCAGGGCGGACGGTTGTGAAAAGCACGTGGGATCTGGTGACGCGAAACCGCAATTATACGTCAGCTTGACTGTTTGCGATAGACTGGGGCACTGCCGGTATGCGAAAGCGGGTGCTCGATCGATGGCTGCGCGGCCAGGACCTGAAAGAGTGGCTTCGCCGCTCGACTCCCGCCGCACTGGCCCGGCTTTCGATTCAGGTCTTCGCCTACGTCGCGTGCGTGGCTCTCGCGCTCGCGCCGCTCCCCTACGCGCTCAATCTTCTTTTCGGGATCCTCGCGGGACACCTCATCGCCATTCTCTTCACCGTCGGCCATGACGCCTGTCACCAGTCGTTCACGCCCTCGGCGCGGCTCAATCGCTGGATTGGCCGCAGCGTCTTCATCCCGTCGCTGCACGCGGAGAGCCTCTGGGTGCTCGGCCACAACAAGATCCACCACGGCTCGACCAACCGCCGCGGGCACGATTACGTGTGGGAGCCGATGTCGCCGGCCGACTACGCGGCGGCCTCGCCCGTGCGACGGTGGCTGTACCGGCGCTATCGCAGCCGCCTCGGCTCGCTGCCGTATTACGTGATCGAAATGTGGTGGAAGAAGAACTTCCTGCCGATCGCGCCCGAGGCGCGGCGTGAGTGGCGCACGCACCTCTTCGACAGCGCCTTCGTCGTCATCGGCGGTGCGCTGCACGTGTGGGCCATTCTCGCCGTGGCGCACGCGTGGACGCCGGACCGCCCGCTGTGGATGGCGGCGCTGGCCGCCTGGCTCGTCCCGTTCCTGGTCTGGAACTGGTTCATGGGGATCGTGATCTACGCGCACCACACGCATCCGCGAGTCCCCTGGTTTGCGAGCGCGGGAGAGTGGACCTTCCTGTCGGCGCAGGTGCTCGGCACCGTGCACGTGCGGCTGCCGAAGCCCTGGCACTGGCTGGACAACAACATCATGGAGCACAACGCGCACCACGCGCTGCCCGTGATTCCGCTGTACAACCTGCAGCCGGCGCAGCGGCAGATGCGCGCGGCCTTTCCCGACATCCAGGCGATTGACCTGTCGCCGTCCGTGTTCTGCCGGATTGCGGATGCGTGCAAGCTGTTCGACTTCGACGCGCGCCGGTGGACGGACTTCGACGGCCGGCCCACGGGGCCGGTGCTGATCACCGCGCGGTCAGCGGCCGAAGGCGCCGTTCCCGATCCCGAAGATGTTGTGGGGGTCGATGCCGCGCTTGGCGGCCCGGATCGTCTCGAGCGCCGCGTCTGAATGCACCTGCGGCAGGAAGTGCTGCCGGATCTTGCCGACACCGTGATGGTGCGACAGCGACCCACCGTGATCGAGCACGACCTGCCGTAACGCCTGCTCGACATGGTGAAAGGCCGCGCCCGGATCGGACAGGCCGCGGCAGTCGAGCGCCATCGTGAAGTACACGCAGACGCCGGCGTGATAGGTCTGCGTCACGCGATAGGAGAGGTATGGCTTGCCGGTGATGCCGGCGGCCGCGCATTCCGTGACGATCGCCCCTTCGACGGCGTGGCACACTTCCTCGATGCGGCTCCAGGGGACCGAGGTTTCGAACGATTCCGCGGCGATGTGGTACTGGCTGAAGAAATCGCGCAGGTAGGCGATCGCGAACGTCAGCGAATAGCCGCGGCGGCCGTTTTCCGCACCGCCCCACACGGCTCCATGCCGTTTGGCGAGCTTGCGCAGCCCGCGCGACTGGCGCGCGACTTCCTCACGGGCGCCTTCCATCACGATCGTGCACGCCGCCATCGTGTCCGGCGTGAAGCCGAGCACGTTGAACAGCCACCGCTTCTGCAGCGCGCTCTTCCACGCGCCGAGCCCGTGCGCCGCCGGCCGGAGTGCCTGGCCGAGCCGGAACTCGTTGTTGTTCACCAGGCGGATGCTCGCGGGCAGCAGCCCTTCGGCCCGCACCTGCTTCAGAAAGGCGACGCCGTCGGCGAACGTGCGGAAGACGAACGAGCCGTAGCGCTCTTCCTCGGGCTTCGGATGGATCGCGATGAGGGCCTTCGTGATCACGCCGAAGTTGCCCTCGCTGCCGAACACGAGCGACAGCGGCTGCACACCGGTCGACGTGCGCGCCGCCGGCCGCCGCGTTTCGACCACGCCCGCCGGCGTCACCAGCGTCGCCTCGATGACGATATCCTCGATGTTGCCGTAGCGGTTCTTCTTCATGCCGCTGGCGTTGGTGGCGATCCAGCCGCCGAGCGTGGAGAACTCGAGGCTGTCCGGGGTGTGGCCGCAGGCGTATCCGGCTTCGCCCAGGACGCGCTCGAGCTCGAGGCCCGTGATGCCGGCCTCGACGAGCGCACAGCCGTTCTCGCGATCGATCGAGAGCACGCGGCACATGCGGCGCATGTCGATCGACACGATCGGGCGCGTCTCGCCCCCCGGGCAGAGCAGCGCGCCGCTGACGTTGGTGCCGCCGCCGAACGGTACGAGACAGATGTCGTGCGTCGCGGCGGCCGTCACGAGGGCGCGCACTTCATCATCGTCGATCGGTTCGACGACCAGGTCGACGAGGCGTGCGAAGCGGCCGCCGTAGAGGAGACGGTCGATTTCACCAACCGCGAGCTGGCCGTGGCTGTGAGCCAGTCGCGCCTCGGGATCGTTCGTCCGCCGGTCGGCGGGGAACAGGTGTTCCACCGCGGCCAGCGAGGCGGCGGCGTCGATCGGCGGCGGCACCACCGGCGCCGACTCGGGCCGGCGCGTCGAGGTGTCGAGCGGGACGCCGAGCGTGGCTTCGCCGAACGGGATCAGGTGCGGCAACGACTGGCCGCTCAGCGGAGAGCGGCTGCCGGTCATCCGGACCGACCGCGAATCGTCGATCTCCAGACGCGTATCGGCGAATCCCCAGCGATGCGGATGGCGTTCGTGGCTCAAGGAATGGGGGCCGTGAAAAGCGCTGTCATTATAATGGATGCGCACGTGATGACGAGCCGGTCACGCCCGTTGAAACAGGGTTTCGAGTGGTTTGCGCGGGCGCTGTTCCGGCTGTATCTGCCGCTTCGCGTGTCGGGGGCCCTGCCCGGCGAGCCGTCGTTGGTATGCAGCAATCACACCAGCCACCTCGACTCGATCGCGCTGATGATCGCCAGCGGGCGTCCGTTCGCCTCGTTCCGGCTCCTGGCCGCGAGCGACTATTTCGCGCCGGAGTCACGCGCCGGGCGCCTGACGCGCAGCGTGCTCAACATCATCGGCATCGACCGCTCGAGCGCGGGCTCCGCCGGCTTGCGGCAGACGATTGCCGAGTGCGCCGACACTGTGCGGGAGCACGGTGTCCATCTCATCGCCTTTCCTGAAGGGACGCGCTCGATGCGCGGCGGCCTGCTGCCGTTCAAGCGCGGCGCCGGGTTACTGGCCGTCGCCCTGAACCTGCCGGTCGTTCCGGCCTACATCGAGGGGACTCGCGCCGCCATGCCGAAGGGGGCGTGGCTGCCGCGGCCGGGCCGGCTCGCGGTGCGCTTCGGCGCGCCGATTCGTCCCGCGGACTGGGAAGGGCTACCCGGCCGCAAGGCGCAGTACGCCTACGTGACGAGCGAGCTCGAACGTCGTGTGATGGAACTCGCGGCTCGCGCGGCCGGCGATCCGCTGGGCGTCTAGAGACCCTCGCTACTGAAAATCACGAAACACTCGATCGAAGACGCGAGAGACGGGCGAGCGGCGGCAGACGTCGCGCGCGGCTTCGTCTGAGATCGGCTCCGCATCGGCGAGGCCGGCTTCGAAGAACGGGTGGAGCGCCGCAGCCAGCCGGGCATCGCGCGCCACGAGGTTCGTCTCGCAGCAATAGCGCGTCGAATAGTAGTCCAGGTTGTGGCTGCCGACGGTCACCCACTCGCGATCGACGATGACGAGCTTCGTGTGGAGCGTGCGGCCACGCCCCTGGCGTGCCTGTACCTGGCAGCCAGCGGCGGCCAGCCGCCGCATGCACGCGTGCGCACCCCACACGGTGAACCACAGATCGGTGGAGGCGGCGGAGTTCGTGAGCACACGGACGCGCACGCCGCGCGCCGCGGCACGGGCCAGCGCCTCGCACACGGCGTGGGGTAAGACGAGGTACGCCAGTTCGATGTCGATCGAGTCGCGCGCGTGCTCGATCGTGGTCAGCGCGGCGACCGCGATCGCGTCGGCCGCGGCGCGCCCCGGTACGTGATCCCGCCAGTGCCCGGCTTCGGATGGAGGCGGCGTGCCGGACCAGGCGGCCTCGAAGAGCGGAGTGAGTGCCGCCGCCGACGGCCCCTCGATGAGGACGTCGGCATCGCGCCACTCGTCGCCGCGGTAGTGATCGGCGATATTGCGGCCGCCGACGATGGCCGTGCGGCCGTCGATCAGCAGAATCTTGCGGTGCTGCGCATCGTACGGCCGGCGTCGATCGCGCCAACGGCGAACCGCGATCCCGGCCGCGTCTGCCTGGGCCAGCAGCCCGAGCGTTCCCGGGACTTCCCGCTCCTTCTGCACCATCATGCGCGCGTCCACGAGCAGCCTGACGCGCACGCCGCGTGCGGCGCAGGCGGCCAGGGCCTGTACGGTCGACCGGCCGGTCTCGTCCGCCTGGATGTAATACGTTGCGAGATCGATCGCGGCCGCGGCCGAGGCGTAGAGGGCCGCGCGCACGGAGAATCCTTCTTCGCCAGTTCCCAGCACGCGGATGCGATCGTCGGCCGCGAGCGACGTGTCTCGCGATGCCGTGGCGTTGCCTGATGCCTGGCTCCGCCACGCCTCCTCGATCGCCGCCCACGTCGGCTCGCGCCGGCGCGCGGTCCACAGGCGTCCCCGGATCAGGTACCCGAGTGCGGTCGCCGTGGCGCGCAGCGTTCCCATGTCAACGTGATCTCACGGCTCGCGGAGGACGAGCACGCTCGGCAGGCGGGCGGCCCTGACGGCGGGGAGCGCGCCTCCGAGCAGCCCCAGCACGACCGCGCACGCCATCCCTTCGCCGATGAGGGCCGGTGTCACCGAAAACGCGAAGGCGACCTGGCTGAGGGCCTGCATGTTGAAGGTGGAGGTCTGGAAGCCATCGAACGCCAGGTAGGCGATCGCCCCGCCGATCGCACCCCCGATCACGCTGAGGACGATCGCCTCGGCGAACACCGAGACGACGACCGGCAGCGGACCGAACCCGAGGGCGCGCAGCATCGCGATCTCGCGGCTGCGACTGGCGACGGCGGTGTAAATCGTATTGACGGCCACGAACACCGCGCACAACCCCATGAGCCCGACGACCACGAACCCGACGTTCCGGATGACGCCCCGGAGCTGTTCTGACTGCTGCGCGTAGTACTGCGATCGATGCCGCACGATGACGTTCAGCCGCGGATCCGTGGTGAGCGCATCCTTGAATCGCGTGAACTGATCGGCAGAGGCCAGCCTCACGCTGACCGATTGGTAGGAATTCTTGCGGTGATACACCGGCTGCGCGACGGCGGCATCGCACCAGATCTCGCCTTCGGCGACCGAGTGATCGTCGGCGAACACGCCGACCACCGTCCAGCGATCGGGCCCCCAGCTCACGGTGGCGCCGAGATCGAGGCCGGCATACTGCTGCTGCGCCGCGCGGCCGACGATGATTTCATTGCGGCCGGGCACGAACCGCCGGCCGGCGATGATCTCGAGGTGGTCGTGCACCTTGAAGGCGATCGGCAGCACCCCGCGCATCGGCACGTTCGCATCGACGCCGCTCCGCCGAAGCGGCTGGTTGACGATGACGAGGAGTTCGGGGGAGGCGAGCGCGTCGCCGTCCTCACGGGCGACGCCAGGGGCATCCGCGATGACCCGGACGTGCTCGAGATAGAAGCCGCTCGTCATTTCGGTGTCGCTGCCGGCACGCAGCACCAGCACGTCCCTGGGATCAGACGAGGCCCGCATCGCTGTCGTGAGCCCCTGCGTGATCGACAGGATCGCGACGAACACGATCACCACGCCCACGACCCCGGCGACGGTGACCGCCGAGGAGCCGAGCCGCTGGCGCATCGAGCGCAGGGCGATGACGAGGACCGCGAACATCTGACGGAGCATCAGGTGGCGTTCGTCACGGCTGCCGGATCGCTTCGACAATGCGAAGCCGGTGAACCTGGAGGATCGGGACGAGGCCGGCGCACAGCCCCAGCGCCGCGATGACGGCCGCGCCGACGAGGACGATCCCAGGCGTGAGCCGGATCGGCGGAAGCACCCCGTGGGTCGGATCGCCGATGACGGTCATCGCGACCCACGAGAGCATCAGCCCGGTGCCGCCGCCGATCGCGGCAATCGCACACGATTCCGCGATCACGAGGCCGGCGAGATGGCGGCCGGTGAAGCCGATCGTCCGGAGTACGGCCAGCTCGCTCGTGCGCTCGCGGATGGCCTGCGCCATCGTGTTGCCCGCGACGAGCAGGACCATCAGGAGCACCGCGACGGAGATGTCGATGACGATGGGGCCGATCTCGCCGATTTGACGCGCGAAGGCCGAGACGAACGCCTTTTCAGTGGCCGTCTTCGTTTCGTAGATCGAGTTCGCGAAGCGGGCGTCGAGCCGGGAGGCCACCTGCTGCGCCTGCGAGGGGTCGGCCACCTGGATCACGTACCAGCTCACTTCATTCTTGCCGTACGCGCCGGGCGGCAGCGTCTCGTTCAGATACCCATAATTGATGAAGAACTGCGTCTGGTCCGTGCCGGGGTCCGCGTCGTAGATCGCATCGATCGTGAACTCCCACGGCTGTCCGCCCGGCCGTCGATAGATCGTGCCCTGCAGCGGCACGCGATCGCCGATCGTCCAGCCGAAGCGCCGCGCCGTGTCGGCGCCCACCATCGCGCCCGTGCGGTCGGCGAGCCACGCCGCCCGCTGCGCCGGCGCGACGTGCAGCTCCGGGTGCATGCGCAGCCAGCTGGCCGGGTCGACGGCGAGGCTCGCGAACGACTGGCTGCCCTCCTGGTAGGTGCCGCCGAACCAGTTGGCGTGGGTGACGTCGCGGACGCCGGGCTCGCTGGCGATCTCGGGCCCGTAGGCGAGGGGCAGCGGGTTGATGAGGGCGATCTTCGCCGTCATCATCAGCCGTTCGGAGCCGGCGACCGTCACCCCGGCGGCGAACGCCGCCCGGATGGCCATCAGCGTGGCGAAGAGCATGAACGCCGCGACCAGGGACAGGAGCGTGCAGGCGGTGCGGACCCAGCGCCGGCGCAGGCCGCTCCAGACCAGCGGCAGGAACTTCATGCCTCGATCGCCGCGCGCGTGCTGCCGGGGGCCGTTACCGTGACCATGGGAATGGACGTCAAGTTTACCGCATGCCGCCGTGTCAGTCGGCTGCCGTAGAATCGATTTCGACGACCAACCGGAGAGGCGAGAGACGGATCACGTGCCTGGAACCATCGTGTTGATTCACGGCGCCGGGCTGACATCGGCCTGCTGGGACCATGTTCGGCGGCACTACGAGACGCTCGGCTACCGGTGCCTGGCACCTGGCTGGCCGTTCGAGGACCGGCCGATTGCTGAACTGCGCCGGGCGCCGGATCCCGAATTTGGCCGGCTCACGATTGGCCGCATCGTCCAACAGTACGAGCGCATCGTCCGGGCGTTCCCGGAACCGCCCATCCTGATCGGTCATTCCTTCGGCGGGCTGTTCGTCCAGATGCTGCTCGATCGCGGGCTCGGTGCGGCTGGCGTGGCGATCTGTCCGGCGCCGTGCGCGGGCATCTTTCCGGGACCGACGACGTTGCGGAGCGTGATGCCGATGGTTGCGCGATGGCGAAGCTGGACTCGACCGGTGATGCCCACCTTCCCGCAGTTCGCCTCGACCAGCCTGCAGTGGTCGACCGCGACCGAGCAGCGCGATGCCTACGAGCGGTACGTGGTGCCGATAACTGGCCGAATCTTCCTGCAGGCGGGCCTCTCCGTCGGGAACCGGATCAAGGGTGGCAACAGCAAGCGCGCGCCGCTTCTCCTCATGGCCGGCGGTCAGGATCGGATGGTCACGCCGCGCATGGTCGAAGCGGCGTATCGGAAGCAGCGGCGATCGGGCGCGCCGACCGAGTACAGGCTGTACCCCGACCGCACGCACCTTCTCATCGCAACGCACGGCTGGCGCGAGATCGCAGACGAGGCAATTGGGTGGGCTGAACGCGCGGTGGGCGAGGAGCGCCCTGATTAGCGAGCGCACCTCGCCGGTCCTCATCGCGCCGCTGGCGCCTTCCGTCGGCCGCGCAGGGCGAAAACCCTCACCGCATACAGCACGAGCACGAGGTAGATGAGCGCGACCGGAACTTTCTGATTCAGTGTCACCGCGAAGATGGCGAGCGCCGCGGCGAACGCCCAGAGGAAGGCCTCGCCGAGGAAGGCTTGACGCCATCGCGGCTGCATCCCTCCGGATGGAACCCGAGGGCGGAGAGCTGGCCACAGACGCGGCACCGTTCGGCAGTACGCCGCGTACGAGGCCCCTTGCGATGCCTTCAGCTGCGCTTCTTCCCGCAGGATCAACCGCCAGTAGAACACCAGGCCGACCCCGTTGATCACCACCACCCCACGCGGCTGGCCATGAGCCCCATGCCGATCCCCAGTAGCACTCCACCGACGTAGAGGGGGTTGCGGACGTACCGGAACGGACCGTCGGCGACGAGCGCATCGCTGTGCAGATCCAGGTCGTGGACGACATCGCTCTTCAGGTACGCCGCCGCCCAGGTGCGAACGACCGCCGCCGCGATCGCCAGCAGTGCCCCGACGCCGAAAATCAGCTTCAAGAGGAGCGCCGAGCGCGGCCCGGTGATTGGCGCGGCCGCCCCCGACAGCCAATGAGCGATGGCGACACCCGCGTTGACGTGATCGACCGCGTAACACCCGAAGCCGAGGAAATAGATCGCGGTGATCACGAAGAAGCGGTACCGGAACTCCAACTCGGTTGCGCGCACCTGGTTCACCTCACGCGTGCCGGGGACGTGTTCGCCTCCGGCGCGGTCGAATGGAAGAGCGATCCTCCAACGATGATCAGGATGGCGGCGGCACCGATCATCTCGTTCCCGATGAAAAATCCTACTTGCGTTCAGGGACCGGTGCGCCGTGGCGCGCGAACCACCTTGGCTCGATGGAGATAGGCCTGCGCGCTCATGGCAACGGTGAAGTCCTCGGTCATGGGTTTCCGTCCCGTCCATCGGGCCCGAGCCGTTCCATGAAGGTTCGGCTCGGGCTGATGGGTATCTCCGCCGTGAACCGGAGCGCTACGGTTCGATGGCGGCGGAGAGATGGTTCTGCTTGAGCAGCGTGTTGAAAGCCGGGGTGTCGGCATCCACAAGCCGTTTGAACTGGGCCTGGATCGGCACGAGATCCGCTGTGAGCTCCTTGAACGCCGCGAGATCCTGATCCGTTGGCGCCATGTCGCCGCCGCTCGTTCCGCCGCCGGGCCGGCCGTCCATATTTGTGACCAACCACCCGAGCCTGCCATACAGCTGGATCGGACCCCGGAACGCATCCTCACCCCGGCCGGTATTTTGAATGTTGATCAACTGCGTTTCGACGACGACGGCCTTCTGTGCCAGTTGCTTCGTCGCCTGCATGACCGCATCGTCGTGCGAGTCCTGAGCCGCGAGCAGCGTCTCGAGGTTCTGGAGCTGGAGCCGGGTCCGCTCGAGGTGATTGATCATCCCGGCGATCTGGCTGACTTCGTCGCGCACGTGGAGGATGAACTGGACTTGTGCGGTCATCGACTGCTCGGTCCCCGGGGAATGAGGATCGGCGAGCACCTGAAGCGGTTGGGTGAGCGTCTGGCCACCCGCCTTCAGCTCCACGGTGTACGTTCCCGGAGAAACGATCGGGCCAGTGACACGTGTCGCGGCACCGTAGGCCGAGTACGTACGGTGAGGATCCACCCAGGGAGCCCCTGGAGGCGACGTCTGGAACGCCATCGCCGTGCTGG
>JANWLS010000049.1 GCA_025450765.1 Vicinamibacterales bacterium | reverse complement strand
GTCGCGAGCGCCTCACCCTCGACGTCCTCCGCGATGATGAGCAGCGGACGGCCCATGCGGGCGACCTGCTCGAGGACCGGCAGCAGGTCCTTCATCGAGCTGACCTTCTTCTCGTGGATCAGGATGACGGGGTTCTCGAGCACCACTTCCATGCGCTCGGGATCGGTGACGAAGTAGGGGGAGAGATAGCCGCGGTCGAACTGCATCCCTTCGACGACCTCGAGTGAGGTCTCGAGGGTGCGGGCCTCTTCGACCGTGATCACGCCGTCCTTGCCGACCTTCTCCATCGCCTCGGCGATGATCTTGCCGATCGTCTCGTCGTTGTTCGCCGAGATGGTGCCGACCTGCGCGATCATGTTGCCCTTGACCGGCTTCGACTGCTTCTTGAGCGAGGCGACGACCGTCTCGACCGCCTTCTCGATGCCGCGCTTGATCTCCATCGGGTTGGCGCCGGCGACGACGTTCTTCGATCCTTCGCGGTAGATCGCCTGGGCGAGCACGGTGGCGGTGGTCGTCCCGTCACCCGCGATGTCGGAGGTCTTGCTGGCGACCTCGCGGACCATCTGCGCACCCATGTTCTCGAGCGGGTCCTTCAGGTCGATTTCCTTCGCGACCGTTACGCCGTCCTTCGTGATGGTCGGGGAGCCGAACTTCCGGTCCAGGACCACGTTGCGCCCCTTGGGGCCGAGCGTCACCTTGACGGCATCCGCCAGGGCGTTGACCCCGCGCAGGATGGCCTGCCGCGACTGCTCGCCGTACACAATCTGCTTTGCCATTGCTATGTGCTCCGTGTAAGTGAAACGCGCTTACTTCTTCTTCGAGTCGTTGGTGACGGCGAGGACTTCGTCTTCGCGCATGATCAGGTACTCCTCGCCATCGATCTTGATTTCCTGGCCGGAGTACTTGCCGAAGAGGATCGTGTCGCCGGCTTTCACATCCAGCGCCACGCGCGTCCCATCGTCCTTGATTTTGCCAGCGCCGGCGGCGACCACCTTGCCCTGCTGCGGCTTTTCCTTCGCCGAGTCCGGGATGATGATTCCACCGACCTTCTGCTCGCCTTCCTCGATCCGCTGGACAATGATGCGGTCGTGAAGCGGGCGTACGTTCAGTTCGGTCTTGGTTGCTGTAGCGGCCATAACTATGTGAGCTCCGTGATGTTCGGTCGCGTGAAAACTCTCAGGAAATTCGCCTGAAGCACTCTGTCGATTGGCACTCAACCAGAGCGACTGCTAATTATATTTCAGGGGTGGGAGATGTCAAGCACAGAGAGGGGCGGAGCAGGCGGAGAGCGTTCACGCGGAGCGGCGGAGCCCGCGGGGGGATCTGAAGCAGTCGCAAAAAGGAAGAGCTGGCTTTCTCCGCGGCCTCCGCGTGCCTGCTCCCCAGTCTCGTCAGGGTTTCTTGATCCGGTGCTCCGCGATCTTCCGGCTGAGCGTGTTGCGGTGCATGCCCATCGCCTCAGCCGTATCCTGCAGGCAGCCGTCGTGGCGGGTGAGCACTTGAATAATGAAGCGGCGCTCGAACTCGCGATACGCGTCCTGGTAGCGGATCCCCTTCTCGACCATTTCTTCGATGAGGTGATCCAGCTGATCGCGCAGCGCCATCAGTTGAGCTCCCGGCCGGTGAGCCGCCGGTAGGCCTCGAGGTATTTCTCCCGCGTGCGGGCCACCACCTCATCCGGCAGCGAGGGGACCGGCGGCTGCTTGTTCCAGTGGATGGACTCGAGGTAGTCGCGCACGAACTGCTTGTCGAAGCTCGGCTGGGCGCCGCCCGGCTCGTACCGATCGGCGGGCCAGAAGCGGGACGAATCCGGTGTGAGCATCTCGTCGATGAGGAGCAGCCGCGAGGCGGCGGGCCCGCGGCCATCGACCAGGCCGAACTCGAATTTCGTGTCGGCGACGATGATGCCGTGCGCGGTGGCGTGCGCGGCCCCGTCGCGATAAAGGCGCAGCGTGAGGCGCCGCGCTTCGGCGAGCACGTCGGGCCCGACGAGCCGCGCCGCTTCCTCTTCCGTGATGTTCAGGTCGTGCCCGCTCTCGGCCTTCGTCGCCGGCGTGAAGATCGGCTCGGGGAGCTTGTCCGATTCGCGCAGGCCGGGCGGCAGCTGAATCCCGCAGACGCGACCCGTGCGCTGATAGTCCTTCCAGCCCGATCCCGAGAGGTAGCCGCGGGCGACGAATTCGACCGGCAGCGGTGTCGTCCGGCGCACGAGCATCGAGCGGCCGCGCAGCAGATCGGCGTGCGCGCGCGCCTCGGCGGGGAAGTCGTCGGGATCGACCGAGAGCAGATGATGGCTGACGATCTCCGCGGTGCGCCCGAACCAGAACGCCGAGATCTGCGTGAGGACCTTGCCCTTGTCGGGAATGCCGGAGCCGAGCACGTAGTCGAACGCGGAAATGCGATCGGTGGCGACGATGAGGAGCTGGTCGCCAAAGTCGTAGATGTCGCGAACCTTGCCGCGGCGATCGGGAGCACGGTGGGTGAGGACGGTTTCGAGAACGGCGGCGCTCGGCGACAAGCAGACGACCTCGCGGAAAGTCTTGAATGATACTCGCGCGCGCGGCCGGTCGCAAGCCACGCGAAACGGCGCGTATAATACGGAGCGTTCTGCGCGCACCTGCTTCCCGATCCCTGCGCTTCTCCTGGCGGATGACCCTCGTGGTCGCGGCCACCGCCGGCCTGCTCGTGGTGTTCCTCTGGAACGCGGACCTCGGGCGCGTGGCGGCGGATCTGCGCGAGGCCGACGCCGGCCTGCTGCTGCTCGCGCTCGCGACGATCGGCGTCAACGTGCTGGTGCGGAGCCTCCGCTGGCAGTACCTGCTGGCGCCGCTCGGCGCCACCGCCTGTCGGCACGCGGCGGAGGCGACCATCATCGGGTTTGCCGCGAGCGCGGTCCTGCCGGCCCGCGCGGGTGAGATCATCCGGCCGTACGTGCTGGCGCGTCGCGAGCAGTTGTCGACGGCGGGCGCCTTCGCCACGATCATCATCGAGCGCCTGCTCGATCTGCTCACGGTGCTGGTGCTCTTCGGCGCGTCCGTCCTCGTCTTCCGCCCAATGACCGGGGATCTGGATCCGGCGCTCTGGCGCGCCATCGAAGTGGGCGGGCTGACCGCTGGTGCGGCGGCCGTGGCGGCCTTGATCCTGCTGGCCTACCTGGCCGGCGACATCGGGCGGATCTGGCGGCTCACCGGCTGGATGGCCCGGCGGCTGCCGGCGCGGTTCGCGCGCGGGGCCGAGCAGTTGGCCGGGACGTTCGCGGCGGGACTGGCGAGCGTGCGACAGCCGCGGCGGCTCCTCGTCGCGGCGGCCTGGTCAGTGCCGCTGTGGCTCTCGATTGCGCTCGGCACGTGGGCGACGACGCGCGCGCTCGGGATTGCGATGCCGTTTGCCGGCACCTTCCCGCTCCTCATCCTGCTCGTCGTTGGCGTGGCCGTCCCGACGCCAGCCGCCGTCGGCGGACTCGACGAGGCGTTCCGGCTCGGGACCGTGGCGCTCTTCGCCGCGCCGGCCGACCGCGCGATCGCGGCGGCCATCGTGCTCCACGCGATTTCGTACGTGCCGGTCACCGTGGCCGGCCTGGCGCTGGCGGCGCGCGAAGGGCTCGACCTGACGCGGACCGCACGGCTCGCACGGCAGGACGCACCTGGAGGGACCGCGGCCTAGACGCGTCGACGATTATGAAGTGTCCATACTGCGCGCAACTCGGAGACAAGGTGGTCGACTCGCGCGAGAGCAAGGAAGGCGAGGTCATCCGCCGGCGCCGCGAGTGCCTGAACTGCGGCCGCCGCTTCACCAGCTACGAGCGGATCGACGAGATCCCCTACATGGTGGTGAAGAAGGATGGCAGCCGCGAGCGCTTCGAGCGGCAGAAGCTGATCGCCGGCCTGCTCAAGGCGTGCGAGAAGCGGCCGGTGAGTGTCGCCGCGGTCGAGGGCGTGGCCGACCGCGTCGAGGCGGCGCTCCAGGAGAAGCCGGAGAAGGAGATTTCGACGAACGAAATCGGCGCGTTCGTGATGCAGGAGTTGAAGCATCTCGACAAGGTCGCCTACGTCCGCTTCGCGTCCGTCTATCGACACTTCCGCGACATCGGGGAGTTCATGACGGAGCTGAAGGATCTCTTGAACGTGAAAGAGTGAGCGTGTCCACCCCATGAAGTGCCCAAAGTGCGGATATCTCGGGTTCGACAGCGGTGACCGATGCCGGAACTGCGGCTACGACTTCTCGCTGATCGAACTGCCCGAACTGCCGTTGGCGGACCCCGGCCCTCGGACTTCGGACTCCGGGAGCGCCCGCGGCCCGCGCGAGGAGAGCGAGTCTTCGAGCGCCACAGCGCGTGCCGATGGGGGTGGGGCCCCATCGGTAGTGAGTAATGCTGACGATCTGCCGTTATTGCCCGGCTTCGACGAACCCGACCTGAAACTCGTCCAATCCGCCCGCCAGCCGCGCGCGCCGCTGGCCGTGCGCCGGTCGACGCCCGAGATCCCGCGCCTGCGATCCGAGCCGCCGCGCACCCCCTCGTCGCTCGCGTTCCGGTTTGGGCAGGAGGTCGCGAGAGAAGAGCCCGCGCCCGCCGCTGCGGTGCGCACGGCGGCGACCCAGGCTTCCGAGCCGGCGCGCGCGGCCGGCGCGAGTCGGCGGCTGATCGCGCTCGCCATCGATCTCCTGCTGCTCGCGGGCGCCGACCTCACCGTGCTCTACTTCACGCTCCGGATCTGCGGCCTCACCGTCGCGCAGATCAGCGTCCTGCCGATCGTGCCGCTGGTCGGCTTCTATCTGGTTCTGGACGGCGGATACTTTGCCGCGTTCACGGCCGGCGGGCAGACCATCGGCAAGATGGCGGCCGGCATCCGGGTCGTCGGGGACGACGAGCCGCTCAGCCCCGGCCGCGCCATCGTCCGGACGATGATCTGGGCGCTCTCGGCCATCCCGGCGGGCCTGGGCTTCCTGTCGATCCTGACGAACGCGGATCATCGCGGCCTGCACGATCGCTTCGCGGGCACGCGCGTCGTCGCGGCGCGATAGGGCACGCGGAGATCGCGGAGATCAGATCAAACGTGAATCCTCACAATCCGTTCAGCGATCGTCAGCCCACCAGTCATGAACAGACGGCAGGGCAGTCCTGGGATGCGTCGTACCAGGGCGGGCGGGCGCCCTGGGATATCGGTCGGCCGCAGCCGGCGTTCGCGCGTCTCGCCTCCGAAGGCGGATTCGCTGGCGCGGTGCTCGACGCCGGGTGCGGCACCGGCGAGCACGCGCTGCTGGCCGCTTCACTTGGATTGCCGGTGCTCGGCATCGACGTCGCGGACACGGCGCTGGCGATGGCGCGGGAGAAAGCTCGCGAGCGCGGGCTCGCCGCGGAGTTCGTCGCGGCGGATGCGTTCCGGCTCGAGCGCCTGGGCCGCACGTTCCGGACCGTGCTGGACTGCGGCTTGTTCCACACGTGCAATCCCGACGAGCGGGTCGTGTACGTGGCGAATCTCGCGTCCGTGACCGAACCCGGTGGGACGCTCTACGTGTTGTGCTTCAGCGACGAGGGCCCGGAGCGTGGCCCGCATCCCATCAGTCGCGACGAACTGACCGCGGCGTTCAACGCCGGCACCGGTTGGCAGATCGTCGCGATCCAACCGGACGAGATCCAGACCACCTTTCACGACCACGGCCTGCCGGCCTGGCTCGCGACGCTCAAACGAATCTGAGCAGCGCTTGAACCTCCGCGCCTCCGCGCGAGCCGGGCGTCGGACGTCGGACCCTGGACGAGGGAATGGACCTCGGACCCCGGACGCCGGACGAGCCGGGTACGTTACGCTTTCTGCGTGTTCCTCATCGACCAGCTGATCCTGGCCGGCGGAATTCTCATCCTGCTCGGGATCCTCCTGAGCAAGTTCTCCAACCGGCTCGGGCTGCCGGTGCTCGTCCTGTTCCTCGTGCTCGGCATGCTCGCGGGCAGCCAGGGCATCGGCGGGATCGCCTTCACGAATTTCGGCGTCGCACACGCCGTCGGCACGCTCGCGCTCGCCGTCATCATGTTCGACGGCGGGATGCAGACGCAGCGCAGCGCGCTCGAGGCGGCCTGGAAGCCGGCCGTGCTGCTCGCCACCTTCGGCGTGCTCGTCACAGCGCTCATCACCGGGATCGCCGCCGCGTACATCCTGCACGTCCCGATCCTCGTCGGCGTCCTCCTCGGCAGCATCGTCGGATCGACGGATGCCGCCGCCGTCTTCGGCGTCCTGCGGTCGCAGGGGCTCCGCCTGCGACCGCGCGTCGCCGCCATTCTCGAGATCGAGAGCGGGTCGAACGACCCGATGGCCATCTTCATGACCATCGGGCTCATCCAGGTCCTGGTCGGGCAGCGCGAGCTCGGCATCGGGCTCGCCGGATTCTTCGGGCAACAGATGGGGATCGGCGCGGTCGTCGGTCTGGGGATCGGCTGGGCGGCCGTCCGCGTCATCAACCGTGTGAACCTGGGGACGGCGGCGCTCTATCCCGTGCTGGCCGGCGCCTGCGGCCTGTTGTCGTACGGTGTCGCGGTGTGGCTGGGCGGCAGCGGCTTCCTGTCGATCTATCTCGCCGGCATCGTGCTCGGCAACAGCCGGCTCACGTTCCAGCGGGGCACGCTGCTGTTCCTGGACGGTCTCGCGTGGCTGTCGCAAATCGTGATGTTCGTCGTCTTCGGCATGCTCAGCACGCCGAGCGACGTCGCGGCGGTGGCGTGGCCGGGCCTGGCGATTGCGCTCATCCTGATCGTCGTGGCGCGGCCGCTGAGCGTCCTGCCCATCCTGCCGGCGTTCCGGTTCTCGGCGAAGGAGGACTTGCTCGTCGCGTGGGTCGGCCTGCGCGGCGCGGTGCCGATCATCCTCGCCACCTTTCCGCTCATGTACGGGGTGCCGGAAGGGCCGCTGCTGTTCAACATCGTGTTCTTCGTTGTGCTCCTCTCGGCGGTCCTGCAGGGATGGTCGCTGCCGCTGCTGGCCGGCAAGCTCGGCTTACGCGAGGAGACCGGCGTCCGTCCGCCCGTGACGCTCGATATCAGCTCGCTGCGCCAGGTGGATGCCGACATCGTGGATTACACGGTGAGCCCGGGGTCGCTCGCCTCCGGCCTCCGCGTGCGCGACCTCGGCCTGCCCGAGGATGTCGTGATCGCCATGATCACGCGGGGCGAGCAGCTCGTGCTGCCGCGCGGGTCCACCGAGGTCCGCCAGGGCGATCACGTCTTCGTGGTCTTGCGCCCGGCCACGCGCGGCCGCGTCAACGAGGTGTTCGCCCGCCGGACGCCGTAGTAGGATCGGCGGACGCCTATGACTCGTCGTCTTGCCCTCTTCATCGCCACCGTCTTCCACATCGGCGATTTCCCGATCGCGCCGGGCACCATCGGTTCGCTCGCCGGTCTCGTCCTGTACTACCTGCTCGGCCCGGATCGGCTGGTCGAGGGGATCGCGATCGTGGTGCTCTATTTCCTGGGGGCCTGGAGCGGGACCCGCGCCGAGGAGCATTTCGGCGCGACGGATCCAGGGGCGGTCGTCATCGATGAAGTGATGGGGATGCTCATCACGCTGTGGGGCATTCCCGTCGGCTGGTCCGGCCTCGTGCTCGCCTTCGTGATCTTCCGCGCGATGGACGTGGTGAAGCCATTCCCCGCCAACCGGCTCGAACATCTTCCGGGCGGGTGGGGCATCATGTCGGACGATGGGATGGCGGCGGTGTACGGCAACATCCTGCTGCGCGTGATCGTCTGGTTCGTCCCGGCGCTGGTGGCGGCGCCGATCTTCTTCCGGCCATGAGGGCGGAGATCATCGCCGTCGGCAGCGAGCTGCTCACGCCGCTGCGGATGGACACCAACTCTCTCGCCATCACCGACAAGCTCGATGCGATCGGCGTCGAGGTCTGCATCAAGGCGGTCGTCGGGGACAACCGCGCCGACCTGGCGCGGATGTTCCACCACGCGGTGAACGATTCGGACCTGGTGATTCTCACGGGCGGCCTCGGACCGACGGCCGACGATGTGACGCGTGAGGTCGTGGCGGAGTCGCTGGGGATGCGGCTCGTGGAAGATCCGGCGATCCTCGAGCGTGTCCGCGAGCGGTTCACGCGTCGCGGCTGGACGATGCCCGAGATCAACCGGCGGCAGGCGCAGGTCCCCGAAGGCGCGGTGGCGCTGACGAACCGGAACGGGACCGCGCCCGGGCTCTGGATCGATCGGCCCGACGTGATGGTGCTGTTGCTGCCAGGTCCGCCGCGCGAGCTCATGCCGATGCTCGAGGAGGCGATCGAGCGCTGGCTGCGGCCGCGATCCGACGCCGTGCGGCTGTATCGGCGCGTGCTGAAGATCACCGGGCGTGCCGAGTCGCACGTCGAAGAGCAGACGCAGCCGATCTACGCGCGCTGGGCGGAGGAGAATCCGCCGATCGTCACGACGATTCTGGCGGCGCTGGGGCAGATCGAGCTGCACCTGAACCTGCGGAGCGCCGACGAGGCGCGGGCGACGCGGCGCCTGCACGACGCCCTGACGTCGCTTGTCGAGGTGCTGGGCGATCACGTCTACAGCACCGACGGCAGGAAGCTCGAAGAGGTGGTCGGATCGCTGCTGCGCGAACGGGGGCTGCGCCTGGCGACGGCAGAGTCGTGCACCGGCGGCCTCCTGGCCTCGCGATTGACGGATATTCCCGGCAGCTCCGATTACGTGGATCGGGGCGTCATCGTCTACAGCAATCAAGCCAAGGTGGATTTGCTCGGCGTCCCCGCGGCGCTCATTGCGGAGCGCGGGGCGGTGAGCGAACCGGTCGCGCAGGCCATGGCGAGCGGCGTGCGCGAGCGGGCCAATGTCGAGATTGGCGTCGGCATCACCGGCATCGCCGGACCGGGCGGCGGATCGGACGCCAAGCCGGTCGGCACCGTCGCCATCGCGGCGGCGTACGGCGAGCGCGTCGAGGTCCGCACGTTCCATTTCATGGGCGGCCGCGAGCAGGTGAAATTCCAGGCGACGCAAGCCGCGCTGGACATGGTGAGACGCCTGCTGGTCTGAGGTTGCGTCAAGCGGGCCTCGTGACGGAAGATCGGAGCACGCGTATGGATGTTGTCTTCAAACCGATCCTGCTGGTGCTCGCCGGCTATCTGCTCGGCTCGATCCCGTTCGCGTACTTGCTCGGGCGCACGGGCGGCCACGATCCGCGGCGGGAGGGGAGCGGCAACCTGGGCGCGGCGAACGTCTTCCGGACCTCCGGCCCGAAGCCGGCGCTCTCGGTGCTCGCGCTCGACATGAGCAAGGGGGCGGCGGCCGTCCTGCTCGCGCTCCGGTTCGGGGCCTTCGGCGCGGCACCGGCCGCGGCCGGCGTGGCGGCGGTGCTCGGACACATCTATCCGGTGTGGCTGCGCTTCCGCGGCGGCAAGGGGGTCGCGACAGCGTGCGGCGTGTTCTCGGTGCTGCTGCCGGCGGCCATCGTGCCGGCCGCGGTCATCTTCGGCGCCGCGCTCTGGGTGACGCGCTACGTCTCCCTCGGGTCGGTGCTCGGCGCCATCTCGCTGCCGCCGGTGTCCTACGCCATGCAGGCCTCCATTCCGGTCGTCGTCGCGGCGTCGATCATCGCCATCCTCATCGTGCAGCGTCATCGGGATAATCTCGTCCGGGTGCATGCCGGGACCGAGCGCCGTGTCGGGCAGCGCGTTTCATGAGGCGCGCCGCCGTCCTGGGCGCCGGCAGCTGGGGCACCAGTCTTGCCGTCCATTTGAAGCGCGACGGGCACGAAGTGTCCGTGTGGGCGCGCGACCCGGCGCTGGTCGCCGACATGCAGGCGCGCCGGGCCAACGCCGTCTACCTGCCTGAGGTCACGCTTCCTGAGGGGCTGCGCGTCACCTCGTCGATCGAGGAATCGCTCGAAGGCGCCGAGCTGGTGATTGCCGCGGTCCCCTCGCACGGCACGCGCAGCGTGCTGCGTCGCGCGGCGCCGGTCGTCCACGCCGCCGCGACGATCGTGAGCGCCACCAAGGGCCTCGAGCAGGAGACGCTTCGGCGCACCTCGGAGATCATCGGCGAAGAGCTCGGCTCCGATCGGCCGATCGTGGTGCTCTCGGGTCCGAGCTTCGCGGCCGAGTTGGCGCGCCAGAAGCCGATGGCGGTGTGCGTCGCGTCGAAAGACATGGACGCGGCCGAGCGCGTGCAGGAGGAATTCCGTTCGCGCTACTTCCGCGTTTACGCGAGCACGGACGTGGTCGGGGTCGAGATCGGCGGCGCGCTGAAGAACGTGATCGCCATCGCCGCGGGTGCGGTGGAGGGGCTTGGTCTCGGGCAGAGCGCCCTGGCCGCGCTCATCACGCGTGGCCTGGTGGAGATTACCCGCCTGGCGTGCGCGCTCGGCGCCAGGCGCGACACGCTCGCCGGGCTCTCCGGGCTCGGCGACCTCGTGCTCACGTGCACGGGGCGGCTCAGCCGGAATCGCCACGTCGGCATCGAGCTGGCGCGCGGCCGCGGCATCGACGACATCCTCGCCGGCATGAAGATGGTCGCCGAAGGCGTGCGGACGACGAGCGCGGCCCTGGCGCTGGGGCAGGCAAACGGCATCGAGCTGCCGATCGCCGAGCAGATTGGCGACGTCCTCGCAGGACGCAAGACCGTGCCGGCCGCCGTCGAAGAGCTGATGCTTCGTCCCCAGCGGGCCGAAGCCGAAGCTGAATGATACGATCGCTCCATGTCCCTGTTCGGGCGCCTGCGCGAGAGCCTCTCCCGCACCACCACTCAAATCGTCGAACGCTTCGATGAGATCGTCCGCCGCGCTGACGAGCCGGAGCAGCGGAGCCGTCCCGTCGATGTCGACACGATCGAGGCGCTCGAAGAGCTGCTGATCATGGCCGACGTCGGCATGCCGGCGACCGAGCAGATCGTCAACGCTGTCAGCACGCGCGCCCGCCGTGGTGAAGGGCTGCGCGACATGGTCAAGGACGAGCTGCGCGGGATTTTCGCCGCCTCGGCGCAGCCGATCCCGAACGGCACCACCCCGCACGTCGTGCTCATCGTCGGCGTGAACGGCACCGGCAAGACCACCACCGTCGGCAAGCTCGCGAACCTGTCGAAGAACAGCGGACAGCGTCCACTCGTGTGCGCGGCCGATACGTTCCGCGCGGCCGCCGTCGAGCAGCTGGAGATCTGGGCCACTCGTGCGGGCGTCGACATCGTGCGCGCGCGCGAAGGGGCGGATCCGGCGGCCGTCGTCTTCGATGCGATTTCGTCCGGCCGGAGCCGCGGCCGCTCGCCGGTGCTCGTCGATACGGCCGGCCGGCTGCACACGCGTGTGAACCTGATGAACGAGCTCGAGAAGATCCGGCGCGTCGCCTCGCGCGAGGTGCCGGGTGCGCCGCACGAGGTGCTGCTCGTGCTGGATGCGACCGTCGGCCAGAACGGGGTGACGCAGGCGCGTGAGTTCATGGGCGCCGCCGGCGTGAACGGCATCGTGCTCACCAAGCTCGATGGCACCGCCAGGGGCGGCGTCGCGGTGGCGATCGCGCACGACCTCAAGCTGCCGATCCGCTACGTCGGCATCGGCGAGGCGATGGAGGACCTGATTCCGTTCTCGCCCGACGACTACATCGAGGCGCTCTTCCAGGAAACGTGGTGACGCATGGCGGCCGACGCGGACTACATGCGGCGGGCGCTCTTTCTCGCTGAGCGCGGGCGAGGGCGCACGAGCCCGAACCCGATGGTCGGCGCCGTCGTCGTCGATCACGACGGGGTCGTCGTGGGACACGGCGCGCACGAGCGGGCGGGGGAGCCGCACGCCGAGGTTCATGCGCTCGCCGAAGCCGGCACGCGCGCGCGCGGCGGGACGCTCTATTGCACGCTCGAGCCGTGCGGCCACACGGGCCGCACCGGGCCGTGCACGGAGCGGATTGCCGGGGCCGGGATTGCGCGCGTCGTGGCCGCCATGGAGGATCCGAACCCGCTCGTGGCAGGCCGCGGGATCGCCTGGCTGCGCGAGCGCGACATCGCCGTCGATGTCGGCCTGTGTCGGGAAGAGGCCGTCCGCCTGAACCAGCCCTTCCTGATGGCGATGCGTGCCGGGCGGCCGTTCGTCATTCTCAAGGCGGCGGCGAGCATCGACGGGTGCATCGCGGAGGCGCCCGGCGTGCGTACGCACCTGACCTCCGAGGCCGCCAATCGCCGCACCCAGCGCCTGCGCGCCCAGGTGGACGCCATTGGCGTGGGCATCGGCACGGTGCTGGCCGACGATCCGCGGCTGACGGTGCGCGAGGTGTACCGCGAGCGGCCGCTGGCGCGCGTGATTTTCGACCGGCAGCTGCGGACCCCACCGACGGCGCGGCTCTTCTCGACGCTGGATCAGGGACCGGTCATAATATTGACAACGGGTGGATCCTGCCTGGTGTCCCGCGCGGCGACGGCCCTGCGCGGCGTCGGCGCACAGGTGGAGATGGTCCCGGACCCAATGATGGCCGCGCTCGCGCGATTGGGTGCGCTCGGCATCCAGTCGCTGCTCCTCGAAGGGGGCGCGGCGCTGCATGCGGCGGCGCTCGACGAGGGGCTGGTCGACTACGTGCATGTATACGTGACGCCTCTCGCGTGCGGCCGCGAGGGGGTTCCGTTGGCCGGCGGGCGCGATCTCCCGCTCGCGGCGCTGCACGACGCGCGCGTCGAGCCCTGCGGGCCCGACGTCCTGATCGAAGGATATGTTCACCGGCCTGATTGAGGCGCTCGGCGACGTCATCGAGCTCAAGGCGACCAGCGGCGGCGTTCGCCTGCGGCTGTCGACGAGCCTCGCCGAGCAGCTCGCGCCGGGCGACAGTCTCGCCGTCAACGGCGTCTGCCTGACGGTGATTCTCGCCAGCTCCGGCGAGGTGCACGCGGACATCGGTCCGGAGACCGCGCGCGTGACCACGCTTGGGAGCCTCTCGCGCGGAACGCGCGTGAACCTCGAACGCCCGATGCGTGCCGACGGCCGGATGGGCGGCCACTTCGTGCAGGGCCACGTGGACGGCACCGGCACGGTGGAGGAGATCCGGAACGACGGCGAGAGCCAGTGGCTCACGATCGGGTTTCCACCGATGCTCGCGCCGTCCCTGGTCCACCGGGGATCGATCGCGGTTGACGGCATCAGCCTCACGGTGGCCGGCCTGGGCGCGGATCGCTTCGACGTGCAGATCGTGCCGTTCACCTGGTCGCACACGAACCTCGCGCAGCGCCGCGTGCACGACCGCGTGAACCTCGAGTGCGACATGATCGGGAAGTACGTCGCCCGCGCGGTACAGTTGGCCGGCAGGTTGTAAACGGCGCGCAACGCGCGCCCGCGAACGAAGCGGAACGAGCGACAACGCGCGAGTGCCGCGCAGTGAGCCGGGGTTCGGGGCAGAGCCCCGATTGAATATGCCAGACCTCAAAATCGCCAAGGGGGCGCGCAGGCGCCCATCCCCGTTCGCCCGCATGGAGGACGCCGTCCAGGCGATCGCCGCGGGCCAGATGGTCATCGTCGTCGACGATGAGGACCGGGAGAACGAAGGGGATCTCACCATCGCGGCCGAAAAGGTGACGCCGGAGGTGATCAACTTCATGGCGCGCCACGGTCGCGGGCTGATCTGCATGCCGATGACCGCCGAGCGCCTCGAGGAGCTCGATATTCCGCAGATGGTCGCGCAGAACACGGCCCGCTTCGACACCGCGTTCTGTGTCTCGATCGAGGCGCTCAAGGAGACCAGCACGGGGATTTCGGCGCAGGATCGTGCGGCGACGGTGCTGGCGGCCATTGATCCGGCCACGCGTCCGGCGGATCTTGCCCGGCCCGGCCACATGTTTCCCCTGCGCGCGCGGCGCGGCGGCGTGATGGTGCGCGCCGGCCAGACGGAAGCGGCCGTGGACCTGGCGCGGATCGCGGGGCTCCGTCCGGCTGGCGTCATCTGCGAAATCATGAACGAGGACGGCACCATGGCGCGCGTGCCGGAGCTCGCGAAGTTCGCGCGGAAGCACGGTCTGCTGATGATCACCATCGCGGACCTGATCAAGTACCGCATGCGGACCGAGCGTCTCGTCCGGGCGGTCGCGACGGCCGAGCTCCCGACGCGCTTCGGCGCGTTCACCGTGCACGCCTACGAGAGCCTGGTGGACGGGCAGACGCACACCGCCCTGGTGTGCGGCGATATTCACGACGGCCAGAACGTGCTCGTGCGGGTCCACTCGCGCTGCCTCACCGGCGACGTGTTCCACTCCGCGCGCTGCGACTGCGGGGAGCAGCTCGAAACCGCGATGGCGCGGATTGCCGCCGAAGGGCGCGGCGTCCTGCTGTACCTGAACCAGGAAGGGCGCGGGATCGGCCTCGCCAACAAGATCCGGGCGTACGCGCTGCAGGACCAGGGCCTCGACACCGTCGAGGCGAACGAGAAGCTCGGCTTCAAGCCGGACCAGCGCGATTACGGCATCGGCGCGCAGATTCTGGGCGATCTGGGCGTCCGGACGATGAGGCTGCTGACCAACAATCCGCGGAAGTTCATCGGCCTCGAAGGCTACGGCTTGTCGGTGGTCGAATCGCTGCCGCTCGAAATCCCCCCGTCGGAGTCGACCCGCCGGTATCTCAAGACGAAGAAAGAGAAACTGGGGCACAAGCTGTCTTCGGTGTAGGCTGCCACGGCTGTCGCGGGTGGCCTGTCGCCCGCCCGTCCCGTTCATTGACAGTCGAGGTGTGCAAGGTTTACCATAAGCGTTTGCGTTCCTTGGGTTTGTTGTCATGTTCGACTCCTTGAGCGATCGACTGCAGGGCGTATTCAAGACCCTGCGCGGGCAGACGCGGCTGACGGAATCGACCGTCGAGGCCGCGCTGCGCGAGATCCGCCTGGCGATGCTCGAGGCCGACGTCAACTTCAAGGTCGTCAAGGCCTTCGTGGACCGGGTGCGCGACCGCGCCATGGGCCAGGAGGTGATGAAGAGCCTCACCCCCGCGCAGCAGGTCGTCAAGATCGTGCGCGAGGAGATGATTGCGCTCTTCGGGGATACCGAAGGCGGCCTCAAGCCGGCCGCGCGCAGCCCGCGCGTCATCCTGCTGCTCGGCCTCCAGGGCTCGGGCAAGACGACGACGGCGGCGAAGCTGGCGCGGTGGCTCACCAAGCAGGGACGGCACCCGATCCTGGTGTCGACCGACGTGCGGCGGCCGGCGGCCATCCAGCAGCTGAACGTGCTGGCCCAGAAGGCGTCGATCCGCGCCTGCGATCCGGCGGGCGAGCTCGACCCGGTGAAGCGCGCGTCGGCGGCGATGACCGAAGCGGCCAACACCGGCTTCGATGTCGTCATCGTCGACACGGCGGGGCGGCTGCACATCGACGATGAACTGATGGTGGAGCTGCAGGCCATCAAGGACGCCGTGCAGCCGACCGACCAGCTCTTCGTGGCCGATGCCATGACGGGGCAGGACGCCATCAAGAGCGCGGGCGAGTTCAACCATCGTGTCGGCGTGACGGGCGTCGTCCTCAGCAAGCTCGATGGCGACGCGCGCGGCGGTGCGGCGCTCTCGGTCGTGTCGGTCGTCGGCGTGCCGATCGCGTTTGTCGGCAGCGGCGAGCGGATCGAGGATCTCGAGCCATTCCATCCGGACCGCGTCGTCTCGCGCATCCTCGGCATGGGCGATGTGCTGTCGCTCATCGAGAAGGCCGAAGCGGCCATCGATGTCGAGCAGGCCGAGCGGCTCGAACAGAAGATCCGGCTCGACGACTTCACGCTCGAGGATTTCCGCGAGCAGCTGCGCACGATCCGGAAGATGGGCCCGCTCGAATCGCTCATCGGGATGATTCCCGGCATGGGCAGCATGAAGGCGCTGGCTGATCACAAGCCGGACGAGAAGCAGCTGACGCGCATCGACGCCATCATCAGCTCGATGACGGCCGAGGAACGCCGCAAGCAGGACATCATCAACGGCAGCCGACGCAAGCGCATCGCGCGCGGCAGCGGCACCTCGGTGGAAGAAGTGAACCGCCTGCTCAAGCAGTTTGTGCAGATGCGGAAGATGCTGAAGTCGATCGGCGGAATGGGCGGCGGGAAAAAGGGACGCCGCAAGGCGATGGGCATGCTCCACGCGATGGAGCACGGCCGGCGGAACTGAACGCTTGTAGTCCGGCGTCCGATGTCCGGAGTCCGGAGTCCAGTGGAGACAACATGCTCGCGATTCGTATGAGGCGGACGGGGTCGAAGAAGCGGCCGTTCTTCCGCGTGGTGGTGGCGAAGTCCGAAGCGGCGCGCGACGGCAGCTTCGTGGAGATCCTGGGGCACTACAACCCGCGGTCGACGCCGGAGACCTTCGACGTCGATCACGCGCGTGTGGCGTACTGGATCGAGCAGGGCGCACAGCCGTCCGACAGCGTGCGGACGCTGCTCGCCCGCCATCCGGCGCCGCCGGCCGACGCCGCCGCTCCGACGGTCCAATGAGCCGCGCGCGTGACATGGTCGAGGTGGTGGCCCGCGCGTTGACGGACCATCCCGACCAGGTAAAGGTCACCGAGGCGGAGCATCGCGGCACACACGTGCTGGAGTTGTTCGTCGGCCCGGGAGAGGTCGGTCGCATTGTGGGCCGCCAGGGCCGGACCGCCGCCGCGCTGCGGACGCTGGTGGCCGCGACGGCCGAGCACGAAGGGCAGAAGACGACGCTCGAGATTCGCGACACGCCGAGGAGTTAGTGGGCGAGCCCGCCTGGGACGACATGGTCACGGTGGGGCGGATTGCGCGCACGCACGGCATCCGCGGGCAGGTGATCGTCAACCCGGAGACCGATTTTCCCGGCGCGCGCTTCCAACCCGGCGCGCGGATGTACCGGCTGCGAGACGGCGTGCCGCAGGCGATCGCGATTACGGTGGTCCGCTTTCACCAGGGACGGCCGATCATCGGGATCGAGGGCGTCGACTCGATGACGGCGGCCGAAGCGCTGGCGGGCCAGGAACTGCGGGTTCCCTCCGACAGCCTGCAGGCACTGCCGGAGTCGACGTTTTACCGGCACGACCTCGTCGGCTGCGTGGTGCGCACGGTCGATGGACGTGAGGTCGGCATCGTCGCGCGCGTCGAAGGGCCGTTCGCGGGCGGGTGGCTCGCCGTCGAGAGCGCGTCGGGCGAGGTACTGATTCCGCTGGCGGCCGAGATTTGCGTGCGCATTACGCCGGCCGCGCGGGAGATCGTGGTCGATCCGCCGGAGGGGTTGCTGGGCCTGAACGCGTGAGATTCGACATCGTCACGATCTTCCCCCGGATGATGGAGGGCCCCCTCGGCGAGGGCATCATCCGCCGCGCGATGGATCGAGGGCTGATCGACGTGCGCGTGCACGACCTGCGCGACTTCACGACCGACCGCCACCGCGTCGTGGACGATGTGCCGTATGGCGGCGGGCCGGGGATGGTGCTGAAGCCCGAGCCGCTCTTTGGCGCGATCGACCACGTCCGGGCGACGCGCGGGGAGCCCTCGGCGATCGTGCTGATGTCGCCCCAGGGACGGCCGCTGTCGGATGCCGAAGCGCGGCGCCTGAGCGGGCTCGAGCACCTGGTGCTCATCGCCGGCCGCTACGAAGGGATCGACGAGCGGGTGCGCGAGCACCTGGCGACCGAAGAGATTTCGATCGGCGACTACGTGCTGAGCGGCGGGGAGCTGCCGGCGCTGGTCGTCCTCGACGCCGTGGCACGGCTGGTGCCGGGCGTCGTCGGAGATGAGCAGTCGACCGAGGCCGATTCGTTCCGGCGCGGACTGCTCGACTATCCGCACTACACGCGGCCGGCGACGTACCGGGGCGCGGCGGTTCCCGAGGTGCTGCTCTCGGGGAACCATGCGGCGATTCGACAGTGGCGACGCGAGCAGGCCGTCGCACGCACCTTGGACCGCCGGCCCGACTTGCTGGCGGGGGCGGCGCTCGATGATGACGAGCGCGCGATCCTGCGGGATTTGAAGACAGAATCGAAGGGAGACGGAGATGGGCGCGATTGAACAACTCGAGGCGGGTCAGCTCACCGAGCGGCCGCGGATGAAGTCGGGCGACACCGTGCGGGTGCACGTCAAGGTCCGCGAGGGCGACAAGGAGCGGATCCAGGTCTTCGAGAGTGTCTGCATCGCTCGCAAGGGCGGCCGGATCAACGAGACCTTCACGGTCCGCAAGAT
>JANWLS010000048.1 GCA_025450765.1 Vicinamibacterales bacterium | reverse complement strand
GCTCCGCGCGAGCTACGGATGCTCGATGAACACGCTACCCGTCGAGCCGCTCGAGCAGTGGGTGAGGTTCCCGCCCTCATTGATCGAGAACGCTCCATGCCAGGACGATCCGCTCACGAGCGTCGCGCGATCGGTGCCGCCCACGCCGTAGTCGAGCGAGCTGAAGTACTGAGGTTGCTGACCGTCGACCACGTTGAACACCGTGGCGCTGTGACCAGGAACCTGGGCGAAATAGAACGCCTCGCGATCACCGGCGTAGCCGTAATTGTAGGTGACGTCGAGCTCGAAGGCCTGGTTCGCCGTCAGGAGCGCCATCACCGATCCGCCGGCGCTGCCTCCGCTGCCAGGGAGCGTGTACGTCGAGCACGTCATCGCAGGCGGACCGGCCGGTCCGGTGGCGCCAGTGGCCCCGGTCGCGCCGGCCGGGCCCGCCGGTCCCGTCGCACCCGTCGCACCCGTCGCGCCCGTCGCACCCGCGGGGCCAGCAGGCCCTGTTGCCCCCTGCAATCCGATCGGACCCTGAGCGCCCGTTGCGCCCTGCGCCCCCGTCGCGCCCTGCGCCCCGGTCGCGCCCTGCGGGCCGGTCGAACCCGCGGGACCGGTTGCCCCCTGAGGCCCGACGGTTCCCATGTCGCCCTTCACGCCCTGCGGGCCCGCTGGCCCGGCCGGTCCCACGGGTCCGAGGGGCCCCTGTACGCCGGCCACTCCCTGCGGACCGATGGCTCCAAGTGCCAAGTTGAAGGCGCCGAATCTCGAAACGTCGTCGTCATCGGCATCTTGCCCGCGATTTTCCTGCCGCGTCCGCACGACCGTCAGAAGGTATGTCCCAGGCGCAAGTGCCGGCGACGGCAGGGTGGCGATCACCTGCGTCGGCGACGCACTGACCACCGTCAAGGCGGCGCCGTTCAGGCGCACCGTCGGGGCGTCGGTGCCGAAGCTCGCACCGTTGATGATCACGGCGGTATCGGTGGCGGACGCATTGGTAATGACCAGTTGATGGTTCTCATCGGCGTGGATCGCCGCGGCGGCTATGAAAAAAGCCACCGTGAGGGAAACGCACAAACGGGTGCATGCCCGTGTTTTCATCGGATGCTCCTGCCGACACGTCGTGTCGATTGGCTGTGTTGTCCGGGTGATGTGAATGGTGGAGGTATGACGGTGCCGCAAGGGCGTTGCGGTTCCGGTTCGGCAGACGACATGCAGTACGATCGGCGTGACCGCGCAACCCGCCGGCCTCGATCGCATCCGTCGCGGTCCGCTCGGTGGCCGTTGGCTGCTGGCGGCGCTCTGTATCGCCGCGCCCATCGTCGAGGCGTTGATCCTGCAGAGCCTCAGCTACGTCTCGGCGCTGCCGCTGGCGCCGCAGGTGTCCGCGCCCGCCCCCTTCGGCGTCTTCCACGACCTGCGCTGGGTGTTCACCTACGCCGCCTTCTGGCCGAGCGCGCTCTGGGAGCTCGTGGCGCTGTGGCTGTTCCGGTCGGTCTTCGACGCCCTCATCGTGGGCGCGGCGTGGCCCGAGGAGGCGGGGCGTCCTTCATTCGGCACGATGTGGGGACGAAGCGTGGTGTACACGGCGCTGGCCATCGTCGTGATGTCGCCCTGGGCCGCGTTCAGCTTCGCGGCGAGCGTCGTCTCGTTCGGTTGGTTCCTGCTGGGCGCAATCGTGGCCGCGCTTCTCACCGCCCTCGTCATGCCGCCCGCCCTCATCAGCGGCGCTTGGCGACGCCTGGCGTCGTGGCGCGCCATGGCGCTGCTGGCCGCGACGTGGCTTGCGCTCATGATCGCGGCGCTCGCGATCACGTTCAGTCCGCCGTGGATCACCGTGATCGTCGCGGCTGCAGCCGGCGGCATCAACGCGCTGCTCTGGCGCCGGCTCGTGCGAAGCGCCCTGGCGATTGACGCGCCTCGCGGCGCCGTGCCGACCGCGCCGATCGCCCTCGGGGCGGTCGTCGTCATCTTCGTGGCCGGCGGGGGGTACGTTTACGGCTGGCTTCGCACGAACCGGACGGTGGCCTCGCCTTCGAGCGCACAATCTTCCGCGGCGGAGAACGCCGCTCTGCAGGCCGGCGAGCAGCCCGTGGTGTTCGTCAACGGCTTTGGCAGCCGCTACGACGGGCAGCCGCATCAGCTGCTCGGCCCAGGGTTGGTGACCTGGACGTTTTCGTATGCCGGGCTCGACGCGCAGGGAAGACCGCGGCCTTACGCGCCGGAAGAGACATACCAGTCGTTGGCCCGCAGCGCGCATCTCCTCTCGATCGAAGTCGACCATCTGCACGAGCTCACCGGCAAGGCCGTTGTGGTGATTGCCGAGAGTGAAGGCACGATGGTGACGGCGACGTATTTCGCGACCGACGCGCACCCGCCCGTCAGCATCTACATCCAGAGCAGCCCGCTGATGCGTCCGGTCATGACGGCTTACCCGCCGGCGGGGCAAGCCGGATTCGGGTGGACCGCTGGCTGGGAAGTGCGCGAGCTCATGCAACTCGCCCGAATGGAGACGCCCGCGTTCAAGGCGAATCCCGATATTCCGTTCGTGCGATCGCTGCTGACCCACGCGCCGCGTTATCGCGATCAGGCCTTGTGTCCCGCGCCGGGTGTGCGCAGCTACATGTTCGTGCCGGTCGAAGAAGCGGTCATGGTGGGCCCGGGACCGCTCGCACGCATTCCGTGGGTGGCCCTTCCGGGATGGCATGCGACCTTGCTCAGGCGAGGAGCGGTTCAGCAGGATGTTCGACGGCTGCTCAAGACGGGCGACTTGCCGAATCGTCCGGCGTGGCGCTTTCTCTTCCAGATCCTGCGCGGCGGCGCGTCGGCCTGGCATGCGCCGGCGCTCCCGCTGTCGCTCCAGCCCGCCTGGCACGCCGCGGCCGCCGAAGATCCGGCGTTCGGCGGCTCCACGTGCCCAACGCCTCAGTACTCTTCGAACATGCGCTGAATGCGCGTGGGATCGTGGGTCTTCGTCAGCGCCAGCATGAGGAGGATTCGCGCTTTGACCGGCTCGAGGTCTTCGCCGGCGATCTCGTTGCCGAGCTGCGCGGTCGTGAGGCCGGCGTAGGGACTGTCATCGGGTGGCGGCTGGGATGGCCCGTCGGGCGGCGCGATGCGCCCACTCCCGGTGCGTGTCGTGATCACGACGATGGCGCCCTTCGACAGCGCGTACGCCAGACCGGCGTCCTGATCGCCGCTCGTGGCCCCCGCGCCCGCAGCCGCGATCACGATCCCCTTTGCGCCGAAGTCGACGGCCGCCTTGATCAAATCGCCGGGCGCACCCTGATAGACCAACAGCACGTCGACTCGCGGAAGCGGCGCCGCGAGCGTGCTGCCGTCGAACTCGCTCTGGAACGTCGTCTTGCGGGTGACGTGACGATAAAACGTGATGCGATCGCGATCGACGTACCCGAGGACACCGTAGCCGGGCGTCTTGAACGTGTCGAGCCGAAGCGCGTCGGTCTTGGTCACCTCGCGAGCCGCGTTGATGTCGTCGTTCAAGACGACGAGCACCCCCTGCCCGCGCGCCTCCGGGTCGGCCGCCACGCGGAACGCGTCGAGGAGATTGGCCGCCCCTTCATACCCCAGCGTGCTCGGGTTGCGCATCGAGCCGACGACGACGACGGGCTTGTCGCTGTGAACCGTCAGATCGAGAAAGTAGGCGAGTTCTTCGAGCGTGTCGGTGCCGCTCGTCACGACGATGCCGGCGAGCGAGGGATCGGTCTTGAACAGCTCGTTGATGCGGCGGGTGAGGCCGACCCACTGCGCGAGCGAGAGCTCGCCGCTGGCGAGATTGCTGAACTGTTCGTACTCCGGCGTGGCGTAGCGATCCAGGCCGGGCACGAGATCGACGAGCTGCGCGGCGGTCAGCCGTCCGCCGGACTTGTTGGAGATGGTGCCGCCGGTCGCGACCAGCCGGACGCGCGGCTTCGCGGGCTGCGCCGACGCCGGCGCCACGGCGAGGATCGCGTACACGAGCACGGCGATCACGCGTCGCGAAACCAGGTGTCGCATCGCGAGCGGTTCCCGGCGGGTCAGCGCCCGCTGGACGAGGAGGTGTGCGCGCGCGAGAGCCAGTCGCACAACTGTCGGGCTGCTTCCTCCGGCGTCGCGCCGTAGAAGGGCATCAGCGCGGTCGGCACGCCAGGGACGCGAACGAGACAGGCTCGCCACCGATCGTCGGCGACCGGGGCCGCTTCGATCAGGTAGTCGCGTCCCCCAATGGATTCGCGGAATCGATGGACTGGCGTCTGCACGATGGTGTTGTGAGTTGAGCGCGCCCGGTGACGGGCAACGGGTCCCGATCTTACGCGACGGCGCGGGAAGATCAAGCGAAGCCAGCCGCGAAACTCGATCCGCAACGCGGCACGCGGGGGATTGCTGAACGATTCGTCGAAAAAAATCCGATCGCCGCGCACGATCCACAGGTGATCCACCGTTTGTCCACAGGATGTTAACAGGGGGCGGAGCGATATGCTAGGCTGGGTTGTTCATGGACAGCCGTGCTGTGGGGCAAGCCGGCTCGCGGACGGTCAGTCTGGTCCGCGAGAGGTGGTGGATACTGCTTGTGTTCACCGCATTCGCGTGCCTGCCCCCCGCAATCGCGAACGCCGCCTCGTCTCCCACCGTTGCGAACACCACGCTCTTCCGGATTTTTCTCCACGACGGCACGCCGCTCGTCAGCTACGGCGAATTTGCGCACGTCGGCGATCGCGTCATCTTTTCGATGCCGATCGGCGAGTCGGGCGCGACGCCCGCGCTGCAACTCGTGCAGATTCCGGCAAGCGCCGTCGACTGGCGCCGCACCGATCAGTACGCCGACTCCATCCGGTATCAGCATTACGTGGCCACCCGCGCCAACGCCGATTACGCGGCACTCACGTCGACGGTCGCCGCGGCCGTCAACTCCATCGCGCATGCGAGCGACGCCGCGGCGAGCCTGAAGACGGCGGAGGCCATCCGCGGAACGGTCGTCGACTGGCCTCGCAGCCATTTCGGCTATCGCGCCGACGATGTGCGGCAGATTCTCGAGCTCCTGGACCAGACGATTGCGAGCCTCAAGGCCTCCACGGGCGCACAGCACTTCAACCTGAGTCTCGTCGCCGGCATCGCGCCGCCGCCGGTCGAGCCCGTGCTGCCGGTGCCAACCCCTCAGGAAGCCATCGCGCAGGTGCTCACGGTGGCGCGCCTGAGCGAAGCCCCCGCGCAGCGCGTGTCGCTGCTCACGGCCGCCCTCTCACAGCTCGACGCCGCGCACGCGTCCGTGCCGGGGGCGTGGCTGAAGGCGACGCGGCATGATACCGAGCACCTGCTCGACCAGGAACGCCGGTGGACCCGCAATTACCAGGGCCTGGTGAAGTCCGCACTGGACGATGCGCAGTCGCGTGCGGAGGATGCCGATGTGCGCGGCGTGCAGGCGGTGCTCGAGCGCGTCCGGCGTCGCGACGCCGACTGGGGCCGCCATCGTCCTGACGAAATCGCCGCGTTGATGACGGCGCTCGACGCGCGGCTGGAGTCGGCGCGGACGCGGCGGCTGGCCCTGGATCGCTGGAAGCTTCGCGCGCCGGTGCTCGCGGCCTATCATGATCAGGTCGAGCGCGTGCTGTCGATGCTCAATCGCGCGCGTCCGTCGCTCGAAGCGATTCGATCGCTGGCGGGACCGGATGCCGATGCCCTGAAGCCGCTCGAGGAGCGGTTGGCGACGGCCACCCGGCGACTCACGATCCTGGACGTGCCGGCCGAAATGCAGTCGGCACAGGCGCTGCTGATGAGCGCCGCCCGGCTCGGCGAACAGGCGGCTGCGGTTCGTCTGCAGGCCACCTTGTCCGGTCAGCTCGATCGTGCCTGGGACGCCTCGTCGGCCGCGGCGGGCTCGTTGATGCTCGTCGACCGCGCGCGTCACGAACTGGAGACCCAGCTGAAGCCGCCCGCACACCGGTGATTACCCCCCGCCGCACTCGACTGATCCGGGTCCCTGATCTGTACGCGTTTCAGCGGATCATCCTCGCGCTCGCGCTTCCTGCGCCGCTCGACGAGGTCCGCCGGACCGCCGTGATCGTGCCGTCGCGTGCCGCTGCGCGGCAGTTGCGCCGCACGCTCGAGAACGGCGTCTTCGGCCCGGCAGATCCTGAGCGCCGCGCGTTCGTCCTGCCCGACGTGGTCGTGCGCGATGAGCTGTACGACCTCCTCCGGCAACGGCTGCCGGAGCCGCCCGAGACGCTCAGCATCTTCGATCGGGAAGTGATCCTCGCCGCGGCGGCACGCCAGACGCAGGAGAGCGGGATCCAGCCGCCGTTCACGATTCGTCCCGGCCTCATCTCGGCGATGCTGGACCTGTACGATCAGATCCGTCGTCGCCAGGAAACGACCGAGGCGTTCGATCGCGTGCTGTCGGAGGAGCTGGCTCACGCCGTTGACGATCGCGGTGCCGATCGCCTGCTGAGGCAGACGGCATTTCTGGCCGCCACCTACCGCCGATACGAAGCGCGGGTGGCCGCGTCCGGCCGGGTGGATGAGCACCTCCTGCGCGAGCGTCTGGCGACAATCGCGGCACCCGACCCCCTCCGCCGCATCATCGTCACGACCAGCGACTGGATCGGCGAGATGCCCGGCTTGTGGAAAGCCGATTTCGACCTGCTCGCTCGTGTGCCCGATCTCCGCCAGATCGATCTCGTCGCCACGAGCGAGATGCTCGCGTCCGGCTTCCACGAACGGATCAAGGACTGGCTGCCCGACCTGGACGAGGTCGAAGGGCGTCACATCTGCGACCTCGACGACGGGGAGCGGCCGGTGTTGCGGGTGCCTGCGCTAGAGGACGACGAGAGGGCCACGACGTTCGCGAGCCGCGATCGTGAGGAGGAGCTGAAGCTCGTCGCCCGTCGGATCAAGGCCAGCTGGCGGGATCGCCCAGACAGTCGTCCATCACTGGAACGCACCGCGGTTGTCTTTCAGCGCCCGCTGCCCTACCTCTATCTGGCCCGCGGCGTCTTTGGCGGCGCGAAGCTCCCCTACCAGACGCTGGACGCGCTGCCGCTCGCCGCCGAGCCCTACGCCGCGGCGCTCGACCTCGTGTTCACGTTCGTGAGCGCCGGCTTCACGCGCGATGCGATCGTCGCGCTGCTCCGATCGCCGCATGTCCAATTCGAACACGAAGGGCGCGTCGTCAGGGCTGCCGGTGTCGGCGAGCTGGATCAGCTGTTGAGCCGGAAGCGTTTTCTCGGCGGCATCGAATCGCTCGAGGACATTCTGCGCACGGAGCAGGCGAGCACGCCTCCCAGCACGCGTGTCGCCTGGGCGGTCGAAGCGCTGAGCGGCGCGGTGTCCGCCGCGCGTGAGCTGCTGCCCCTCACGCAGGAGGCGCCGGCGGCCGCGCACGTGCGGGTGCTGTCGGATTTCCTGCGCGCGCATGACCGTCCGCTGTTCCAGGATCATCCGCAGCACGAGCGGCGGCTCCGGGCGCGTGCCGCAATCCTGGCGGCCCTCGATGCGCTCGAGCGCGCCTACGCCGAGTACGACAACCCGGTTACCTCGATCGATGCGCTGGCCGCCACGATCCGCCGCTGGATCGAGCACCAGACGTTCGCGCCAGCCGACGGTCACGAGGGCGTCCATCTCATGGATGCGCAGACGGCCCGGTACGCGGACCTCGACCACCTGCACATTGTCGGCCTGGTCGAAGGCGAGTGGCCGGCGAGGCCCGCGCGCAACATCTTTTATCCGGTGTCGCTGCTCAGCCGCCTTCGCTGGCCCTCCGAGCAGGATCGGCTGAGCGCCGCGCGCGCCGCGTTTCACGACCTGCTGCATCTTCCGCGGCGCACCGTCTCCGCCTCCTGGTTCCGCCTCGAGAACGACGGCATCGTCGAGCCGTCGAGCCTCGTCGAGGATCTCGACGATCCGGGGCTGCCGGTCGAGCAGGTCACGCCGCTCGAGGACGTCCGGATCTTTCCCGACGAGGCGCTGGCGGAAACGCCCGTGGCGGCCGAGGCGACGGACGGACGCGCGGCCGAGTGGCTGGCGCTCCGGCTCGCGCGCGGGTCGTTCAAGGCGCTGCGCTTCCACGGCCGGATCGATCCTCAGCCGGCACGCGTCTACACGGCCAGCCAGATCGATGCGTATCGGCGGTGCCCGTTCCAGTACTTCGCCCAGCGCGTGCTGAAGCTCGTCGAAGAGCCGGATGACGATGATGCGTTCGCGGCCCGTGCGCAGGGGAGTGCGCTGCACGAGCTGCTGGAGGACTTCTATCGGCAGCGCGACGCCACCGGGTTGCCGCTGAACGCCGACACGATGGAAGAGATTCGCGCCCTGTTCGTGTCGGTGGTCGACGCACACCTGGCGGGGCTGCCGGATGCCGATGCGGTGCTGCTCCGCCAGCGGCTGCTCGGATCAGCGGCGCGAGCCGGAGCGGTCGATAGTGTGCTGCGCATGGATCTGCGCGACGAGATTGGGGTGAAGATCCGCCTTCTCGAGCACGCGTTCTCCGGCACGTTCTCCATCGCCGCGGGCGATCGCGCACGCGACGTTCAGGTCAGCGGGCGCATCGATCGCATCGATCTCCTCAACGACGGAACCTTCCGCCTGATCGACTACAAGCTGGGGAGCCAGCCAGGCAAGCATGCCCTGCAGTTGCCGTTGTACGCGACGTGCGCGGAGCAGTCGCTCACGCGGGAGCGGGCCGATGGGCCCTGGCTCTTCGGCGAAGCCGCGTATGTCGCCCTGAAAGATCCGCGAATCGGCCGGAAGGTGCTGTCGCCGAACCAGCTGGCTGAGGATCGGGAGGCGCTGCTCGACACGATCGAGGCGATCGAGCGTGGAACCTATCCCGCGCGGCCGGCCGATCTGATGTTCTGCCGCGGATGTGGCGTGGTCTCCGTCTGCCGGAAGGACTACGCCGATCCGGAGGACCGGGAAGGAGACGACCGTGCCGAGTAATGGGCGCCTGCCGTTCGACGCCGAGCCGGTCGCCGCGGCGGCGCCGGCGCTGCCGGACGCGGCGGCGCGCGATTTCGCGACCGACCCGCACCACAACTGCGTGCTGCAGGCGTCGGCCGGGACCGGCAAGACGCGTGTTCTCGTCGACCGCTACGTCAACCTGCTCCTGGCGGGTGTCGAGCCGGAGTCGATCCTGGCGATCACGTTCACGCGGAAGGCCGCGGCCGAGATGCGGGAGCGGATCGTCGGCCGGCTGCGCGAGCTGGCGGATGCCGGTACCCTGTCGAAGGATCGCTGGCGAGCGCTGCGGGCGCGCCTCGGCGAGATCGCCATCAGCACCATCGATGCGTTCTGCCTGGCCCTCCTCCGCGAGTTCCCGCTCGAAGCCGACGTCGATCCCGGCTTCGACCTGGCGGACGAAACGCAGGTGCCGCGCCTCATGGACGAGGCGCTCGATCAGTCGCTCCGGATCTGCCGCGCCCAGGCACGCACGGACGAACAGCTGGCCCTGGTCTTTGCGCAGCTCTCCGAGTTTCGCCTGCGCCAAGGGCTGCAGACGCTCCTTCATCGGCGCCTGGTCGCACCGGCCGTGCTGCATCGCTTTCTGGCGCGAACACCGGCCGACCTGACCATCGAGCGTGCCTGTCGACGGGCGGGGGAACGATTGATCGAGGTTCTGTCGGGGGTTTCAGGGGGCTTCGACGGGTTCCTGGCGGATGCACCCGACGACCCGGGATTCGACGCGCTCGCGCTCGACCTGCGGCGGCTCCGCGGCATCGTGGCGCGCGGCGCGGTGCCCGAGCCGGGCCGTCTGCGCGCGCTGCTCGACGCGGTCGACCATTTCTTCTTCACGCAGAATGGAGATCCTCGGAAGAACCCGCCGGCGACGAAAAAGACGTATTCGGACGCACAGGCGTGGGCGCGGCACAAAGACGCGATCGCCACACGCGCGGGCTCGGTGGACCAGGTGCTCGCGGCTTTCTCGCGCGACCTCAATGCCCTGCTCGCGCGCGGCGTCCGGCACATCTACGCGATCGTGGAGGCGACGTATCGCCGGACGCTGACGGCCCACGCCGTGCTCGACTTCACGGAGGTTCTCGAGCGGGCGAGCTCGCTGCTCGCGCAGATGGACGAGTTCGCGCAAAGCCGCTATCGGCTGGAGTCGCGCTATCACCACGTGCTGCTCGACGAATTCCAGGATACGAGCCGGGCGCAGTGGATGCTGGTCGAGCACCTGGTGCGGTCGTGGGGGGAGGGCTTCGGCCTCGCGTCGACCGGCCCGCTGCTGCCGACGATCTTCACGGTGAGCGACCGGAAACAATCCATCTACAACTTCCGCGACGCCGACGTGCGCGTCGTCCGCCACTCCACGGATCACATCTGCGCGCTGCGGCCTGATCAGGATCCCCGGCGGGCGATCTCCGTCAGCTTCCGCGCCGTCCCCGAGCTGCTCGCCTTCGTGAACGACATCTGTGCCGCGATCCCGGAGGTCGATCGGCCGGACGCCTTCGAGTATCACGACGCCGATCGCTTTCCGATCATGGAGACGCCGGGCGCGCGGGACGCGCTCGGCCTGGTGGTCGCCGAAGACGCGCACGTGTGTGCCGAAGCGGTGGCGGAGGAAATCGTCCGCCTGCTCGCGTCGGGTGCCGTGGTCCGGGATCGACAGACCGGCGTGCCGCGTCCGGTGAAGCCGGACGACATCGCCATCCTGTTCCGCCAGCGCGCCGGCCACCAGTTCTATGAGGAGGCGCTCGAGCGCCGCCGCGTCCGCACGTACGTCTACAAGGGGCTCGGCTTCTTCGAAAGCGAAGAAGTCATGGACCTCGTCGTCCTGCTCAGGTTCCTGGCCGATCCGCATTCGGATCTGCGCGCTGCCGCGTTTCTCCGCTCGCGCTTCGTGCGCCTGTCCGATGAGGCGCTCGGCCGTCTCGCGCCGGGGATCGCGCGGGCCTTGATGCGGGAAGAGGCAGACGATGCTCACGATCGGCTGGATCCCAGCGACCGGCAGGCGTTGATCCTGGCGCGCGCCGCGGCCCGCGAATGGGCCAGGCTGGCCGATCAGGTGACGCCCGCCGAGCTGCTGGATCGCGTGCTCGACGAGACCGGCTACGCTTACGAGATGCGCGGGCCGCGGTGGCCGCAGGCGCGTGAGAACGTCAAGAAGTTCCGCGCGCTCGTGCGTCGGGTGCAGAATCGCGGCTACGCCACCCTGGGGCGCGTGGCCGCGCACCTCGAGACGCTGTCACTCGGCGACGAGTCGAACGCGGTCATCGACGCCGTCGATGCCGTGAACCTCATGACGATTCACGCGGCGAAGGGGCTCGAGTTCCCGGTCGTGTTCGTCGTGAACCTGGCCAAGGCGGCTGGCGGAGCGCCGCCGGCCGTCCGCGTGCTCGACGGTGACGAGAACGACGATGCGCCGCTCGTGTCGATCGAATCGTTCGACGCCGACGTCAGAACGGAAGCGATGGCCCGTGAGCTCGAAGAGAGCAAGCGCCTCCTGTACGTGGCGTTGACGCGCGCCCGAGACCGGCTGTACCTGGCTGCCTCGCGCCGCGGGAAGCCGGACTGGAAGTGGGGCGTGGGCGGACTCGGGGCCGTCCTTCCCGAGCAGTTTCGGGGCCTGATCGAAGCCTCGGAGCCCGAGCTCGGGGCGACTCCCCAGGATGTGGCCTGGCCGGCCGGCGGTGGAAGCCATCATCGCCTGCGCGTCTGTCCGCTGCCGGTGAGCGCCGCAGAGGATCGCGGCGTGCCCGATCCGGATGATCTCGCCGGCATTCCCGGCGGCCCGTATGATGCGACGGCGGCCGGGGACGTCGACGTCGTGCGGCGGCTCCCGGTGACCACATGGCTTTCGGAGGCGGCCACGGCAGGAGCCGATCCGGCTCGGCAGGAGCGCCGCCGCAGGTATGCCGGGGCGGACGATCGCCTCACCGGCACGCTCGTGCACCGTCTGCTGCAGGTGAGCCGGCAGGACGAGCACCTGGCCGGATTGGAAGAAGACGCGCTGCGCGACCGGGCGGCCGATCTCCTCAGGGCCGACGAGCGGGTGGCCGTTGAGGATCCGGAACAGGTCATCGATCGCGCCGCCACGCTTTTCCGCGCCATGGCGAACCGTCCGGAGTTGATGGAGGCGCCGGCGAGCGGCGAGCGGTTCGACGAAGTGCCGGTCTCCTATCGTGTGGATCCGCTGACGATCGTCCGCGGCGCCATCGACCGGCTCGTGGCCGGCGCGGACTGGATCGTGGCCTACGAGTTCAAGACAGGGGCTCCGAAACCGGAGCATCGCCGCCAGCTCGCGCTCTACCTCGACGCGCTGCGCGCGCGCGACCCGGACGCGACGGTCGATGGCCACGTGATTTATCCCCGCGCGCCGGAACGGCCGTGACCATCTTCACCATCGGCCACTCCACTCGCACCTTGGAAGAGCTGGTCGAGCTGCTCGAGATCCACGGGGTTCGCCAACTCGCGGACATCCGCACCGTCCCCCGCTCCCGCCGACATCCGCAGTTCTGGCGGGAAGCGCTGACCATGTCCCTGCCAGCCCGCGGCATCGCCTATACACACCTGCCGGCGCTTGGCGGCCTCCGCAAGACGCGGCCGGATTCGTCGAACACGGCCTGGCAGAATGCGAGCTTCCGCGGTTACGCGGATTACATGCAGACGCCCGCCTTCGAGCAAGGGCTCGAGGAGCTCCTGGCGTACGCGAGCATCGCCCCGACGACCGTCATGTGTGCCGAAGCGACCTGGTGGCGTTGTCACCGCCGGCTCGTGGCTGACGCGCTGGTGGCGCGCGGTCTTGACGTCCGGCATATCATGTCGGCGACACCGGCGGCCCCGCACCAGATGACCCCGTTCGCGTGCGTCGAGGCTGGGCGAGTGACCTATCCGGGCCTGTTCTGAGCGGACGCAACCAGACGAGCCAGCCGGTCGTCTAAACTGATAGGAGGCCGATCCCATGACGCCTCAACTCGGCAAGCCCATGAATCTCGAACTGCTCGCGCTCGAATCGCTCCCCTGCGGGTGCATCGCCGGCGATTTCCGTGCACTCCCGCTCGACGTGGAGATTGTCTCCATCGAAGCGAAGGGGCCGCACTGCGTCCTCCGCGACCATCGGGTCGGCGAGACGCTGGATCTGGCGGAAATGGGCGGGGGCGACGAGGCGCTCGCGATTGGCGAAATCCTCGACGCCCTCGACCGTCCCGAGGCCGAGGAGCCGATGAGCTGAGCCGTCTCCTCCGTTTTCTGATTGCGTCGGCCGCAGCCATCCCATAGAATCAATCGTTTGGAAGTGGTGGCGGTTCCTGATTACGAGGGGTGGCTGAGTGACTCTGATTTGTCCCAACTGCGGCAACGACCGGAACTTCCTGGTCAAGACGCTGCAGATTCATGTCGTCCATCTGGAAGACTCGCGTGTCGAGGTGTCCGAGGAGAGCCGGCCGGCCGTACTCGAAGTGCTGTGCGATGAATGCGAGACCGCGCTCAACTTCGAGGAGATCGAAGACACGCTCCGCCGCGAAGTGCTGCTGACGATCGGCGCTCGCTAGACTCGCGCCGTTTTCGTCGGCCGTCGGCCGGGCCCGTACCCGGCGTCATTCCGGTCTCCTTCCCTGCTCAGGCAGGGGGCTCCTCAACCTCTTCGAAGTAATCGCATTCGGGGCAGCGCCATTCACGGATCGTGCGGGCGGTGACGTGCGCGGTCCCCGGCACGCGCTCGGCGGCCGGGGTCTCGTACAGGCGCATCGGTTCGCCGCACAGGGGACAATCGCGGGTCTCAGCCATCGCAAAACCTGTCTTGACAAGGATCGGCGGCGTTCCTATCGTACGAGAGCGCGCGCCTGGTGTGCACGCGTATTATGAGTGAAAGCCAGGGTCGATACGGTGTGCGCTGGAGCGTCGGCACCCGGATAGTGCCGACGCCTGACCTGTCGCGCGACTGGTTCGCCGACGAGGTCGCGATCGATTTTCCCGCCGTCGACGCCGCGATGGCGCGGATGCGCGACACGTTCGTCGGGCGTGAGGAAGGCGACACGCTGCAGGCGGAGCTGCGGCTCTCGCCGCGCGAAGCCCTCGACGGCGTCGTGATTCCGCTGGCCGTGCCGGTGCGCCGCACCTGTGGTCCCTGCGGCGGGCGCGGCGAAACCTGGACCGAGCCCTGCGCCGCCTGTGGCGGCACCGGCCACGCCTCGGTGCCGCATCACGTGCGGCTCGCCATTCCCGCCGGCCTCACCGACGGCGATTCGTTCTCCTTCCGCATCTCGATGCCGCAGGCGCTGACCACGCGCGTCGACATCCGGATCGCGGTCCGCTGAGGCGGGCAGGCGCCTGTGCGATCCCATCTCGACTTTCTCGGCGCCCTGTATGTCGTCTGGGGGGCCATCACGGCGCTCATCGGGCTCTCGACCGTGGCCCTCGGTGTCGGCGCCGCGGCCCTCGGCCGGGTCGCCCACGTCTCGATGCGGGGCGGTGTCGCCGCCGACGTGGCGGCCGCCATCTTCCTGGCCCTTGCGCTGTTGTCGCTCGCGTGGGGCGCCGTGCACATCGTCAACGGGGTGGCCCTGCGGCGCCGCCGCCGATGGGCGCGGCCGCTGGCGCTCGCGCTGGCCACCGTCGATCTGATCATGCTTCCGTACGGCACCGCACTCGGCATCTACGGCCTGTGGGTGCTGCTGCACAACGACGCGCGGCATCAGTTCCAGCCGGCGCTGATCTGAACGGCCGGGCGGCCACGAAGGGCCGCCCCTACGGTGGATCCACGGTTCCCATCGGCGTCCATGGCCCGCAGCGCGCGATCCGGCGCACGCTGCGCCACCCGCCGACCACCATGCCGTAGCGCGTGATCTCGACCTCCGCGTAATGGCTGCACGTCGGGGTGAATCGGCAGCGGAGCCCGAGCGCTTCATTGATCGGGACGATGTGCCGCTGATAGACGTGAATGGCCGCGACGGCGAGGCGTGCCGACCACTGCGCCCCGGGCCGTCGCGCGGTGTCGAAGGCGGCCGCCGAGACGAGCAGACCGGCGATGGCCAGCAGGACGGCCGTCCGCCGGGAGGCACGCGGCACAGGCGCCGCCGGCCTGGCGGCCGGCCGCACGGGCGAGGGCGGGACCTCGTTCGGCATCGGCGATGTCTACAGCCGGTCGGCGTACTGGCTGAGCCCCGGAATGATCAGCCGCTCTCCCTGCAACCCTCTCGCGATCGCGACGACGTGGACGACGAGAATCGCGACCCAGAGCGACAGCGTCAGCAGGCTCACGAAACAGCCGAGGCCGAAGAAGGCGAAGGCGGCGGCGCTCGTCAGCACCATCAGCGCAATGCCGAGAAAGATTTCCGCCACCATCAGGACGATGCCGTGGCGGGCGTGCCACTGGACCTCACGATCCTGGGTTTCGACGAGCAGCGGCACGAGGGCGAGCAGCCACAGGTACGCGAGCACGATCATCAGGCCGCGGTTTTGAGACCGGAGATCCGGCGCCGCCGCAGGGTCGGTCATGTCAGGCTCCTGAATGTCGTCGAGTGCCGCCGAGTTTACACCAACTCGGCGGCTTTGCTTGCCGCGTCCGGCGAAAGCCGATAAGCTGATTTGGATCGGCATTCCTTACATTCATTCATCATGGCTTCAGCAGTTCTCAATGAGGCGGCGGTGCTCGAGGCCTTGAAGGTCATCAACGACCCCGACCTGCACCGCGACATCGTCAGCCTCGGATTCGTCAAGAACGTGCGCATCAGCGGGGCGCGCGTCTCGCTCACGATCGACCTCACGACCCCGGCCTGTCCCGTCAAGGACCAGATGCGCGACCAGGCCCGGGCCATCGTCGGCGCGCTGCCCGGCGTCCGTGACGTGGACGTCGAAATGACCGCGACCGTCCGGCCCGCCTCCAACCCGGCCGCAGGGCGGGCGGCCATTCCGGGCGTCAAGAACATCGTGGCCGTGGGCGCCGGCAAGGGTGGCGTCGGCAAGACGACCGTGGCGGTGAACCTGGCGCTCGCGCTGACGCGGTCGGGCGGCCGTGTCGGGATGATCGACGGCGACATCTACGGGCCGAACGTGCCGATCATGCTCGGCCTCAATGCACAGCTCACGACCGACGGCCAGAAGATCGTGCCGGCCGAACAGTACGGCCTGCAGGTGGTCTCGATGGGCTTTCTGACCGGCGACGATGCGCCGGTGATCTGGCGCGGGCCGATGCTCCACGGCGCCCTGCAGCAGTTCTTTCGGGAAGTCCGCTGGCTCGATCTCGACTACCTCATCGTCGACATGCCGCCGGGCACCGGCGACATCGCGCTCAGCCTCAGCCAGACCGTTCCCGTCGCTGGTGCGATTGTTGTAACGACTCCGCAGAAGGTCTCGCTCGCCGACAGCCGGCGCGCGGTGCGGATGTATCAGAAGCTCAACATCCCGACGCTTGGACTGATCGAGAACATGAGCTACTTCGTGTGTCCGTCGTGCCAGCACGAAAGCGACATCTTCGGCCGCGGCGGCGGCGAGGAACTGGCGGTGTCACTCGGCGTGCCGTTCCTCGGGCGCATTCCGATCTATCAACCGATCCGCGAAGGCAGCGACAGTGGGGTGCCGCTGATGGTGAGCGACCCCGGGTCGTCGGCCGCCAAGGCGTTCATCGACGCCGCGTCGCGGACGGCCGCGCAGGTGTCCATCGCCGGCTTTTCCCAGCCGACGGTTCCGGTCACGCGCGGACTATGAACATTCCTTTCGTCAAACACACCCTCGACAACGGCCTGCAGGTGCTCGTCCACGAGGACCACGCCTGCCCCATCGTCGCCGTGAACCTCTGGTACCACGTGGGCTCGAAGAACGAACGTCCGGGCCATACGGGGTTCGCGCATCTCTTCGAACACCTGATGTTCGAAGGGTCCGAGCATCACGACAGCGGCTACTTCGAGCCGCTTCAGCAGGCGGGCGGCACGCTCAACGGATCGACGAACTCGGACCGCACCAACTACTGGGAAGTGGTGCCGAAGCATGCGCTGGAGCTCGCGCTCTGGCTCGAGTCGGACCGGATGGGCTACCTGCTGCCGGCGCTGACCGAAGCCAAGTTCAATACGCAGCGCGACGTGGTCCTGAACGAGCGGCGGCAGAATTACGAGAACCGGCCGTACGGCCTGACCACCATGGCCATCCTGGCGGCGCTGTATCCGCCGGAGCACCCATATCACTGGTCGACGATCGGGGAGGTGGCCGATCTGCACGCGGCGACGATCGACGAGGCGCATGCCTTCTTCAAGGCGTACTATCACCCCGCCAATGCGTCGCTCGCGATTGCGGGTGACGTGACGACCGAGACGGCGCTGGCGCTGGCGGAGCGGTACTTCGGTGAGATCAGCGCCGGACCCGCGGTGCCGCGCCCGCGGATTTCCGCGGCGCTCGAGGAAGAACGACGCCTCGTGATGGAGGACCGCGTCGAATTGCCGCGGCTCTATCTCAGCTGGCATTCATCGTCGATGTTCAGCGACCAGGATGCGGAGCTCGATCTCCTGTCAGACCTGTTGGCGAATGGGAAGACATCCCGGCTGTACCGCCGGCTCGTCTACGAGCGGCGTGTGGCCAATGACGTGGCGGCGATGCAGAACTCGCGTGAAATGTCCGGTTTTTTCCAGGTGATGGCGACGCCGACGCCGGGCCGTGGGCTCGCCGACCTGGAGTTGGAAATCTCGGAGGAGATCGACCGCCTGGTCGATGACGGCCCGCTCGAAAGCGAAGTCGAACGCAGCCGCGCCCAGGTGGAGGCGAACTTCATCTATCGGTTGCAGACCGTCGGCGGCTTCGGCGGCAAGTCGGACCAGTTGAACGCCTACAACACGTTTCTCGGCGACCCGGCCTATTTCGATCGAGACCTGGCGCAGTACCTCAAGGTGCAGCGCGAGGACCTGCGCGAGGCCGCGGGCCGATATCTCGATCGCGGAAAGCGGGTCACCCTCAGCGTGGTTCCGACCGGCCGGACCGATCTCGCGGTGCCGGCCTCCGAACCGGTGGTGGCCGCATGAAGGCGGATCGGACGAAGCTACCGGCGCCGGGACCTGCATCCGCGGTGCATCTCCCATCCATCCGGAAGGAGACACTCGGCAACGGCCTGGCCGTCTGGACCGTCGCCCACAACAGCGTGCCGGTCGTGAGCTTCATGCTCGTCGTGCCGGCCGGGTCGGCGCAGGACCCGGCGGGCCTTGCCGGGCTCGCCTCGCTCACGGGCGACATGCTGGACGAGGGGAGTGGCGCCAGGTCCGCTATCGACATGCACGATGCGCTCGCGCGAATCGGGGCGCAGTTCGACACCGAAGTCGGGGTGGACGCCTCATCGCTGTCGCTGACCACGCTCACGACGTGGCAGGCGAAAGGGCTCACGCTGCTCGCCGACATGAGCACGCGGCCGGCGCTCGTCGAAGCCGAAGTCGATCGCGTCCGTCAGCTTCGCGTGAACCGGCTCGGACAGCTGCGCGATCTCCCGCAGTTCGTCGCACAGCAGGCGTTCACGCGATTCATCTTCGGCGATCATCCCTACGGACATCTGCCGGTCGGCAATCAGCAGACGCTTGGCGCCGCCACTGGTGAGGCGGTGCGGGCGTTTCATCGCCGCGTGTTCGTCCCCCAGGGCACCACCCTGGTGGCCGTGGGGCAGGCGCCGCACGAGGAGCTGCTCGCCGCGGTCACCGAGGCGTTCGGTGGATGGGAAGCTGCGCCCGAGGCGCTCGGTCACGTGCCGGCCGTGATCGCCGAGCCGCCCGACCAGCCGCCGTTCGGACGCCTGGCGCTCGTGCATCGGGCGGCGGCGGCGCAATCCGAGCTCCGTATCGGACAGGTCGCGGCCGCGCGCAACACGCCCGACTACCACGCGCTGCTCGTCCTGAACACGGTGCTCGGCGGACAGTTCATCAGCCGCATCAACATGACCCTGCGGCAGAAGAAGGGCTACACGTACGGTGCGCGCACCGCGTTCGAATTCCACCGCCTGCGGGGCCCGTTCGCGTTCCAGTCGAGCGTGCACAGCCAGGTGACGGCCGACGCGCTGCGCGAAGCCATGAGCGAAATCGAGGCGATCCGCGGCACGCGCCCGGCGACGGCGGCGGAGATCGAGACGGCGAAAGCCGCGCTCACGCAGGGCTACGCGCGCAACTTCGAAACCGCGCAGCAGGTGGCGCGGGCCGTCGCGCAGCTGGCGCTCTTCGGCCTGCCCGACGACTATTTCGAGCAGTTCGTCCCGCGCGTGAACGCCGTCACCGCGGACGATGTGCTGCGCGTGGCGCGGGAGTATCTCAATCCGGATCGGATGGGGATCGTGATTGTCGGCGACCGCGACGTGGTGGAACCGGGCCTTGCGGCCCTGCCGTACGGCGATCCGGTGCCCATTCCCGCCTGAGACAGCGAGACAGGCAGGGGGCCAGACGCCTCTGGCCCGACGCCCGTGGCCTACAGATAACTGAGCAATCCCCGCAGCGCGTTCAGGATGACCTGCGCGAGCTCCATGGCAAACGGCGAGACCTGCCCCTGGTTGACCGCCGTGGCCACGGTGACCGGATCGGTCAGCATCAGCCAGATCACGGCACCGGCGATGATCGCGCAGATGATCGCGACCAGCGCGAACAGGCTGACGCCGACCCGTTCGAGCGGCCAGACAGGCATGGGAGGTTCCAGTTTACCGCCTCTCGCCTGCGGCCTGCAGCCCGTGGCCTGTGGCCTACAGATTCTTCTGAAAGAACCTCACCAACGCCCAGCCGTCCATCAGGCTGAACGGCATTTTTCCCGTGCTGTAGTGGCCACACGGCAGGACCGCGACCTCGTGCGGCGCCTCGAGGCGTTCGAACTTGCGGACGATGGCGCGCGAGAGATCGACGGGGAAGGTGAGATCGTACTTCGCGTAGACGAGCAGCGTCTTCTTGCGGCGGATCCGCGGGATGTAGCCGTACGGATTGATCGGCTGCCACAGGCGCCGGAGCAGCCGCAGATCGATCCGGCCGTCGAGACTGGTCCGGATGTGGCGCGTCGAGATGCCGTGCCAGACCACGTCGGCGAAAAAGGGCGACACGTGATTGAGCGCCTGCACGGTGATGCGCGGATCGTGCGCGGAGGTGAGCAGGGCCAGGCACGATCCGAGGCTCGTGCCGAGGATGCCGATTCGCTCGTAGCCGCGGGCAGCCAGCCAGTCGATGGCGCGCCGCGCGTCGAGCACCGCCTGGCGGCACACCTGCACGGTGCGCGCGACGTTCGCGCTCACGATGAAGTCGGCGCGCTGGAGCTCGGGCGGCATGCGCCGATCGTGGTACGGCAGGCTCAGGCGCAGCGCGCCGACGCCCGCTCTCGCCAGGAGCCTCGCCAGCCCGACGTGGCCGCCTTCGTCCGCATTCCATTGCGGCAGCACGAGCACCGCCCGGCGGACCTCGTCGCGCGCCTGCCGTCGTGCGGGAAAGTACCGCGCGTAGACGGTGTTGTTCTGCGGATGCGGCGTGGTGAAGGCGCTCGGAAACGTCAGCCAGCCGACCGGGTCGTCGCGCCGGTCGTCTGGGTCCGCCGTGAAGGCGTACTCCGTAGTGGGCGCAGCCGTGAAGAATCGATCGGTGTCGCGGCGGATCTGGTGGACCCAGTCCCGCAGCACGGACGCCGGATCGGCATCGGGTGGATGGCCGTTGGACGGGATCCACTCGAGACCCCACGCGAAGGGACGAACGGTGCGATCCGTGGAGACCGAGGCGAGCCGGCGCTCCCATGCATGAAAGAGCGGTCCGAGCATGGCAGAACAGACAGCTTAGCACGCGCCCAGCCCACATGATTGACGTCCGTTGTGTCATCCATTTATACTTTTCGACGCGATGATCCTGTCGGGACTTAAGCGTTCTTCTCGAAAGCGGTGCCACCGAGTCGGTGGTCGTGTCGCGCTCGTGCTGTTCTGACGCCAAGTCATCATCGAACGAGTGAACCGAACCCGCTGACCCGGTTGTAAAACGGTCAGCGGGTTTTTTTTGCGTGAACCGAGCGGAGCTGGGAGATGGCAAGAAAACTGGAAGTGGGGGTCCTCGGTGCCACCGGAATGGTCGGGCAGCAGTTCGCGCTGCAGCTGCAGGACCATCCCTGGTTCGAGATCACCTGGCTCGGCGCGAGCCAGCGTTCGGAAGGGAAGCGGTACGACGAAGCGGCGCCCTGGCGGCTCGCGCGTCCCATGCCCGATGCCCTCCGCAGCCTCATCGTCGAGGCCGCCGAGCCGGGGCGCGCGCCGCAGATCGTCTTCTCCGGCCTCGATTCGTCCGTAGCCGGGCAGATCGAAGGCGCCTTTGCCGCCGCGGGCCACATCGTGATCAGTAACGCGCGCAACTACCGCATGGACCCCGTGGTGCCGCTGCTCATCCCGGAAATCAATCCAGAGCACCTCGCGCTACTCGACGCCCAGGCGAAGGCCCACGGCTGGCCGGGCCGCATCCTGACGAACCCGAACTGCTCGACCGTGGTGCTGTCGATGGCCCTGGCGCCGCTGCGCCGGTTCGGCCTGCGGCGCGTGATGGTGACGACGCTGCAGGCGATCTCAGGGGCGGGATATCCAGGCGTCGCCTCGCTCGACATCCTGGCGAACGTCGTCCCGTTCATCGACGGGGAAGAGGAAAAGATCGAGACGGAGACGAAGAAGATCCTCGGGTGCCTGCGCGGCACGGCCATCGATCCGCACGAGGTCGTGCTGAGTGCGCAGACCACCCGGGTGCCGGTGGCGAATGGCCACACCGCGATGATATCGGTCGCCTTCGACGAGCGGCCCTCGCCCGAGGACGTCCTCGACGCGCTGAGGTCGTTCAGCGGCCGCCCGCAGCAGCACGGGTTGCCATCGGCGCCCGCGCAGCCGATCGTCTACCTGCCGGAGCGCAATCGGCCGCAGCCGGCGCTCGACGTCGAGCGGGGTGGGGGTATGACGGTGAGCGTGGGCCGGCTCCGCCCGTGTCCGCTCTTCGACTACAAGTTCGTGGCGTTGGGGCACAATACCGTGCGCGGTGCGGCGGGCGCCGCGGTGCTGAACGCGGAGCTGCTGAAAGCGGAAGGACGACTCGGATGAGGGTGATGAAGTTCGGCGGCACGTCGGTGGCGGATGCGCCGGCGGTGGAGCGGCTGATCGGGATCGTGAAGGCCGCGCGCGAGCGCGACCAGGCCGCGGCACAAGAAGCCGGATCGGGCATCGGGCCGGTCGTCGTGGTCTCCGCGCTCGGTGGCGCGACCGATCGGCTGCTGGGCATCGCGAAGGCCGCGCAGGCCGGCGACGTGTCGCAGGCGACGCAGCAGCTGTACGAGCTGCTCGAGCGCCACGCGGCGATGGCCGAGACCCTCACGAGCGGCAGCCGGCGCGAGGCGCTGCTCGATGCAATTCGCGGCGAGATTTCTGGCCTGATCGGGCTCGTGCGCGCGCTGGCCGTGCTCAAGGATGTGTCCCCCCGATCGAAGGACGCGATGGCGGCGGCCGGCGAGCTGATGAGCAGCCGCCTGGTCGCGGCGGCGCTCGAAGAGACGGGCGTTCCCGCCGCCTGGATGGACGCGCGCCGCGCCATCATCACCGATGGCGAGCATACGCGGGCGCTGCCGCTCACCGAGGAGACGAACGCGCGCCTGGCCGAGCGCGTGCAGCCGCTCATCGCGGCCGGGCGCGTCCCGGTGCTCGGCGGCTTCGTCGGCGCGACGAGCGATGGCATCACGACGACGCTCGGGCGTGGCGGCTCCGATTATTCGGCCGCGATCGTCGGCGCCGGCCTGGGGGCATCGGAGATCGAAATCTGGACCGACGTCGACGGCATGCTCACCGCCGATCCCCGTGTGGTGCCGACCCCCCGCCTGGTGCCGCGCCTGACGTTCGAGGAGGCGTCGGAGCTCGCCTACTTCGGCGCGAAGGTGCTCCATCCGAGCACCATTCTGCCGGCGGTCACGCACGATATCCCGGTGCGCATCATCAATTCACGCCGCCCGGAGTCGCCGGGGACGCTCATCGCACGCGCCCCCGCGGACGGCCCACGATCCGGTCTCGTGGCGATCGCGTGCAAGCGGCACGTCACCGTCATCAACATCACGTCGAGCCGCATGTTGATGGCGTACGGCTTTCTGCGGCGCCTGTTCGAGGTCTTCGAGCGGTTCCGGACGGCCGTCGACGTCGTGACGACCTCCGAGGTCAGCGTCTCGGTGACGATCGACGATCAAAGCCAGCTCGACGTCATCGTAGAGGCGCTGTCGGCGTTTGCCGAGGTGACGTGCGAGCGCGACATGGCGATCGTGTGCCTCGTCGGAGAGAACCTGGGGTCTGACGCCGGCGCGTTCGGGAAGATGCTCGAAGCGCTCGATGGGGTCCCCCTGAGAATGGTCTCGCAGGCGGCGCTGCGACGGAATGTCACCTTCGTGCTGCGCCAGGCTGATGTCGCAGAGGCGATGAACCGCCTGCACGCGGCATTCTTCGAGACGGTGGAAGCCGCCGCTGAACCAGCACGAAGCCTGTAGCCCGAAGCCTGGAGCCGTGTCTATATGGATCCCATTCGCCTCCTCCTCCTAGGTCACGGCCGCATGGGCCAACTCGTCGAAGAGCTGGCATCGCAGTATGACTGCGAGGTGGCGGGTTGGCTCGACGAGACCAACAACACGAGCGGCGAAGGGTTGGCGGCTGGGCGGTGGAGCGGGGTCGACGCGGCGATCGATTTTTCAACGGCGGCAGCGCTCGTGGAGAATCTGCCGAGGCTGGCGGCGCTCCGGATCAATACCGTCATCGGCACGACGGGCTGGCAGGCGCACGAGGCCAGCTTGCGCCATGTGGTGGAGCAGACCGGGCTCGGGGTCGTCGCCGCGCCGAACTTCTCAACGGGCGTGGTGCTGCTCGAGGCGCTGGTCGAGTATGCTGGACGCCTGTTCGGCGCGCAGCCGGAGCCGGGCGCCTGGGTCCACGAGCTGCATCACGCGCGCAAGGTGGACGCACCGTCAGGAACGGCGCTGATGCTGCAGAAGGCGCTGGTGCGCGGCGGGTTTTCGCGGCCGATCGACATGTCGTCGACGCGCGCCGGCTACATTCCCGGCACCCACACCGTGGGGTTCGACGCGCCATCCGAGACGGTGACGCTCACCCATGTGGCGCGCGACCGGGCGACGTTCGCGCGCGGTGCGCTGCAGGCGGCGCGCTGGCTCCAGGGCCGCCGCGGCTGGTTCACGATGCGCGATGTGCTGGGACTGTAAGAAGCGCGGAACGTGAGAAGGAATGTGGCGAGAATCCGAGCGCGTGTCGAGCGCGAGGACAGGCGGTGGGGGTGGGGCCCCACCGCAGACGAATGAATGACAGGAATTCCATCATGAGAACACCCTTTACCGGATGCGGAACCGCCCTGGTCACACCGTTCACGAAGGACGGCGCCGTTGATGAAGCGGCTGTCCGCCGCCTCGCGCGCCGCCAGATCGAGCGGGGCATTCACTTTCTCGTGCCCTGCGGCACGACCGGCGAGGTGCCGACGCTCTCGGCTGCCGAGCGCCGGCGTGTCGTCGAGATCGTCGTGTCGGAGGCGGCCGGGAAAGTGCCGGTGCTGGCGGGCGCGGGCGGCTACGACACGAAGGAAGTGATCCACGCGGTCGGCGAGATGCACAACGCCGGTGCGCAGGGCATCCTCTCGGTGACGCCGTACTACAACAAGCCGACCCAGGAAGGGCTCTATCAGCACTTCAAGGCGATCGCCGACAGCACCCCGCTGCCGATCATCGTCTACAACGTGCCGGGCCGCACCGGGTGCAACGTCGAAGTGGCGACGCAGGCGCGGCTCGCGACGATCCCGAACATCATCGGCGTGAAGGAAGCCTCGGGCAACATGACCCAGATGTGCGAGGTCTGTCGCGCCGTGCCGGAGGGCTTTCTCGTCCTCTCCGGAGACGATGCGCTGACGCTGCCGCTGATGGCGGTGGGCGGCCGCGGGATCATCTCCGTGGCGTCGAACGAGATTCCGGGCGAGATGTCGCAGATGGTCGAAGCGGCGGAACGTGGCGACTACCGCGCCGCCCGCGAGATGCACACGCGCCTGCTGCCGCTGATGCAGATCAACTTCATCGAGGCGAACCCGATTCCGGTGAAGACGGCGATGGCGGCGATGGGGCTCGTCGACGAGCACTTCCGGCTGCCGATGGTGCCGCCGAAGCCCGCCTCGCGCGAGAAGATTGTCGCCGTCCTCCGCGAGCTCAACCTGATTGGCGAAGCGGTGCGCGCGTAATGCCCAGCGCCGCCGCGTCGCTTCAGTCGGAGATTACCGCCTTGGTCGGCGCCGGGGCGTCGGCCGACAGGGAGGCCGTGCGCGCGTGCTTCGCGCGCCTGCGCGAGGCGCTCTCGGCGGGCGCCGTGCGCGCGGCCGAGCCCGATGCCTCCGCGCCGGCCGGCTGGCGCGTGAACACCTGGGTGAAGCAGGGCATCCTCCTCGGCTTCAAGTTCGGC
>JANWLS010000047.1 GCA_025450765.1 Vicinamibacterales bacterium | reverse complement strand
GCTATCGCGATCGGAGATGAAGTAGACCGTCTGGCCGACCCACGCCGGATCCATGTCTTTCGAATCCGTCCACGGCGGCGAGACGATGTCGAACGTCTTGAGATCGACGATCCAGATCGGGCGGTTCTGCCCGCCGCGATAGTTACGCCGCTGTTCGTCCCAGGAGTTGTTCATCCGGTAGGCGATGTGCGTCCCGTCGGCCGAGATCTTGCCCTGGTAGCCGCGCGGCAGCTTCATCGGCTGCGGGAGGCCGCCGTCCATCGACACGGTGAAGAAGCGCGGGACGGCGGACGGCGCCCAGGCGTCGCGCGTCGAGGAGAAGAGGATCGACTTACCGTCTGGCGTCCAGCCTTGCACCAGGTCCGGGGTCGGATGCCACGTGAGGCGCCGCGGCTCGCCGCCCTCGGCGGGGATCACGGAGACGTCGACGTTGCCGGCGTATTCACCGCTGAACGCGATCCAGTTCCCGTCGGGCGAGAAGTGCGGGTTCGACGTCAGCCCCTGGAACGTCGTCAGGCGCCGGGCCAGGCCGCCGGCGCGCGGCACCACCCAGATGTTCTGGGCGTAGGCGAACGCGATCTGCGTGTCGCTGACCGTCGGCGTCTGCAGCAGGCGCGTACCCGAGCCGGCGTCGGCCGCGGCGGCGGATGGGCTGATGAGGAGCGAGAGCACGAGCGCGAGCGCGAGCAATGAGCCGAAGCCGAGAGCGGCAAGGCGGCGGGCTGATGTCATGGTGGCCTCCGGAGGCGGGGAGTCTACCACGCGGAGGCGGCGCCTGCAGCCATGCTGAACGAGGAACATGAATATTCCGAGCGAAGCATCAGCGTCAGTTCGGCGTGGGGGTGGGGGCCCCATTGAATAATGCTGGCGAGGCTCATGCCGCCGTCACGATCATCGGCTCCCCCTTCGTGATGACCACCGTGTTCTCGTAATGCGCGGCCAGGCTCCCGTCGCGCGTCCGGATCGTCCATCCGTCGGCGTCTTCATACACGGTGCCTGCCCCGGCACTGATGATGGGCTCGATGGCGATGACCAGGCCTTCGGTGAGGATGTCCGTCTGCCGGCGCTCGAAATAATTCGGGACCTGCGGCTCTTCGTGAATCGAGCGACCCGTGCCGTGTCCGGCGAGCGCGCGGACGACGTGGAATCCGCGCCGGCGGACTTCGCGTTCGATGATGCGGCCGATGCGGCTCACCGGATGGCCGGCGCGCGCAACCGTGAGGGCTTCGTTGAAGGCAGCTCGGGCACACGTGCGCAGGCTGGACGCGACGTCACGCCGCGCGGCCATGCCTCCTGAGGCGGAGTCCTCTTCGATCACGACCGTTCGCGCCGCGTCGGCGAAGTAGCCGTCTTTCTCCACGGTGACATCGAGCTTCACCAGGTCGCCGCGCCGCAATCGCCGCGGCCCGGGCACCCCGTGCACGACTTCATCGTTGACGCTGATCAATACCGTGCCCGGAAACCCGTACACAAGGGCCGGCGCCGACCGCGCGCTGTGCCTCGCGAACAGGTCCGCCGCCACGGCGTCGAGCTCTGCGGTGCTGACCCCCGCACGCGCGCGCTCCTGCAGTGCCTCGAGCGTGAGCCGAACGACCTCGCCTGCGGCGCGAAGGCCCTTCCAGTCGGAGTCAGAGTCGATGGACATCACAGATCTCCTCGAGAGCGAATGATATCGCGCAGATCGACTAGAATCTCACGAGCGTATTGACATTGTGTATACATCGCTTAAGATGGATTTTGTCAGGAGGAATTCATGGCAGGGACGGCCGCTCGAACGACGGTGATCAACTTGCGGGCCGATGAGCGTCGCCGCGCGCTGATCGACCGGGCCGCTGAAGCTGTGGGCAAGAACCGCTCCGAGTTCATGCTCGATGCGGCCGCGCGCGAGGCGACGGCCGTGCTTCTCGACCGCCGATTCTTTCAGCTCGACGCCCGCACCTTCAAGCAGTTCACGGCAGCTCTCGACGCCCCTCCGCGCGACAATCCGCGGCTCCGCGCGCTCCTGTCGAAGAAGGCGCCCTGGGAGCCGTGACGCCCGCATCGACCCGCGCTCCGGAACCTCTGCGCGCTGAGCATGAGGTTTCGGATTTCGACTGCGGCACCTCGGACCTGGACGTCTGGCTGAAGCGACGGGCACTTCGCAATGAGTCTTCCGGCGCTTCACGCGCCTATGTCATCACTGTCGACGGACGGGTGATCGGCTATTACGCGTTGGCGACCGGCGCGATCGCGCAGCACGAGGCGACTGGCAAGGTGCGCCGGACCATGCCGGATCCGATTCCGGTGATGGTGCTCGGCAGGCTGGCGGTGGATCGTCAATATCAGGGACGCGGACTCGGATCGGCGCTGCTGAGAGATGCCTTGCTCCGCACGCTGAATGCCGCCTCCATCGCTGGCATCCGTGCCGTGCTGCTCCACGCGATCTCCGACGAGCCGAAGCGGTTTTACGAGCGCGCTGGCTTCTCGCCTTCACCTGTCGACCCGATGACGCTGATGATCACGATTGCGGATATCGAGAAGGCGATCACTCGCACCGGCTAAGCTGAGGCCCCGCCGCGCCGCAGCTGCGGGAGCCCGGCGCGCCGTGAAGGACTTCGTGGCGACGACACCTATGCGCCGTCGCCAGCGCATTGTGGACTGGGGATGCTTTGCCGGTGTGGCCGAGGGAGGAAACAGCGCCGAAGGCCCTGAAGGGACCTTCGGCGTTGAAAGAAGCGATGCTTACCAGCGCGGCTCGCGGCTCTGGCGCCCGCCGAATCCACCGCCGCTCGCACGGGGCGCCATCGGCTTGGCTTCGTTGACGGTCAGGCTGCGGCCGCCGTACTCGCGGCTGTGGAGCTCGGTGATCGCGCGGCTCGCGCCATCGGCATCACTCATCTCGACGAACGCGAATCCCCTCGCCTGACCAGTGGAACGGTCGCGGACGATGTTGATCGTGCTCACCGCTCCCGAGCCCTCGAACAGCGCCTGCAGGTCAGACTCAGTGGTCTGATAAGGGAGGTTTCCGACGTAGAGCTTGGTGTTCATGTACGTTCTCCTGCATCTGCGTAGATGCACTGACATCTGAAGCTGGCTCGAGCGGAATGCTCAGCAACACGACGCAGGAGAGCGAAAGGCTCGATCTAATGCGGGAAGCGGAAGCGCGGCACTCAGAAAGGTAAATAGAGTGTAACACAGGAACGGCCCCGCGATCCAGCCCCTCACGTGATCCTGTCCAGTATCGCCTGACACTCCTCGATCAGCACATCGCGCGCGACCTTCGGCGGGGGATAGTTCGGCAGGATCGTCGGATCGGTCAGAACCACGAAGCCGCTGATCGGCGCGGCCGCGTCTCCCGACCGGGCGCCTGACACGACCAGGCTGATGCGCGCGAGGCGGATCGCATACGCGCACATGACGCACGGCTCGACGCTCGTGTAGAGTACGCCGCCGGTCAGGTCGCGCGATCCGCGCCGCGCGAAGGCGGCGCGCAGAGCTTCGATTTCGGCGTGCGCGGTCACGTCCTGCCGCGCGCGGACAGCCTCACGCCCTTCGGCCACCACCTCATCTCCGCAAACGATGAGCGAACCGACCGGCGCGTCGCCCGTCGACCTGGCGTCCTCCGCCAGCGCGAGGCAGCGGCGCATGTAGGTCTCGTGTTCCCGATCAGCTTGCATGGCGCATCCGACCGCGTATCGTACTCCCATGCTCGCCCGCGCGCTCGGCGTCTGGCTGCTGCTCCTGCTCGCCGCGACCGTCAACGGCGGCCTGCGCGAAACCTTCATCATCCCGCGCACCGGCGACGCGGCGGGACACGCCATCAGCACGATCACGCTCTGCGCAGCGATTCTGGTGCTGGCCTGGCTCACGGTTGAATGGATGGCGCCAGCGACCGCGCGTGACGCATGGCGCATCGGCGCGATGTGGGTCGCGCTGACGCTCGCGTTCGAATTCCTCGCCGGCCATTACCTCTTCCGCAATCCCTGGCCGCGATTGCTCGCCGACGACAACGTCCTCCGCGGCCGCATCTGGATCCTCGTCCTCATCACCACCGCGATCGCACCCTGGCTGGTCGCCCAGGCGAGCGGCCTGCTCCGGCAGCCAGCCTGAATCCGAGGTCCCACCATGTCCCTGCTCATCGCCACCGATCGCGACCTGCTCATCGTCGACCCGGAGCGCGGCGTCGCCACGCCCGCCGGCCGCATCCCCGATCGCCCGACGTGCCTCGCCGCCGATCCGTTCGTCCGGAACCGCGCCTGGTGCGGCACGCATCGCAGCGGCGTCTTCAGAACCGATGACGGCGGACACTCCTGGCTGGCCGTCGGTCTCGCCGAACACTTGATCATGACGGTCGCCGCCAGCCGGGCACGCCGGAATCTGGTCTGGGTCGGCACCGGGCCGAGCGAGGTGTGGCGTTCCGACGATGGCGGCGTGAGGTGGGAACGCACCAGCGCGCTCGAAAAGCTGCTGTCATCTTCGGAATGGTCGTTCCCGCCGAGGCCTGAGACACATCACGTCCGGTGGATCGCTCCCGATCCCGCCGACGCCAAGCGGCTGTGGGTCGCGATCGAAGCCGGCGCGCTCGTCTCCACCATCGACGGCGGCCGAAGCTGGCGCGACCGCGTGCCAGGCGGGCCGTGGGACACGCACGAGCTCGCGATTCACCCTTCGCAGCCGGAGACGCTGCGCGTCGCCGCGGGCGATGGCTATTTCGAGAGCGAGGATGGCGGCACCACGTGGCGGTCGCCCAGCACGGGTCTCGAGGTTGGCTATCTGCGCAGCGTCGCGATCGATCCCGGTCAGCCGGACGGCCTCATCGTCTCCGCCTCGTCCGGGCCCCACAGCGCGTACGTGGCGGGCCGCTCGGATGGCCGTCTCTATCGCCGCACCGCTCCAAACTGGTGGGAGCGCGTGCGGTACGGCTGGCCGGCGCCAGCGAACACGATCGCGCCGCTCCTTACGGCAGGCACGAAGGCCGGAGAGCTCTGGGCAGCGGACGAACGCGGCCTCCACCAGTCAGACGATGGAGGGACGCGCTGGCTGCAGGTGGCGGGTTACGAGAGGATGCCGCAGCATTTATGCGGCCTGGCGGCGGTCGGCTGATGCGCCGGAGCGGCTGTCGAAATCGGGGCCTCTCGTTCGACCTATGGGTAGTCGCGGGGCTGAGAGACCCCGCAGCATAAGAACAAGACGGCCTTTCAATAGAGGAGCTTATGGCAAACACGATTCGGCTGCACCGAGTGCTGCGCGCGACACCCGAGCGGATCTATCGAGCGTTTCTCGACCCGGACGCCATGGTCAAATGGCTGCCGCCCCATGGATTCACCGGGAAGGTCCACCACGTGGACGCGCGCGTCGGCGGCACCTACAAGATGTCGTTCACCAACTTTGCCTCGCAGAAGAGCCACGCGTTCGGCGGCGAATACCTCGAGCTCGTGCCCGGCGAACGCATCCGCCACACGGATCGCTTCGACGATCCGAACATGCCGGGCCAGATGCAGACCACCATTGCGCTCACGCGCGTCCTGGTCGGCACGGACGTGTCGATCGTGCAGGAGGGCGTGCCGGACATGATTCCGGCCGAAGCCTGTTATCTCGGAGGGCAGGAGTCGCTCACGCTCCTGGCGCAGCTCGTCGAGGCGGAGATTCCGGACTGACGGCGACGTCAGCATGATTCAGCGGCCGCGGGCGCAACCCGGCGGCACCTTTTTCCGTCTAAGTGCCTGAATCGAAGGGAGCCCGCCTCATGCGCTCATTCAGCCAGGCCGCCCGCTCGCTCACTCACCGGCCGGCCTTCGCCGCCGCCGCCGTCCTCACGCTTGCGCTCGGCATCGGCGCCACCACGGCGCTTTTCTCGGTGGTCGACACCGTGCTGCTGAAGCCGCTCCCCTTTCCGGATGCGAGCCAGCTCGTGATGGTGCTCGAAACGAGCACGGCGAAGCATCAGAACGCCAGCCTCGCGGCGCCCGCGCGTCTCCTGGACTGGAGCCGCGACAGCCGCTCGTTCGACGCGATTTCCGGCGCCTACGCCGAGAACGTCACCGACACCAGCGGCGCGGAGCCCGAGCGGCTCGCCGGCCGCCGCGTGCTGCCGCGCTACTTCGACGTCTTCGGGATGCGACCGCTGGCGGGCCGCACCTTCACACCGGACGAAGAACGGTATGGCGGGCCCAAGGCCGCCGTCATCAGCGAAGGGCTCTGGACCCGCCGGTATCAGCGACGCGCGAACGCCATCGGCCAGCGGCTTGCACTCAAGGGCCAGGGCTACACGATCGTCGGCGTGATGCCGGCGGGCTTCACGACCGCGGCGATCGATGTCTGGCTGCCTGCGCAACTCTCCCCGGCCCTCATGAGTGCCCGCGACGCGCGGTTCGTCACCGGCATCGGCCGCATCAAGCCGGGTATCCCGATCGCACAGGCGCAATCCGACCTGGCCTCGGTACAGCGTCGGCTCGGAACCGAATATCCCAGGACCGACGATGGCTGGTCGGCGGCGCTCACCGGATTGAAGGACTTCGAGGTGGGCGACTACGGCCGCGCGCTCTGGCTGGTGTTCGGCGCGGTGCTGCTGCTCCTGCTCATTGCGGTGGCGAACATCGCGGGGCTGCTGCTCGTGCAATTGCACCGCCGCGCGCATGAATTGGCGGTCCGGAGCGCCATCGGTGCGTCGCGCGGACAGGTGGTTGGCGCAGTGATGCGCGAAGTCGCGCTCCTCGCCGCTGCTGGGACGGTCGGCGGCGTGCTCCTCGCGATCGCCGCGACACGCGTGCTCGTGCACGCGCTCACGACGGTGCCGCGGATCGCGGACCTCGCGGTCGACTGGCGCGCGCTCGCCTTCACGATTTTCGTGAGCGCGGCTGCCGCCGTGCTCTTCGGCCTCTGGCCCGCGCTCCAGGCCACGCGCGGCACCTTGCTCCCGCTCATCGCGCAGAGCGCCCGCGGTTCCTCACAGGGACCACATCGACTCCAGCGGATCCTCGTCGGCGCGCAGATCGCACTGACCGTCCTGCTCGTCGCCTCCGCCGGCCTCCTGCTCCGCACCTACTACAACCTGAGCCACGTGAGCCCCGGCTTCGATCCGTCGCACACGCTCACCTTCCACGTCGGGGCGCAATGGGACGAGGACCGCGCACGCATCGGGCAGATGCAGGTCGCCCTCATTCAGCGCCTCGAGCAGACACCGGGCGTCGTCGCGGCCGGCCTCACGAACTTTCTGCCGGCGACCGGCGCGACGCTGCGCTACCAGATTCAAATCCAGGGGCTGACGCGCGCGGGGGATCCAGGCGTGAACGCCGGCGAGCGAACGGTGAGCGTCGGCTATCTCCACGCGCTGCGGATGCCGCTCGAAGCGGGTCGCTGGTGCCCGGATATCAAGGCCGATTTCAAGGCGCCGCGCACGGCGATGGTGAACCGGCGATTCGCGGACATGTACGGCCAGGGGCAGAATCTCGTCGGCCGTTCGATCCGCTTCGATCAGGATCCCAGGCCGCCCATGACGATCGTCGGCATTGTCGGTAACACGATCGAAGATGGGCAGGGCACGCAGCCGTTCCCGTATATCTACGCCTGCGACTCGGCCGGGACGTGGCCCGACCCCGAATATGTCGTCCGCACCGCCGGCGACCCCGGCGCCTTCGCGGGAATCATCAGGCAGATCGTCCACGAGCTCGCGCCCGACCGCGCCATCTTCGGCGTGCAGTCGGTGGACACGGTGCTCGATGCCGCGCTCGATCAGCCGCGACTGGATACACGCCTGCTGACGCTCTTTGCGGCGGCGGCGATGCTGCTCGCGTCGCTCGGCCTCTACACGTTGCTCATGCTGCTCGTGGCCGAACGGACCCGCGAGATCGGTGTGCGGATGGCGCTCGGTGCCACGCCACTGATGGTCGTGCGGCTGGTCTTCGCGACGGCGGGACGGGTGTTGATCGTCGGAATGATCGTCGGCCTCATCGCCACGGTGGCTGCGGCTCGCCTGTTAGGGAGCCTCGTCTACCAGATGAGTCCGTTGGACGCGCCGACGATCGCGGGCGCCGTGCTCGTGCTGGCGATCGTCGCGCTGATCGCGGCGGCCATTCCCGCGCGCCGTGCGGCGCGCGTGGATCCGATTACCGCGATGCGGGAATAGACACTCCCTTATACAGTCGAAAGCTCTTGCCATCTATCCGCCGACGATGGCATCGTCGTCTGCAGGGGTCGAGGAAGGACTCTGTCCCGATGGACCCACAGGACGTGCTCGCCATGGCGGATGAGCGATTTGAAGCGCGGCTGGCACACGAAGCCGGCGCGATCCGGCTGGAGATTGCCGGGGTGCGCCGAGACATCGCCAACGAGACGGCCGCCTTGCGTCAGGAAATCGTGAAGGAGAGCGCCGCCCTGCGTCATGAGCTCGCGAAGGAGAGCGCCGCCCTACGTCAGGAGCTCGCGAAGGAGAGCGCGGCCTTACGCCAGGAGATCGCCACCGTACGGCAGGAAATGGTGACGCGCGCCGAATTCGACACGGCGATGGCGCATGTCGGGCGCCAGTTCGACGAATTGAAGTCCAGGATGGCCGACTGGCGAACCGACATCATCAAATGGTCGTTCCTCTTTTGGACCGGACAGGTCCTCACGACCATCGGCTTCCTCCTGGTTATTCTCAGAACCCGCTAGGCGGACGGCCGACCGCCTGTCAGTCGAACTCCCGCACGGGTGCCGCCTGTTCACGCCCCACGCAGCCGATCGCGATTCGGGCGCGAGCGTAATTCTCGCCGCGGACCGGCGCGCCCGCGAGGCGCCGCAGCAGCGCGATTTGACCGACGTGGGTCAGGGCGTCGGCAATCGCTCCCTGAAATAACCGTTCAGCGGAAGCGGCGAGCGGCATGTCGGAAGCGAGATACGCGTCGAGCGTTGCGAGCCCGTTGAAGAAACGTGCGACGTCCTGCTCCCACGCCTGCGGGCTCGAGTTGTGCCACGCCTCTTCACCACGCGCCTGCGTCAGCGCCCAGTCGAGCAGATCGCCAATGTGCGCGAGAATCTCGGCCGGTGTCCTCGTGGTCGGACCAGCCTTGAAGGAGGCCGCGGCGGGCGGCACATCACGGAGCGCCTTGCCTCCGCGATAGGCAAGCGTCGCCAGCGTGTGCCTCAACATCAGTCGGGCGTCTGAGGGGGTCGGCGTAGCCATGGGCAGGTATCGTATCAGCCCTGGGGCGTCATGCAGTCCTCCGCCGTATCAATCACCCAGCAGCTCGCGCAGCGCCGTGTCGATGAAGCGGTTGTCGGGCGGGTTTCCGCCGCGGCCGGCCGAGTGCCCCCACGTGGACGGGATAGGACGCAGCTCGGCGTTCGGCATCTGCGCGACCTCGAGCTCGTTGTCGCGCACGCGGAAGTAGAGGTCAGTCTCGCTCGGCATGACGATCGCGCGGGTGGTGATCGCGCCGAGTGCCGCCTTCAGGTCGCCGCCGAAGCGCGGGTGCGCCGCGACGTCGGCGTGCTGCCAGGTCCAGAGCATCGCGAGCAGGTCGTTCGCGTCGCGCTGCCCGAAGCGTCCCTCGACGAACCGCAGCACGTCATCGATCGACTCGAGCCCCATGTCGCGGTAGGACCGATCGCGATAGAAATCCTGCGAGTACATCCAGCCCGCGTATACGCGGCTGAACGCGTCCAGTCCTTTCCGCGGCGGCGCCGCGTAATCGCCCTTCGCGTACGCGGCATCGGCGGTCAGCGCCGCCTTCACGCCTTCGAGAAACACGACATTGTGCGGTGAGGTTCGCGCCGAGCCACAGATCGGGGCGATCGCGTCCACCGTGTCCGAGTGCAGGGCTCCCCAGTGGAACGCCTGCTGCGCGCCCATGGAGAAGCCGGTTACGAGCCTGAGCCGCTCGACGCCAAGCTTCCTGGTGACCAGACGATGCTGGCACGCCACGTTGTCGTAGATGGCGACCGATGGAAAGCGTGCGCGATCGAACGGCAGCGGCGTATTACTCGGCGACGAGGAGAGGCCGTTGCCGATCATGTTCACCACAATGATGAAGTGCCGTCCTGGATCGAGCGCACGCCCCGGCGCGAACATCGCTTCGCAATCGGGGTGCTGGCCACCGTAGAAGGTCGGGATCAGAACGGCGTTGTCGCGCGCGGCGCTCAGCGCGCCGTACGTCTTGTAGACCAGGCGGGCGTCCGGCAGCCTCACACCAGACTGAAGCTCCAGGTCACCGAGCGCGAACACATCGTAGTCGGCCATGATGGTTTCCCCAGGGGGGCACAGCAGTGTAGTCTGACCCGTCGCGAATTGACGAGGACTTTGGAGGACCGCCCCATGACCTTCTCTCGATCGCGCGCCCTGCTGATGCTCGCCGCCATCACGTGCGTCGCGGCAACATTCGAGGCCGTGCCCGCGCGCGCGGCGCAGCCGCCGTTTTCGATTGCGGACGTCCTGCATGCGCCCTATCCCACGAGCCTGGCCGCCGCCCCGACAGGACAGGCCGTCGCCTGGGTCTTCGATGATGCGGGCGTGCGGAATGTCTGGATGGCGAGCTCGGCCGCGGGTGAGTCCGCCCGAAAGATCACCACGTATACGGCCGATGATGGCTTCGATCTCGGCGAGCTCGCCTGGTCGCCCGATACGCGGCTGATCGCGTTCACGCGAGGGCAGACGCTCGAAGACGACAGGCCGGCCAACGTCGCGAGTGCGCCCGTCGGGCCGATGCCGCGCGAAATCTGGGTGGTTCCAACCGCTGGTGGCGCACCACGCCACATCGGCGCCGGCCACTCGCCCAGCTTTTCGCCCGACGGGAGCCGGCTGATCTTCCTCGACGGCCACCGCATCATGAGTGTCGCACCCGGCGGCCACGCCGCGCCCGAGCCGCTCCTCATCGATCAGGGCATCGTGCGGTCGACGTCGTGGTCCCCGGATGGACGAGGGCTCGCGTTCGTCAGCAGCCGTGGCTCGCATTCGCTGATTGGCATTTACGATGTCGCGGCGAAGACGATCACCTGGATGGCGCCGAGCTTCGACCTCGATTCGTCGCCCGCCTTTTCACCCGACGGTTCGAAGGTCGCGTTCGTGCGCGTGCCGACCGAGAAACGCTCGCCGTTCCTGAGCCGCCGTGCCGGCTTGCCCTGGTCGATCTGGGTCGCCGACACGGCGACCGGCCAAGGCCATGAAATCTGGACGGCCGACCCAGGCGACGGCAGCGTGTTCCAGCCCTCGCTGTCGGAACGCGATCTGTTCTGGGCCGCGGGCGATCGCCTGGTGTTTCCGTGGGAGAAGACGGGGTGGCTCCTCCCCTATTCGGTGAGCGTCGATGGTGGTAGCGCTCGCGCGCTCGCGCCCGGCGACTTCGAGATCGCCTACATGACGCTCAGCGCCGATAGCCGCCGGCTGATCTTCGCGTCGAACCAGAACGACATCGATCGTCTCCACATCTGGACGGTCGATCCGGCGGGCGGCGCACCGACACCTGTCGTCGCGCCGGGCACGGGCATCGAAGCGTTTCCCGAGGCCGGCGCCGACGGCGCCATCTACGCGCTGCGCAGCACCGCGACATCGCAGCTCACACCCGTCGTGGCGAGCGGCGATCGGTGGCGGCCGCTCGCGCCCGACGCCACACCTTCTTCTTTCCCATCATCCAAGCTGGTGACGCCCGAGTCGGTGACGTTCAAGGCCCAGGATGGACAGCCGACGCACGGTCAGATCTTCCTGCCGCCCGGCCGCTCGACCGGCAGGCACGCCGCCATCCTCTTCTTCCATGGCGGCCCGCCGCGACAGATGCTCCTCGGCTTCCACTACATGTCCGCCTACAGCTGGATGTACGCGCTCAACGAATATTTCGCGGCGGAAGGTTACGTCGTGCTGTCGGTCAACTATCGAGGCGGCATCGGGTACGGCCTGGATTACCGCGAGGCCGATCGCTTCGGGATGGGCGGTGGCAGCGAGGTCAACGACATCCTCGGCGCGATCAGTTATCTGAAAGGCCGAGGGGACGTCGATGGCACGCGGATCGGCGCGTGGGGCGGAAGCTATGGCGGCCTGATGACCGCCCTCGCGCTCGCGCGTGCGTCGGACTCGGTCGCGGTCGGCGTCGACTACGCGGGCGTCTATGACTGGGCGTCGATGTTCGCCGCCGACGGGCGTCCGATCGCGGACCCCGCGGCGTGGCAGCTTGCCGTCGCCTCATCGCCAGTCGCGACCATCGACCAGTGGCGCTCGCCGGTGCTGGTGGTGCAGGCGGATGACGATCGCAACGTGCCCCCGCAACAGTCGACGGAATTGATTCAGGATCTCCGGGCGCACCATATTCCGTTCGAGCAGATCCTGCTGCCCAACGAGGTTCACGACCTCACGCGATACACCTCGTGGCTGGCGCTGTTCCAGGCGACGGATGCCTATCTCGACGAACATCTACATCCGGACAAGCACTAGAAAAACAGGCCTCCGCGCGCGCCGCGTCAGAATTGGCTCGGCCCGCATCGCGCGAAACGGCGGACCGCAGGGCGGATACCGGAGAACAGGGTCGGCTCGGCGCCGCGAAGGACGCCGGCACACTCAGCGCAGCAGTGAAAACGTCAGGTGCTGCTTCACGGCCGGCCACTCGCCCGCGATGATGCTGTAGACGACGGTGTCGCGCAGGACGCCGTTCACGCCGATCTGGTGATTGCGCAGGATGCCATCCATCCTGGCGCCGAGCCGCTCGATGCCGCGCCGGCTGGCGCGATTGAAGAAATGCGTGCGGAATTCCACCGCGATGCAGTCGAGCCGCTCGAACGCATGCGTTAGCAGCATGAGCTTGCATTCGGTGTTCAGTGCAGTGCGCTGAACGCGCGCCGCATACCAGGTCGAGCCGATCTCGACCCGCCGGTTCGGCGCATCGATGTTCATATAGGTCGTCATGCCGCAGATGCGGCCGTCCGGGTCGAAGACCGTGAAGGGCAGCATCGATCCCTTCGTCTGCAGCGACAGCCGCCGCTCGATCTCCGTGTCCATGCCGTCCGGCGTGGGGATGGCGGTGTACCAGAGACGCCACAACTCGCCGTCCTTCACGGCCTCGGTCAGGCCGTCGCGATGTTGATGCGAGAGCGGTTCGAGGCGCGCATGCGCACCGTTCAGCGCCACGGGATCAGGCCAAGGCAAGGCTGATGTCCTCCAATCGTCGACAGCATCTCCATGGTGCGCAGCGGCGTGCACCGACCGCCCCGTGATCAGTGCAAGCCCACCTGGCCGCGCACGGAGTCGATCAGCTTCTGGGAATCGAACCCTACCCCATCCTTGAAGACCGTGACGACATGTTCGATGTCGGCGATGTTCGCGGCCGGATTGCCGTGGATCACGACGAGATCGGCGGCCTTGCCGGTGGCGATGGTGCCGAGCCGACCGTCGAGCCCCATGAAGCGGGCCCCGTTCTCCGTCGCGATGTGAATCGCCTCGAGCGGCGTGAAGCCCGCCTCGACGAGCAGCTCCAGCTCGCGCTGGTCGCCGAACCCCGCGAGCACACCGCCGTAGCCGGTCGGGTCGAGGCCGGCGAGGAGCGTTCCGCCCGCCTGCACGAACATCCGCTCGAACTGCTCTTCCTTCTTGAAGATGATCGTCTGCGCGCCAGGGTGCTCGGCGGTGCGCGAGCGGGCATATAGATAATCGACGCGCGACTCCGGCGAGAGCGCGTCGAGCACGCGCGGCTCGAGCGGTGGCCTCCCAGGAACCGAGATTTCGAACACGGGCAGCGTGGACGTCACCGCCACGTGATGCGCCACGAGATTGCGAATCATGTCCTGCACCGGCTGGCTGTTCAGATCGAGCGTCGAAAGCGTGTCGTTCGACACATTCCCCGGCGGGCAGACGTCGGGCTGCTTCCCGGGATCGAACTCGGTATCGACCTCGAGGCCGTGCTCCAGATTGTCGATCCCGATGGCGGCCGCCTCGCGGAATCCGATCGAGCAAAGATGCCCGGTGATCTTCAGTCCGCGCGCGTGCGCCGCCTTGACCGCCGCCGCGAGCTCGGCGCGCGTGATGTGCATGTACGCCTTGAACGAGGTCGCGCCAGCATCCGCCCAGAAGTTCACCATCCTGGTCGCATCGTCCGGGCCGGTGAGCTCGTGCATCTGTGGCGTGAAGGCGCCCTTCCCTTCCAGATACGGCCCGGTGGTGTGCAGGTGCGGCCCGGGCATGCGGCCTTCATCAATATCCTTCTTGATTCCAAGGTCGGCGTACGGCGCCACGCTTCCCGTCGTCCGCAGCGTGGTGACGCCCGCAGCCAGATACAGGCGCGGGAAGCTGAAGCCCTGCTCGTTGTAGAGCGCGGGCGCGCCCGGAATCCGACCCAGTCCGGAGGGCGCCGGATAGAAGAGGTGATCGTGCATGCCGACCAGGCCCGGAATCACCGTCTCGCCGGTGAGGTCGAGGACCCTGGCGCCGGAAGGCACCGTGGTGGATGCGGCCGGCCCGACCGACTGGATACGGCCATCCTGAATCACGAGGGTCTGATCGTCGGACGCGGGACCGCCGGTGCCATCGATGACGCGCACATGCTCGAGGGCGACGACCGGCGCCTGCACGCTGACGAACGCGGCGACGGTCGGACTGACCTGTGGCGCCTGCGCGCCGACGATGATGCCCAGGCCGGCGGTGAACAGGGCGATGGAGACGATTCGCGTGGGAGGCATGACGGCCGGGATGGTAACACAGGGCATGCTAGGATGGCCGGAATGCCGAACGTGAACACGAGTCCGGCGCTCTACACCTGGTTCGAAGAGAGCTGCGGGCTGCTCGACGAGGCCCTGAGCGGCACGTTCCGCCGCGAGCTGGTCGACGAGGCTGCGCGGGCGCGGACGCTGGGCGAGGCGCTCATGAAGCTACGCGATTCGATGCGCACGAACACGTGGGCGCTCGACGAGCGCCGCATCAGTCTGCGCCGGCCGATTCACGAGCTCGAGACGGTGACCCGCCGCGAGGGATTGCACGCACTCCACGACTGGGACGGCATCGCCGACAAGGTGAACGAAGACACGATCGCCGTCGATGTCCTTCATTACCTGATCGAGCACCGCGGCCAGGAGCCGCCCGACCCGGCGACGCTCGCCATCCTGATCGACTACTACTTCGTGTATCTCCTCGGCCTGCTCTCGCTCCGCGCCTGGGATGGCGGGGATGCTGACGAGAATCTCGATCGGCTCGGGGCGCTGCTCGCGCGGCTCCAGGGCGCCAACGGCAGCGGCCAGCGCTTCGCCGCGGACGCCGAAACGCTGCTGCTCGTTGCAACCTCGCACTACGAGCTGAACGAGCACGGCTACGACCTGCTCCTCGAGCGGACACGCACGCTCAACCGCGCACACCGCCTCACGATCGCGCTCGAGCACGCGGTGAGCATGGGCTGCCACCTGCGCTTCGGCTTCGAAGCCACCTACGCCCGCGACGTCCTCCTCACGCGCGACGACAACGTGGCCGACTATCCGTGGCTGTGCTTTTCGGTGGCGATGCTGATGGATGAATACCACCGCCTGCACGAGGCGGGAATCGAGGGCCCCGAGCGCGATGTGATTGTCGAAGGGTTGCTGAACGGCCTATCCGGGGATGCGCGCGCCTTCGTGGGCGAGCCGCCTTCGTCGCTGGCCGCGTTCGAGGCCGAGCGATCGACGTTCCGCGACCGCTTCCAGGCGTACCGCGACGATCTGCTCGCGCGCTTCGAGCCGTTCCGCCCGACCGACTCGGCCTACTCGCCGCTGTCGTTCTTCTTCAACTTCTCGCACAACGTGATCAAGGGGATCGTGATCGACGCGCTGATCTGGGGCGAGCCCTGGCGGCTGTCGCTGAACGACCTGCTGACGGGCGCCGCGCGCGAGGAGGCAGAGGACGAATCGCGACAGCTGCTCGCGCGGACGCTGATGACCTACGCGCGCACGAACCCGCAGAGGATCCGGGGAAAGCTGATGCCGGTCATCGTGTACGACCCGCGCGCGGGGCGCCAGGCGTTCGGAGTCACCGTGAGACGACTTCGGGAATAAGGGCGCCGTAGGCCTCGCGCACGGACTCGGCGCCGTGCGCCCGCTCCAGGCGGCGGATGATGAAATGTCCGCGCGCCACGTCCTGGAAATGGTCGATGAACAGGATGTTGACCAGCGCGCCGCCGGCGGCCCCAATCAGCGGCATCGCCTGCGCGGCCGCCTTTTCCGAGACTTCGACGCCGACGCGCGACGAGATCTGCGCAATCAGCCGCACGATCGCCGGCGCGCCTTCCTGCACGAGCCCCCGTTCTGTGATGTATTCCGCCGCCTCGGAGACCGCCCGGGCCAGCGCCAGCCGCACGGCGAAGTAGCCGGTCTCGGCGCCATCATCCGACCGCGAGCGCCCGCCGAGCGCGAACACTTCGAGGCAGGCGAGCTGGACCTCGACGCTCCGGATCGATTCGCCCTCGCTCCGCGCGATGTCGGCGATCGAGCGAAGCATGACGGCGGTCGAAATCGGGAGCTCGATCGGCAGGGCCAGCAGGCCGAGCGCACCGCCGCCCGCGCCGCTCGCCGCCGCCGCCAGCTTGTGCGCGAGGTTCGCCGGGCGCCGGAGTGTCTGGTCGTCGAGGCTGCCGACGGCGACGTGGAGCGCCTTCTGGAGGGCACCTCGCGTCGCGTTCGTCACGACCTCGGACCACGACGCCGGGAGCAGCTCGAACCCGCGCTCGATGGGCGTCCCAATCAGATTGGTGAGGCGGATCGCCAGGTTCGGCCGCTCGAGCAGCAGCCTGGCCTGAAAGAGCTCCTCTCGCTCAACCGCAGACAGCATCTCTCAAAGTAGCATGTAAACCATTTCGAGCCCGTGTTCGTCTATCTGTCCAATGCTGAACCTCAAGTTCGCGCTCCGCACCCTGTTCCGGACGCCTTTCGTGACGGTGGTCGCGATTATCTCGCTCGCGCTCGGCATCGGAGCCACCGCGGCCATTTTCTCGCTCTTCAACCAGATCCTGCTGAGGCCGCTGCCGGTCAGCCATCCCGACCAGCTGGTGAACCTCTCGGCGCCGGGGCCGATGCCGGGCTCGAACTCCTGCAACCAGGCGGGCCCGTGCACGGTCCTCTTCAGCTATCCGATGTTCCGCGACCTCGAGCGGCAGCAGCAGTCGTTCACGGCGATCGCGGCGCACCGGCTGTTCGGCGCCAACCTGTCGGCACGGGGCACGACGCTCAGCGCACAGGGGGTATTCGTCTCCGGCAGCTACTTCCCGGTGCTCGGGATCCAGCCTGCGCTCGGCCGCCTCCTGGGGCCGGAGGATGATCGAGTGCCAGGTGACGGGCGCGTGGCGGTCCTGAGCTATGCGTATTGGCAGACACGCTTCGGGAGCGATCCCAAGGTGCTCAACGATTCGATCATCATCAATGGCCAGCCGATGACCATCGTGGGCGTTGCGCCGCGTGGCTTCGAGGGGACGACGCTGGGCGCCCGGCCGCAGGTGTACGTGCCGATCACCATGTCCGTGCTGCAGTCGCCGGCCGATCGCGATGCCGGGATGAAGCGGATGACCGACCGGCGGAACTACTGGATTTATCTCTTCGCCCGGCTGAAGCCTGGCGTCTCGCTCGACCAGGCGCGCACGGCCATCAACGTGCCGTTTCATGCGATCATCAATGACGTCGAGGCGCCACTTCAGAAAGGCATGAGCGATCAGACGCTCGCGAAATTCAAGGGAAGGCGGGTGATCCTCGAGCCTGGCTCCCATGGCCAGACCACGATCTCGGGCGATGCGCGGGGGCCGCTCACGCTGCTGCTGGGCGTGACCCTCCTGGTGTTGCTCATCGCATGCGCGAACATCGCGAACCTGCTGCTCGCACGATCCGCCGCGCGTGCAGGCGAGATGGCGGTTCGGCTCTCGATCGGCGCCGGGCGCCTGCAGCTCATTCGCCAGCTTCTCGTCGAATCCTGCCTGCTCGCCTGCTTCGGAGGAGCCGCCGGCCTGCTGGTGGCGCACTGGACGCTCGATCTGATCACGACGATGCTGCCGCACGATGCCGCGCAGTCCTTGTCGTTCACGCTCGACGGATCGATCGTGCTCTTCGCGGCCGCCCTCACGCTCGGCACCGGGCTCCTCTTCGGTCTGTTCCCGGCGCTTCACAGCACGCGTCCCGACCTTGTCTCCACGCTCAAGGGCCAGGCGGGGCAGCCGTCCGGCGCGCGCGCGGCGGCCCGGTTCCGCACGTCGCTCGCCACGGCGCAGATCGCGCTCTCGATGGCGCTGCTCGCCTCGGCCGGCCTGTTCGTGCGCAGCCTCGTCAACGTGAGCCGGGTCAGTCTCGGCCTGAATCCCGATCACGTGATCACCTTCGGTGTCTCACCCGAACTGAACGGCTACAGCTCGCAGCGCTCGCAGGCATTCTTCCAGCAGCTCGAAGACGCACTGCGGGCGCTGCCGGGGGCGAGCGCCGTGGGCGATTCGCTGGTGCCGCTGCTTGCGGGCGACAGCTGGGGAAACAGCGTCTCGGTCGAGGGCTACGAAGCTGGCCCGGACACCGACATGAACTCCCGCTACAACGAGATCGGACCTGGATACTTCAGGACGCTCGAAATCCCGCTCCTCGCCGGCCGCTATTTCACGCGCGCCGACGGCCCGACGGCTGACGAGAAGCCTCCGGGCACCTCGCCGAAGGTCGTCATCGTCAACGAGGCGTTCGCCAAACGGTTCAATCTCGGACCGAACCCGATTGGCAAGCATATCGGCGACCGCAACAAGACGCCCGATTCGCTCATCGTCGGACTCGTGAAGGATGCGAAGTACAACGACGTCAAAGACAAGATTCCGGCGGTGTTCTTCAGGCCTTACATGCAGGACGATCATCTGGGCAGCATCACGTTCTTCGTCCGCACGAAGGTCGATCCCGAGGCCTTCATGGCGACGATTCGGAAAGCCGTCGCGCAGCTCGATCCGAACCTTCCGGTCGAGAATCTGCTGACGATGCCCGATCAGGTGAAGGAGAACGTGTTTCTCGATCGCTTCATCAGCGTGCTATCGGCCGCCTTCGCGCTGCTCGCGACGCTGCTCGCCGCCGTTGGCCTGTATGGTGTGCTCGCCTACACAGTAGCGCAGCGGACCAAAGAGATTGGCCTGCGGATGGCGCTCGGCGCCGATGCCGCCCGCGTGCGCGGCATGGTGCTGCGGCAGGTTGGCAAGATGACGCTCATTGGAAGTGCGGTCGGCCTGGTCGCTGCGACCGCCCTCGCCAGGGTCGCCAAGTCGGTCCTCTTCCAGCTGCAGCCGACGGATCCAGGCGTCCTGGCGCTCTCGGTCGTGCTCCTGGCATTGGTCGCGCTCGGTGCCGGCCTGATCCCGGCCCATCGCGCCGCGCAGGTCGACCCGATGCACGCCTTGCGGTACGAATAGGCCACGGTGACGAGTGATGGGCGCGAGTATGATGTAGCCCACCGTGCCGACCACACGCCTGGAGGCGTTCAGCGACGGCGTCATCGCTATCCTCATTACGATCATGGTGCTGGACCTGAAGGTTCCGTCCGGCACCACGCTCGCCGCGCTGCGTCCGCTCGTTCCGCTGCTGCTCACCTATATCCTCAGCTTCATCTTCCTCGGCATCTACTGGAACAACCACCACCACATGTTCCAGGCGACCGACGATATCGGTGGCGGCGTGATGTGGGCGAACCTTCATCTTCTGTTCTGGCTGTCACTCGTGCCGTTCGTCACGGGCTGGATGGGTGAGAATCACTTCGAACCGCTGCCGACGGCGGTGTACGGCGTCGTGCTGCTGATGGCCGGCGTCGCGTACGTCATTCTGCAGACGGCGATCATCGCGCGCCAGGGGCCGGACTCCACACTGGCGAGGGCTGTCGGGCGCGACGTCAAAGGCAAGATTTCCCCGTTTCTGTATCTGCTCGCGATCGGCCTCGCGTTCGTCGACCAGCGGCTCTCGGATGCGCTGTATGTTCTCGTGGCCGCCATCTGGCTCGTACCGGACCGGCGGATCGAGCGGGCAAAGCACCGTCCGGTTGAAGGCTCCTGACCGGTGCGGTAGAGTGCCCGCGGAGGTTTTCCGATGCGATTTCGCCTGGTGTTCGCGATGACGCTGCTCTCGGCGCTGCCGGCGCTTGCCCAGCCGCCGGCCGCGCCCGCGTCTTCTCCACGCGTGCTGACGGACGCCGATTACCACCACGCCGAGCAGTTCATGCCGTACAACACCGATCCGCTCGTGCTGCACAGCGGGGTCCGCGCGCACTGGTTGTGGCACGACGCCGACGATCGGTTCTGGTACCGGACCCGCACGGAGCGCGGGCTCGAGTTCTTCCTCGTGGATCCGGCGAAGCAGTCGCGCGGTCCGGCGTTCGATCAGCCGAAGCTGGCCACGTCGCTCTCCGCCGCCGCCAGCATGACGTTCGATCCATTCGAACTGCCCTTCGCGCAGTTCACCTTCACCGACGACGCGAAGGCGATCTGGTTCGACCTCGGCAGCCAGCGCTGGACGTGTACGCTCGAGACGTACGCCTGCACGTCGGCCGATAACAAACAGGCGAAAATCGAGGTCCTCTCACCCGACCACACGAAGGCGGCGTTCATCCGCGACTGGAACCTCTGGGTCCGCGATGTCGCCACAGGAAAGGAAACCCAGCTCACGACCGATGGCGTGGAGAACTTCGGCTACGCCACCGACAACGCCGGCTGGGCCCGCAGCGATCGGCCCATCGTCGTCTGGTCGCCCGACTCGAAGAAGATTGCCACCTTCCAGCAGGATCAGCGGAACGACGGCGACATGTACCTGGTGAACACGCAGGTAGGTCATCCGAAGCTGGAAGCCTGGAAATATCCGCTGCCGGGCGACCCGACCGTGACGATGATCCAGCGGGTGATCATCGATGTCGACGGCCCGAAGACGATCCGGCTCCAGCTGCCGCCCGATCAGCACCGCTCCACGCTCTGCGACGATGTGGCCTGCGGCGGCGACTGGAGCGACGTGCAGTGGAGCCCGGACTCAACGCACCTGGCGTTCATCTCGACGTCGCGCGACCACAAGCACGAGACCCTGCACGTCGCTGATGCGTCGACCGGAACCATCCGAGACGTCCTCCACGAAGATGTCGCGACGTTCTACACGTCCGGCACGAACCACGCGAACTGGAAGTACCTGCCCAAGTCGGAAGAGGTCATCTGGTTTTCCGAACGCGACAACTGGGGGCAGCTCTACCTGTACGACCTGCGCACCGGCGCGTTGAAGCACCAGATCACCACCGGCGAAGGCAACGTGGCGCAAATGCTGTCGGTCGATCCGGCGTCACGCACGATCTACTTCGTCGGCAACGGCAAGGAACCCGGTGTCGATCCGTACTTCCGACACTTCTATTCGATCGACTTCGACGGCAAGAACCTGAAGATGCTCACGCCGGCGCCCAACACCGATCACGACGTCTCGGTGGCGCTCGACGGCCGCTTCTTCGTCGACAGCTACTCGACGCCTCAGACACCGCCCATCAGCTGGGTCGGCGACACCCACGGCCAGCAGGTGATGGCACTCGAGAAGGCCGACATTTCGCGCCTGCTCGCCGTCGGCTGGAAGCCGCCGATGCCCATCACCGTGAAGGCGCGCGACGGCTCCACGGATCTCTACGGGCTGCTCTACCGGCCGACGAATTTCGACCCGTCGAAGAAATATCCGATCGTCAACCACATTTATCCCGGGCCGCAGACCGGCAGCGTCGGCAGCCGCACGTTCTCGCCTTCGCGCGGCGACACGCAGTCGCTCGCCGAGCTCGGCTTCGTGGTCGTCGAGATCGACGGCATGGGGACACCCTGGCGATCGCAGAAGTTCCAGGAGGCGTACTACGGCGACATGGGCGACAACACGCTGCCCGACCAGGTGGCCGGCATGAAGGAGCTGGCGCAGCGCTTCCCGTGGATCGATCTCGATCGTGCCGGCATCTACGGCCATTCGGGCGGTGGCTTCGCGACAGCCGATGCGATGTTCAGCTACCCCGATTTCTTCAAGGTTGGCATCTCAGAAGCCGGGAACCACGACAATCGCGACTATGAAGATGACTGGGCGGAGAAGTGGCAGGGGTTGCTCGTCACGAACCCGGATGGGACGACGAACTACGACAACCAAGCCAACCAGCTGAAGGCGAAGAACCTGAAGGGCAAGCTGCTGCTCGCGCACGGCACGATGGACACGAACGTCCCGCCCTACAACACGCTGCTCGTCGTCGACGCCCTGATCAAGGCGAACAAGGATTTCGATCTGCTGTTCCTGCCGAACAGGAATCATGGGTTCGGGAACGAGCCCTACATGGTGCGCCGCCGGTGGGACTACTTCGTCCGGTATCTCATGGGTGCGACGCCGCCCCACGAGTACGAACTGAAGCCGCCGCCGAAGCCAGCGGGAACGTAGCCAACGGAGTGGAGAGCGCGAGCGCCACGAAGTGAGCGCGGCAGGGCGGGAGCCCCGCCGCTGATTACTGTCCCGGTACGTGGGCGGGCACGACGCGCGGCGTGACGATGCGCCAGCCGTCGGCTGAGATGCTCGTGCCGCCAATGTTGGAGTGTGGGCCGGAGATGAAGCCGTTGTTGATGAAGCGGCCGAACCCGGTATAGCCCTGGATGCCGTACGGCGTGACGACGTTCGCACGCGGCTGCCGGCGAGCGCCGCGCCCGGTGATCACAATCGGCACCGGCACGAAGGTCGGCACCACCGTTTCGACGACGACGGTCGCAGCGGCCGTTTCCGGTGCGGGCTGACTGTCGGGGTGATGATCCCCGATGATCGTCAGCGACGGCGCGGCTTCAGCAGGAGCATTGGCTGTGGCTGCGGCTGCGGTTGCGTTCGCCGCCGCTGAGGCGTCGCGGCCGTTGTGCATCAGCGCGAGGATCACCGATTCGCTCACGCCGGCTGTCTTCAGCGCGAGAATCTGATCGGCGTCAACACCGTAGACCGTCTGGTCGGCCTGGATCAGTGCAATCAGAACCTGGTCCGAGAGTCCCGCCTGCGAGAGCGCGATCAGGTCATGGACCGTGACCGCCCGCGCCGGGGACGCCAGGCACAACACGAGCGCAAGGGCCGCGACGGCGCCGATGCCTGCCCGCCTGAGCACGGACCAGGGATTCATACGGTGATTGTATCTGCAACGATTGGACCGTTGCCGAGACAGGGCATGCCCGGTGGAAGCGCCTGCGGCCATGCCGAGCGAAGGACATGAAAATCCTGAGCGAAGCATCGGCGTGAGCTCGCGGCGGGGGTGGGGCCCCGCCGCCATTGAATCATGCTGACAGGCACGACGGTCGCCCGAACAGGACAGCCGAGCGGCGCGAGTCGCAGCCCGAGGACAGCGGATCGCTCGGAAAAGGCCGGAAACGGAGGCCCTGGCGGGCACGAGGCTTGCTCGGGCTCAACGGTGAACGTGCACAACCCGGAGACGAGATCATGCCCAATCGCTTGAGTTACGCGCTGCTGGTGGTCGGCTGTCTCGCGGCGGCTGCGGGCGGCGGGTATCTGGCGGTGCGGCAATCGGCGCCGGCTTCGGCCAGCGCCGTCGACCAGGCGCAGCCGGCTCAGGCCCCGAGCGCGACCACCGAGGCCACCCCGCCAGCCCCGCATCCCGCCGCCAACGCACCGGCGGCCCCCGTCGCCGCGAGCGCCGATCCCGCACCGGCCCCGGCGCCGGCTCGCATGGCCAGTGCGCCCACCGTGGTCCCGGAACAGGCGCCCCGACGAGCGGACCCCGCCGAGAAGCCTGCGCGCCGCGTCGAGTCTTCACGGCCGAAGCCACTGGCCGCGGCCTCGCGCGCGCCATCCGGTCTCGTCACCCCATCGACGCCGCTCGGCGCTTCGGAGTGGCAGGCGATCGAGCAGCAGCTCCCGAATGGCAATCCAGCTCCGCCGCGCGCGGCGTCCGACGCGGAAGCCGAGGCCCCGATCGAGCAGTTCGTGATCTCGTCGGATTCCGTGATCGGCCTTTCGCTCGAAACGCCGGTCTCGAGTGAGACGGCGCGCGTCGAGGATCCCGTCGAGGCGCGGATATCACGCGACGTCAAGGTGGGCGACCGCGTCGCCATCCCCGCAGGCACGATCGTCCGTGGCACGGTGAGCGACGTCGAGCGCGGCGGCAAGCTGAAGACGCGTGCGCGGCTCGGCCTGCAGTTCACCGACATCCTCATGCCGGACGGCGCGGAAGTGCCAATCAACACCGAGGCGATCTTCCGCGAAGGCGCCTCGCCAGGCGATGCGACGACGAAGAAGATTGGGGCGGGCGCGGTGGCGGGCACCATCCTCGGCGCCATTTTCGGCGGCGCGAAGGGGGCGCTCATCGGCGGGGCGACCGGCGCGGCGGGTGGGACGGCCGTGGCGGAAGCCGGCGATCGCCAGCCAGCACGGTTCCCGGCGGGTGCGACGATCACCGTGCGGCTGCGTGCGCCGGTGACGGTGACCGTCCAGAAGTAGCCGTACAAAAAACAAGGTCTCGCCACCGGGCGAGACCTTGTCAGATCACGAACGATGGGCGCTTACTTCGTGCCCTTCGACGCGTGCATCTTGCTGACGTCGATCGTCTTGTGACCGTCCGCTTCCGACACGGCACCTTCGGCCGTCACTTCCTTCGACACGAAGGGGATCAGCTTCTCGTTATTGTTGGCGGCATAGTCGCCGGTGATGTCGTACACGGTGCCATCCGACGTGAGGATGGCCATGGTGTTGCCCGCCTTCGCGCACTTGAGGTTGCAGGCGTCGTGTCCGGCCGCAGCCACTTTCTCCGCGCCGAGCCTGCTGTAGCACTTGGTATCAACAACGTGACCCTTCACGGCGGTGTTGGCCGCGAACGCGGGCATCGCGACCGAGGCGACGAACGCCACCGCTCCCACCAACGAAAAAATCTTACGCATACCTTCAGTCCTCCTCTAGAGAGACAGCCTGAGCATGAGACCTTTGCTTATACTCAGCGCGGTTGTCACCTGTCAAGGCAACCGGCGCCGGATCGAGGCACCTGTCCGGCCTAATTAGACGCGCGAAAGGGCCAGCAAGATTCAGTCCCAGCCCGGCCGTTGCCGGATCGCCCCCACGGACGCTTCACGTTTCGTCACTGATTGTCACGGCCGCGTCCGACTGGAACTCTATAGATAGCGGATCTCTCCGGTCTGACCCCTACGCCTTGAACGGCCGGCGCCGATCCGGCGCTCGTCTCAGAAAATTTCGCGCTGTTCCTCGGGTGTCGTTTTTGCTCGACTCGCACGCCAAAACCGTGCAAAGTTGGCCGCCATGTCAGAGCCCCGACAGAACTTCTCGAGCGGCACGCGCTGGGAGCCGTTCGTCGCCTACTCGCGCGCGGTGCGGATCGGTCCACACGTGCACATCTCAGGCACGACCGCCACGGACGAACGCGGGGAGATCGTGGGCACCGGCGATCCGTACCAGCAAACCGTCCAGGCGCTGAAGAACATCGACGCCGCGCTGGCGCGCGCGGGCGCCGCACGCCGTGACGTGGTGCGCACGCGGATGTTCGTCACCGACATCACCCAATGGGAGGCAATCGGCCGCGCGCACGGCGAGTTCTTCCGCGACATCTGCCCGGCCACGAGCATGGTGGAAGTGCGCCGCCTCATCGCGCCGGAGATGCTGGTCGAAATCGAAGCCGAGGCGTATGTCCCTGGACGTTGAACCTCGGACGTTGGACTCTGGACTTCGAACGTCGAGAGTGGACGCCGGACCTCGAACTTCGGACCTCGGACATTCACGTCCACCCTCGGATCGCCTGACGCCCAATCAAATCCGCGGCTTCTGGGCCGCGTGGGGCGGCTGGACGCTCGACGGCATGGATTCGTTCATCTATGCGCTCGTCCTCACGCCGGCGCTCACCGAGCTGCTGCCGCGATCGGGCATTCCGGCGACCGCCGGCAACATCGGCTACTACGGCGGCCTGCTCTTCGCGCTCTTCCTGATCGGATGGGGCCTCTCGATGCTCTGGGGCCCGCTCGCGGATCGCTTCGGCCGCGTGCGGACGCTGATGCTGACCATCCTGTGTTATTCCCTCTTCACGTTTCTCGGCGCCGTTGCGACCACCGTGTGGCAGCTCGCGATCTTCCGATTGCTGAGCGGCATCGGCATCGGCGGTGAGTGGTCGATGGGCGGCACGTTCGTGGCCGAGGAGTGGCCGGAGTCGCGGCGCGCGAAGGGCGCGGGCTACCTGCACACCGGCTACTACGTCGGCATCTTCCTGGCGGGGCTGGCGAACTACGTGATCGGCGCGCGCTACGGCTGGCGCGTGATGTTCGCGATCGGCGGCGCGCCGGCGCTGCTCGTGGCGTTCATCCGGGCCGGCGTGCACGAGCCGAAGCGGTGGGATGCCGCGCGGGAAAAGCTCGGCGCGCGCCTCACGATGACGCGGGCGTTTGCAGCGCTGTTCGGCGAGCGGTACCGGTGGCGCACCGTCCTGAACTCCGTGTTCCTGCTCGTCTCGATCATCGGGCTCTGGGCCGGCGGCGTGTACGTGCCCGCCTCGGTGATCCACCTGGCGACCGAGGCCGGCTTCGGCCACGCGGACGCGGCGCGACTGGCCTCCGACGCCACGATGCTGCTCTCGATTGGCACCATCGTCGGGTGTCTGGCGCTGGCGCCGCTCGCCGAATCGCTGGGACGCCGCGTGACGCTCGCGCTCTTTTTCGTGCTGATGTTCGTCTCGATCGCGCTCGGGTTCGGCTACGCGTACTACCTGTCGACGCACGCGCTCGCCTGGTTCATGGTGTGCCTGTTCGCGCTCGGCGTCGGCGGCGCAAACTTCGCCATGTACACGCTCTGGCTGCCCGAGCAGTACGAGACCGGCTGCCGGGCGAGCGCCTTCGCGTTCACGACCTCCGTCGGGCGGTTCGTCGGCGCGGGCGTCACGTTCCTCGTGGGCGCCGGCGTGGCGCACTTCGGGACGATCGGCACGCCCGTCGCCCTCACGTCGCTCGCGTTCCTGGTAGGGCTGGTGCTGCTGCCGTGGGGCGTCGAGACGCGGAGGACGGCCCTGCCGGAGTAGATCACGCGGAGGCGCCGAGCACGCGGAGATGCTCAGGCCTTCTCGATCACCACCGCCGTGCCGTACGCCACGATCTCGCTCATCGTCTGACCGATTTCCGCCGAGTCGAAGCGCATCGCGATAATCGCGTTGGCGCCCATCGCCGTGGCGTTCTGCACCATCCGGTCGACGGCGTGCTTGCGGGCTTCTTCGAGCAGCTGAGTGTATTCGGTGATTTCACCGCCGACGATCGAGCGGAGCCCGGCCATCACGTTGCCGCCCAACCCGCGGCTGCGGACGATCAACCCGAACACTTCTCCCTTGGTTTCAGTGACGCGGTGGCCGGCAATCTCCGGCGCCGTGGCGATGATCATCGGATTCTCCTCCTGCCTGACATCCGCGGGAGCCCGTGCGGCGCTACGCGCCAGGTCCCTTCGGTATCAGCTTCTTCAGTGCTTCTTTCGCGCGGTTGGTGAGGGCACGCTTCATCAGCGAGCCGACGTCGATGCCCACGTGCAGGCTGCCGGCCGATCCGGTGATCGTCACGGGCAGCGTCACGCGTCCGTCCTGCGCCGTGTAGCGCACGAGGTCGCTGCCGGCCTGTTGCGACAACGCGCCCGAGAGTTGCAACGGGCCCGACAGGTGGATCGCGCCGCCGTCGAGCCTGATGCTCCCGTCGGCCGTCATTGTCACATCTTTCGACTGGAACTGCAGATCCCGGGTCGTCGCGGATCCGCCAGCCACCACGAAGCGTCCGCCCAGGCGGGAGAACGGTTCATCGGCCGACGTGCTGCCAATCTGTGCCGTCGACGTGTCGCGCATCGATGTCGCGAGCACGACGGCGCGGACCAGGCCGAGCCCCTTCACTACGCCGTCGCTCACCTGGACCTGCGCGGTGCCGCGTGCCGTGTCGAGCACCCGTGCGGCCGTCGCCCCACGGCCGGTCACGTCGATCGTTCCCGAGAGCGTGCCGGAGACCAGGTCCGGTGCGCCGGCGAACGCCATCACCTGCTTCACATCGACCGCGTCAAGTCTCCCCTGGAGACTGAACTCAGGGGGTGAGCCTGCGCTCAACACGAGCGAGCCCGCCGCACGTCCACCGAAAATGCCGAACGTGATCGGATTGAACGTCAGGCGGTCGGCCGTCGCGCGCGCGTGTCCCTGCAGGTTCTTCAGCGTGAGGGCGCCGCTGACGATGTCGACGTGGCTGACGGAAATATCGTCGATCGAGACGATCTGGACGGGTGCACCGCCTGCGCTGCCGCCAGACGAGGCGATCGTGAAATCCGGCAGCGGCAGCTGGATGCGCGCGCCGTCGATCTTCACGTTGGCGTGCTCGATGCGACGCGAGAGAAGCGCACCGAGGCTTGTTCCGACGTTGAGATGCTGAACCGTGATCCGGGCCGGCTGGCCGATGGTGATATCGCTCAGCGCCATCGTGACCCGCGGCAGGATGGTCACGCCAAGGCCGCCGATAGTCACCGGCTGGCCGACCGCACGGCCGATTTGCGCGGCCACCGCCGTGCGCACGCCGCTGCCGGCGAGGACGGCCCGTGCCCAGAAGAACAGACCGAGCGCGACCAGGACCACGACCACGCCCGCGGCAATCAGAATCCGTTTGCGCATGACCTTCTCACTCTCCCTGTCGATCGTCGCGTCACGGGACGCGACACCGATCGTGTCATAATGCCCGAGCTCATCCGTAGCTCGCACTCCGGGGATATGCCTGCCGAACCCTGCGTCGGCCCGATCCGCCATCCGTGGCGACTCGGGCTCTGTGTCCTCGCCATCGTGCTCGCGACTGGCGCGTCGCGCGCCCGCGCCCAGTCGTGTCCGCCGGGCACCTGGACGTTCGTCGCCGATTCCGACGGCGCCACACCCGACGCCGGCACCACGATGACGCTGACCGTCAGCGGCAGCAGCGCCGCCTTTGCCGCGGTCGGTCCGGCCCGCAACCTGACGGACAGTGGTCCGTGCTCGATCGCCGGCAATCGGATCACCCTGCAACTGCCGGCCATCGGCAGGTCGGTGTCCGGCGCGCCGTTCACGCTCGCAGGAGACACGCTCACGCTGCCCTTCAAAG
>JANWLS010000046.1 GCA_025450765.1 Vicinamibacterales bacterium | reverse complement strand
GCGGCGACGACTATCAGAAGATGTGGATCAACCCGAACAATCCCGACATCCTCCTGGTCGTCTCCGATCAAGGCGCGGTGATTTCCGCAAACCGCGGGCAATCCTGGAGCAACTGGTACACGCAGCCGACCGCGGCCATGTATCACGTGACCACCGACGATGCGTTCCCCTACCGCGTGTGCGGCGGCCAGCAGGACTCGGGGTCTGCATGCGTGCAGAGCCGATCGAACGACGGCATGATTACGTTTCACGATTGGCATCCGGTGAACATCCAGGAATACGGCATCGCCGCGCCGGACCCGAAGAATCCGGATCTCGTGTACGGCAGCGCGCGCACCGACGTGACGCTGTACAACCGGAAGACCGGCCAGACGACCGCCGTCGGTCCGGAGATGGGCCCGCGGGGCGGCCCGTACAATCGCGACGTGCGGACGATGCCGATCCTCTGGTCGCCGATCGATCACAACCTGCTCTTCTACACGTCGAACGCGGTGTGGAAGACGCAGAACGACGGGCAGTCGTGGACGCGCATCAGTCCGGATCTCGCGCGGCAGACATGGGCGGTTCCGGCGAGCGCCGGCAAGTACGCATCAACCGTGAAGCCGGGCCCCGAGGGAACGATCACGGCGCTCTCGGCTTCGCCGCTCGACGTCGGGATTCTCTGGGCGGGTACGGACGATGGCAACATCCAGATGACGAACGATGGTGGCGCGCATTGGACGAACGTCACGCCGCCGGCCATCAAGCCGTGGACCCGCATCTTCAACATCGAGGCCGGGCACTTCGATCGCGGCACGGCGTACGCCGCGGCCAACACGATGCGCATCGACGACATGAATCCGCATTTCTGGCGGACGCATGATGACGGGAAGACCTGGACGGAAATCGACAGCGGGATCGCGCCGGGCGCGACGGCCGATTCGATCCGCGAGGATCCGCGCCAGAAGGGGCTGCTCTATGCGTCCACCGAGACGCAGGTGTGGGTCTCCTTCGATGATGGCGACCACTGGCATTCGCTGCAGCTCAATATGCCGGCGATTTCCGTGCGCGATCTCCAGGTGAAGGATGACGACTCGTGCCTCTGCTCGGACCTCATCGCCGGCACGCACGGACGCGGTTTCTGGATCCTGGACGATGTGACGCCGCTCAGGCAGGCGGCCGCGGCGCAGGCGGCGACCGACGCCTATCTGTTCAAGCCGGAGACGGCCGTTCGTGTCCGCTTTGCGATGAACGATCCGACCGAGTGGCCGCGCGAGTTGCCGCACGCCGATAATCCGCCGCCCGGCGGCCTCATCGATTACTACCTGGCGGCCAACGCCAGCGGGCCGGTGCAGCTCGATGTCCTGGACGCGAGCGGCAAGGTGATCCGCTCCTACTCGAGCACGGATCCGGTGATCACGCCGGATCCCGCGACCGACCCGGCCAAGTACAACGCCGAGGTCTGTGAACCGAATCCGACCGCGCCCGACTGCGAAGTGCCGCTCTACTGGCCGGCGCCGGAGATGGTGCTGTCGACGGCGAAGGGGATGCACCGCTTCAGCTGGGATCTGCACTTCGAGCCGATCGGCCCTGAGCCGCGCGAGGCGAGTGGCGCGCACGGCGTGCCAGGGCACACCTATCCGGCCGTGGACGCGCCGTGGGCGCCCCCCGGGCAGTACACCGTGCGCCTCTCGGTGAATGGCCAGACGTACACGCAGCCGCTCACGGTGAAGATGGACCCGCGGGTGACGACGTCGGCGGCCGACCTGGGCCGCGTGGCGCAGTTGTCGCGCGAGATGTACGACGGCGCGGTGTCGACGCACCACGCGTACGACCAGGCGCGCGGGCTCGTACAGGCGCTCGACACCGCCGGCGGCCAGGATGCGGCGGCGTTCCGGACGCAGGTGGCCGCACTCGCGCCGGCACCGCAGCCGAGGCGACGCTTCTTCGGGCGAGCGACGACCTCAGGGCCACCGACGCTGAACGGCGCGAGCGATGCCGAAATGGCGGCGGCGATGGCGATGCAGGATGCGGATGTCGCGGCGACCGCGCGTGAGGTAGCGGCGTGCGACACGGCGCGCAGCCAGGCGCAGCAGGCGATGGCGCAGTGGCAGCAGCTGTCGACGACCGGGCTCGCACAGCTCAACGCCAAGCGAAAGGCGGCGGGGCTGGGGCAGATCAAGATTCCGTAGGCCAAGGACTGCGGGCCGCGGGCTTCGGGCTACAGGTTTCTGGCTTGACCGGTGCGTTCTGTCTGGCCCGAGGCCCGAGACCTGAAGCCCGGTGCCGACGCCTGACGCCTGCGTCAGAACGTATTCGTGAAGACGAACCAGGCGGCGAGCATGGTGACCATGATGGCGATCAGGCCTGCGACAATCAGGCCGACGCCGTGGCGCCACGTGCCGCACTCCCGGCAGATCTCCACATCGTCGTACATCAGCGCCCCGCAGCGCTTGCAGGGGCTCTGCGGCCGTGACTTGCCGCCGCCGGACGGTATGCCCTCGGGCTGGGGAGACGGCAGGCGGGGAGAGATAAGCTGCATCGGCTGACACTGTAACAGGGATCACGTCGCCGGGCCTGAGGCCCGCAGCCCGCGGTCCGTAGCCATCGAGCGAAGTTGGAAATGGAGGCGCCGCCCGGATTTGAACCGGGGATCGAGGTTTTGCAGACCTCTGCCTTACCGCTTGGCGACGGCGCCATCTGGGGAGGGTGGCAAGCGCGACGAGACCGCGCGTTGCGGGTAGCCGCGTGGCGGCGGCGACGCCCGCCGGGGTCTGCGCTGCCCCGGCGCGAGAGAAAAATTGGAGCGGGAAACGGGATTCGAACCCGCGACTTCGACCTTGGCAAGGTCGCACTCTACCACTGAGTTATTCCCGCTCTCAGCGCCCTTCAACGTACCATACGGCTGCGCTCAGAAGCAATATCAGCCGGGGATACCTACTACTGGCCGAAGGTTTGCTGAACGCGCATCGTGACGCGTCAACGCATCCGTCTGGGCCAATCCGGCGAGACCGCCGCCTGCACCGCGCTCGCCCGTGCCGGCTACGCGATCGTCGCGCAGCGCTATCGCTGCCGCGCCGGAGAAATCGACATCATCGCCACCGACGGCCCCACGCTCGCCTTCATCGAGGTCAAAACACGGCTTGGCGCCGACTACGGCTCACCCGCCGAGGCGGTCACCGCGGCCAAGCGCCATCACATCCAGCTCGTCGCGCAGGACTACCTTGTGCGGCACGGGTTGCACGACCGGCCCTGTCGATTCGATGTGGTGAGCGTGACGGCCGACGCGCGCGGCCGGTTACTCGCAGAGATCATCAAGGGTGCTTTTGACTGCCCGTAGGCCCTATCGGCGATGCTCGACCTCACCGAGCGCTTCGTCCAGGATCCGCAGCGCCGTGTCTGCCTGGGCGCGCGAGAGGACCAGGGGCGGTGAGATGCGGAGCGCATTCTGGCCGGCGCCGAGGATGAGCAGCCCCCGCCGGAACGCCGCCTGCACCACGGCATTCCGCTCCTCCGGTGCCCGCTCCTTCGTCTCGCGATTCCGCACCAGCTCGACGCCAACCATCAAGCCCTTGCCGCGCACATCGCCGATGAGCGGGTGGCGATCGGCCATCGCACGGAGCCCCTCGATGAGATGCGCGCCCACATCGGCGGCATTCTTCGTCAGCGTCTCCGACACGAGCGTCAGCGTCGCGAGCGCCGCCGCGCACGACACCGGATTGCCTCCGAAGGTGCTCGCGTGCGCGCCGGGAGGCCAGTCCATCACCTCCGCGCGCGACGCGGTCACGCCGAGGGGCAGCCCCGAGGCCACACCCTTCGCCGAGACGAGGATGTCCGCCTGGACGCCGTAGTGCTCCATCGCGAACATGCGGCCGGAGCGTCCAATGCCGGACTGCACTTCGTCCGCAATCAGCAGCATGCCGTGGCGGGTCGTGAGCTCGCGCAGACGCTCGATGAACACCTTCGGCGGCACCACGTAGCCGCCCTCGCCCTGGATCGGCTCGACGAGGACCCCGGCGACTTCGTCGGGCGAGACGAGGTGGACCAGGATCTGATCCTCGATGAAGCTCAGACACTGCGCCTCGCACGACGAGGGCGACAGCTTGAGCGGACAGCGATAGCAGTCGGCATACGGCGCATGAAACACGCCCGGCGTGAACGGCCCGAATCCCCGCCGCTGCACCGCCTTGCTCGCCGTCGCCGCCAGCGCCCCCATCGTCCGGCCATGAAAGCCTCCGAGGAAGGCGATGATGTACTGCCGCCGGGTGTGATACCGCGCCAGCTTCAGCGCCGCTTCGTTCGCCTCCGCGCCGGAGTTGCTGAAGAAGGACCGCACGTCGCCATCAATCGGTGCCAACTCCCCGAAGCGCTCCGCCAGCTGCACCTGGTCTTCGTAGTAGAAATCGGTGCCCGACATGTGCAGGAAGCGCTGCGCCTGATCGACGATGGCCTTGACCACGTCGGGATGGGAGTGGCCGGTCGAACAGACCGCGATGCCGGCGGCACAATCGAGAAAGCGATTGCCGTCGACATCCTCCACTTCGGCGCCTTCGCCGCGCGCCATCACGAACGGATACGCGCGCGTGTAGGAGGGCGACACGACCCGCTGGTCGCGGGCGATGATTTGCTGAGCTTTTGGACCGGGAAGCGAGGTGCGGAGGTCGGGAGCGGACATGAGGATAGCTTGTCACGTCCGAGGTCCGAGGTCCAAGGTCCGAGGTCCTATTTGCGTTTCCACCGCGTGCCTGAGGCGGAGTCCTCGAGCAGGATGCCGCGACCGGCGAGATCCTGGCGAATGCGATCCGCCTCGGAAAAGTCACGGCGGCGGCGAGCAGCCTGACGCGCGTCGATCAGTTCCTCGATCTCGGAGGCAGGCACCGGTGGGGTCGCTTCTTCCTGCTGCCGCAGGCCGATGACTCCCAGCACCTGGTCTGCCCGCGCAAAACAGTCGCTCACGACCTTCGCATCCGGCGCACTCAGGTCGCCGGCGTCGATCGCGGAGTTGACCGCTCGCACCAGGTCGAAGAGCGCGGCGAGCGCCGCAGCGGTGTTCAGGTCGTCCGCCAGGGCGTTCTTGAAGGCGGTCGCCGCCTCCTCCACGCGCGCTGCCATTTCAGGATGGGCGTCGCCGCCCGACACGGTGCCCAGCCGCGCGAGGAAATCAGTGAGCCGGCGGAGCGATTCTTCCGCCTGCACGAGGCTCGCGAAGGTGAAATTGAGCTGCTTGCGATAGTGCCCGGACATCAGCAGGTAGCGCACGGCCGACGGACGATACCCGCGCGCGGCGAGATCGGGGACCGTGTACGTGTTCCCCAACGACTTCGACATCTTCTGGTCGTCGACGAGCAGGTGCTCGACGTGAAACCAGAAGCGCACGAACGGCTTCCCCGTGGCGCCCTCCGCCTGGGCAATTTCGTTTTCGTGATGCGGAAAGATGAGGTCAACGCCGCCGGCGTGGATGTCGATCGGCGGTTGGCCGAGAAGGCGCAAGGCCATCGCCGAACACTCGATGTGCCAGCCGGGGCGGCCGGGACCGGTGCCGAAATCCCAGGTCGGCTCGCCAGGCTTGGTCGCCTTCCACAGCACGAAGTCGCGGGCATCTTCCTTGGTGTAGTTGTCCGAATCGACGCGCGCCCCGGCCATGATGCCCGACTGGTCGATGCGCGAGAGGCCGCCATAGCCGGGCAGCGTGGAAATCTTGAAGTAGATCGATCCGTCGCTGCGGTAGGTGTGGCCGCGCTGATCGAGCGCCTTGATCATGTCGGCCATCGCGCGCAGGTTGTCCTCGTCTGTTGCACGCGGATTGTCTTCCACGCTCTCGAGCCCCAGCGCGCGTGCGTCGTCCCGGTAGGCCTCGATGAATTGATCGGTGTACTCGCGCAGCGGCTGGCCCGCCTTCTCGGCGCCGGCGATCGTCCGGTCGTCGACGTCGGTGAAGTTCATCACCTCGTGGACCTGCCACCCGAAGGCGTACTTCAGGGCGCGACGCAGGACGTCCACGCAGACGAAGGTCCGGAAATTGCCGATGTGGCCCCGGGCGTAGACGGTGAGGCCGCAGGCGTACATCCGGACCGTGCGGGCGTCGGCCGGCGCAAACTCCTCTTGCTGCCGGGTGAGGGTGTTGTAGAGGCGCATAAAGGGTGAGTTTACAGTGAAATCCGATTGAACAGGCTCGCCGCCCGCGCCACGTCCGCCGCGATCTGCGCGCGCAGCGCCTCCAGGCTCTCGAAGCGGCGCTCGTCCCGCAGGCGCTGCACGAAGCTGAGACGCAGCGTCTGCCCATAGAGATCGCCCTCGTAGTCGAGGAGGTGCGTGTCAATCACCCGTCTCGATTCGCCAAACGTCGGGCGGATGCCGATGTTCGTCACCGAGGCGCGCACCACACCGTCCAGCGTGACGGTGGTGGCGTACACGCCGTCGGGTGGCAGCAGCTCGTTTTCGGTGTGCAGATTGGCCGTCGGGAACCCCATCTCGCGCCCGCGCCGGTCACCCGGTTCCACGGTCCCGTCGATGAAATACGGATGCCCGAGCAGCGCCCCGCCCTCGTCCACACGTCCCTCGGCGATCAAGCGACGAATCCGCGTGCTGCTCACCACGAACTCCCGATAGCGGACCGGATCGATCTTCTCGGCGCGAAACCCGAACCGGGCCCCGAGCGTCCGGAGGAGCGAAAAGTTTCCCGCGCGGTCGTGGCCAAAGAGAAAGTTGGCCCCCACCCACACTTCCGCCACGTGCAGCCAGTCGACGAGCACCGTGGCGACGAACGTTTCGGGACTCCACTGCGATACGTCGGGCGTGAAGCGGACGATCGCGCAGCCCTGGATGCCGGCCTGCGCGATCGCTTCCAGCCGCTGGGCGTTCGTCATGAGGAGCGGCGGCGCCTTGTCGGGCCGGACCACGCGCGGCGGGTGCGGATCGAAGGTCATGACGACCGATGTGGAGCCACGCTCGCCCGCCACGCGCCGCACGCGCTCGAGGATCTTCACGTGCCCGCGGTGCAGGCCGTCGAAGTTGCCGAGCGCGAGCACGGGCCGGTACCAGCGCGGCGGGCACCGATCGTCAGGAAAATGAATAATGTCCATCGATGATCTGCCCATCATAGGCGAGCGCGACGCCGGGCGGGAGCCGGGCGTTAATCGCCGCGTGCGACAGGTCGTGGCAGATGTGCGTGAACCACGTGCGCGTGGGCCGTAGCCGCTCGACGACGCCGAGCGCCCCCTGGAGGTTGAAGTGCGTCGGGTGCGGCCGCTCGCGCAGCGCGTCAATCACAAGATCGGTGACGCCGTCGAGCAATGGCCACGAGGCATCGGGAATCGCACTGCAATCGGTGAGATAGGCGAAGCCGCCGATCCGGTACCCGAGAATCGGCCGCGCACCGTGCATGATCGGGACCGGCACAATCGTGACGCCACCCAGATCGAGCGGTCCGGTCAGCTCGACGAGCTGAATCTGCGGAATGCCGCCGCCGGCCACCGCCGGCTCGAAGACATAGGCAAACGTCCGCCGGATATCCGCCAGCGTCTGCGCGTCGGCGTAGCACGGCAGCGGGCGTCCGCTGAGCACGTTGAATCGCCGCACCTCGTCCAGTCCCATGAGATGGTCGGCATGGCTGTGCGTGAACAGGATTGCATCGACGCGGGCGACGTCGAAGGCGAGCGCCTGGGCGCGAAGATCCGTCGAAGTATCCACCAGGATCGGCGTGCCGTCGGGAGTCTCGATGAGGATGGAGGGCCGCCAGCGGCGATCGTGCGGGTCGGTCGACTGGCACACGGCACACCGGCAGCCGATCATCGGCACGCCGTGGGAAGTCCCGGTGCCGAGCATCCGGACGCGTAGACGTCCGCTGCTCACGGCTCGATGATCCGCCTGCCGCCCTGGTCGACCTGCACGTAGCGCAGCCGCAGCTCGTAGAGGACCTGCTCGAGCAACTGCCGCTCCTCGAGCGTGAGATTGCCGCGCGTCTTCTCTTCGAGCAGGCCGAGCACTTCGATGATCTGTCCCGCGCCCTCCAGGTTGGCCTCCACCGCGCCGCCCGCCGGATCGGGCACGTCGCCGAAGTGGATGGCCGCCGTGGTGGCGAGCGAAATGACGAAGGTGGTGAAGGTGAGCGGCTCGTGCTCGCTTGCCATAGGCGCCTGGGACAGGAACAATGACCGAAGGGTCATTCTATCATCCACAGAGGGTTGTTCATGGCTGAGACCGCTGCCGTCCTCTTCGACCGCCTCATCACCATCATGCGAACCCTCCGGTCACCCGAGGGATGTCCGTGGGATCGGCAGCAGACGCTCGCCTCGCTGCGGCCATACCTACTCGAAGAGACCTACGAGGCGCTCGACGCCCTCGACGCGGACCGCGACGCCGCGATCAGCGAAGAGCTGGGCGACCTGCTGTTCGAGATCGTCTTCCTCGCGCAGATCGGGGCCGAAGCCGGACGCTTCACGATTGCCGAGGCCCTCGAGTCGATCACGCAGAAGCTCGTCCGTCGTCACCCGCACGTGTTCGGCGACGCCCCACGGATCGCCACAGCGGAGGAGGTGCCCGGGCGCTGGGAAGCCATGAAGGCCGCCGAGCGCGCCGGGGCCGACCAGTCACACGGCATTCTTGGTGGCGTCCCCGCGAGCCTCCCTGCTCTCCTCCGCGCCTACGAGCTCGGCAGCCGGGCCGCGAGCGTCGGTTTCGACTGGGATCGTGCGTCCGACGTGATGGCGAAAATCGAGGAGGAAGTGGCGGAGCTGCGCGCCGAGGTCACCAACCCCGACGGCATCGACGCGAGGCGTGCCGAAGAGGAAATGGGCGACCTGCTCTTCGCCCTGGCGAACCTGTCGAGGAAGCTCGGCATCGAGCCGGAGTCGGCGCTGCGCACCGCGAACCAGAAGTTCACGCGACGGTTCGGGGCGATCGAGAGCCGGCTGCAGGCGGCCGGCAAGGCTCTCACCGAGGCCACGCTGGAGGAGATGGAAGCCGAGTGGCAGCGGGTGAAAGAGAATGAGTAGCAGCATCTCTTTAGGGTCTTTGTGCCGTTGTGGTGAGCTCATACGTTCGTCCCGTCCACGTTCTCACGTGCACGTCGTGGCCGTCGGTGTCCACGAAGACGGCGCCGTCGTGGTCGGTGCGGAAGATTTCCGCGCCCGCCGACCGTAAGCGTGCCAGCGTGGCCGGAACGGGATGGCCGAACGGGTTGCCGCGACCGGCGCTGGCGATCGCAATCGTGGGATGCGCGAGGCGCAGAAACGCGGTCGTGCTCGACGATCCGCTGCCGTGGTGCGCCACCTTCAGAATCCGGATCGCCGCCGGTTCGAGGTGCGACGCCACCTCCGGTTCGACTTCGCGGCTGATGTCGCCGGTCAGCAGGAGCGAGACCTCGCCAAATCGCACGTCGAGCACGATGGAGTCGTCGTTCCGCACCTTCTGCCGCTCCCAGTCGGGCGGCGGCGGATGACGCACCATCACCTCGGCACCGTCGATGGCGATTGCGTCGCCCGTCTGCACGATGCGCCACCCGATCGCCGTGGCGTCGGTCTCTGCCCGGAGCCGCTGGAGCGGCTCGAACGGCGGCACAGGCACGCCTTCCCACAGCTCGCGGGGCGCGAAATCGTGGACGATCGAGAAGGCGCCCGCCATGTGGTCGGCATCGCCGTGTGAGAGCGCGAGATAGTCGAGGTGCCGCACGCCGAGGGCGCGGAGCGCCGGACCGACCACCCGGTCGCCGATGTCGAACGCCGCATCTTCTCGAAGCCCGCCCGTGTCGACGAGGAGCGTGTGCCCCCGGGGGAACCTGACGAGGATCGAGTCCCCCTGCCCCACATCGAAGAAGACCACCTGCAGGCGGCCGCGGCCGCGCGGCAGCAGCCAGGTCGCCGGCGCCGCGACGATCCAGACGGCGGAAAAGACCGCGACGGCCGCCGCGCCTCGGGAGACGGAGCGCCACCACTCGCCGCCGATCCGGCGTCCGCGCACGGTCAGCGCGGCGACGCCGGCGACGTAGTAGAGCATCACCACCCATGCCGACGGTGTGGGAACGCGAACAGCGGCCCAGGGCGCGAACCGCACGAGGCCGGCGCTCCAGACGAGGCCGGCTGCGCCAACGTGCGCGAGCCAGCCGATCGCCTCGGCGAGTCGCCACGAGAGTGCCGCCGCTGGCAAGAGCGCCATCCCGGCGATCTGCGCCAGCCCCATCAGTGGAATCGCCAGAAAATTGAGCACGAGGCCCGCGCCCGTCACGCGCGAGAAGACGAGCGCCCCGACCGGCAGCAAGGCGGCTTCCGCACACAAGGACGCCAGCAGCAGCGCCGCCGGCGCCCGCAGCCATGTCGATTCGGGCAGGTGAGGTCCCATCCACCCGCCGCCGATCAGGATGGCGGCGGTCGCGCCGAAGGTGAGGACGAACCCGGCGTCGAAGATCGACAGCGGCGAGCACGCGAGCAACAGGCCGCCGGTTGCCGCGAGCGCATTGAACGGCGAACTGCGGTGCTCGAGCGCACGCGCGCCGAGATAGAGGGCCGCCATCACCGTCGCGCGGTTCACCGACGCACCGCCGCCGACGAGCATCGCGTAGCCGGCGAGCACGCCGATCGCCGCCACACTCGCGATCCTCATCGTCAATCCGGCGGCGCCGAAGAGCGCCAAGACCAGCCCCGCCAGGATCGCGATGTTGCCCCCCGAAATCGCAATCACATGGTAGGTGCCCGCCTCCTGCAGCTGGCGCCGCAGATCCTGGCCAAGCCCCAGGCGATCGCCGAGGACGATGGCGGCGACGATCGCGGCCGATTGTGCGCTCCAGCGGCCGACGGCGCGGGCGATCACGTGTCGCGAGATGACGCGCATGCGCGCCGCGGCTTCGTCAATCGACGAGCCACGCGCCAGCACCTCCACGAGCGCGCCGCTCTTCACCACGCCGACCATGGTCGTGCCCCGCCGCGCCAACGCCTGTTCGGCGTCGGGAACACCGGGGTCGAAATACCGTGACGGCCGGCGGAGCTCCATTGGCGCACGGATGCGCCGGCCGGCGGTCCATGCCTCGTACTGCTGCTTCGCAAGCTCGCCGGCGACGGCCACGCGGACGCCGCCCGCGATTGGGTAGCTGGTGCCATTCGCGTGAAGCGTGGACACATCGAGATCGAG
>JANWLS010000045.1 GCA_025450765.1 Vicinamibacterales bacterium | reverse complement strand
CCGAGCTCCTCGGCCTCGCCACCGTCGATGATGGCGAGTACGACCTGACTGGGGAAGGGACGCGCATCGCCGAGGCGGAAGAGAAGGAGCGGAAGGCGATCTTCCGCCGCGCCGCGGCGCAGCTGCCGTTTCTGCGCACCATCATGGACATGCTCGACGAGAGCAGCGACGGCCAGGTCCCGCGCGAAGACGTCACGGCGCGCATTCCCAAGCGCTTCTCGCGCAAGTCCGCCGAGCGGCAGGTGGATACCGCCGTCGAGTGGGGCCGCTATGCCGAGCTCTTCGACTACGACGCCGAGGCCCGGCACTTTGTGAAAGTATAGAAACGTGACGCGCGCGCGCGTGCTCTGTCTGTTCCTGATCGCGGCGGCTCTCGCCGGGCCGACCGCTGGATCGGTTGATTACACGGTGCGCCGGATCACGCTGCCGCTGGTCGGGCGCGCGCCGGCCTACGTGCCGACCGATCCCACCAGCCACGTCGTCCTGCTCACGAGCGGGCAGGCCGGCTGGACGCCCGCGCTCGATCAGATCGCCCGCCATCTCGCCGGTGAGAAGATCCTGGTGATCGGCCTCAGCTTTCCAGCCCTGCAGCGCTCGGTCGCGCGCGGCTCGGGTTGCTGGTACGCCGCCTCCGACTTCGAGCTCCTGTCGCACGAAGCGCAACGCCTCCTCGCGCTCCCTCGATATTCGCCGCCGGTGCTGGTGGGCGCGCAAGCGGGTGCGGCCGCCGTCTATGCCGCGCTCGCCCCTGCCCCGATGAGCACGTTTGCCGGCGCCGTGAGCCTCGCGTTCGAGCCGACGTTGCCTGTGGCGCGGGATGTCTGCCTCGGCGATGTCTGGCTGCCCAGCTACAGTGCCACGCGCCACGTGAACACGCTGCCGCCTTCACCGAAGCTGCCGAAAGCGTGGTACGTGCTGCAGGGGACGCGCGATCGTGTGATGTCGACGACGAGGCTGGCTGCCTTCACGCACGACATGCCGCAGGCGCATGTCGTCGATGTCGACGATGTGGCACGATCGATCTCGCCGCCGACACCGTGGCTCGCACCGCTCGATACCGCGCTCGATCGCCTCTGGGCCGCTGCCGAGCAGAAGACGACCACCGCACCGCCGCCGCCCGCGATCGGTGCGCTCGAAGCCTCGCTGAACAAGCTCGGCCTCGATTTCGAGTTCCGCCTGCCGCCCGACCCCAGGGCGTTCGTCGTCTTCTGGTCGGGGGATGGCGGCTGGGCCTCGATCGATCAAGGCGTCTCTGAGCGGCTGATGCAGCACGGCATCGGGGTCGTCGGGCTGAGCTCGCTGCGCTACTTCTGGCAGAAGAAGACGTCGGAGCAGGTCGGCGCCGACCTGAAGAACATCCTCGACGTGCTGAAGCCGACGGGTCGGCCGCTCTTCGCGGGCGGCTATTCCTTTGGCGCGGAAACCATTCCCGTCGTGCTCTCGCACATGCCGGCGTCGCTGCGGCAGATGCTCGATGGCCTCGTGCTCATCGGACCGGGTCTCAGCGCGAGCTTCGAAATCGATCCGCTCGACTGGATTCGGGAACCGAGCACGGATCCGCAGACGCTGGTCGCGCCCGCGATCCGTGCCGACGGGCTGCCCGCCATCTGCCTGGCCGGCGCGGGCGAGGAGGACAGCGGCTGCGCGGCCGCCGACCAGACGCCGCACGTCGAAGTCGTCCGGCTGCCCGGCGGCCATCACTTCGATGACGATTACGACGCGCTCGCCCATGCGATCGAGCGCTTTATCGGCGCGCGCACGCACGCTCCGTCCCGCCCTGCCTCCGTTCGATGAGCACCCCGAGCGACGATCTCTCCACGACACCCGGGCCGCGGCTGAAGACGGCCGGTATCTGGCTGCTCGGCCATGCCGGCCGGCTCGTGCCGATTCTCGTCCTCGGCCTCGTCATCGGGTTGAGCTGGGCGGCGCTGCACGAGGTGCACTGGCGGGCGGTGCACGTCGCGCTCGACGCGATGGACAACCGCTGGCTCGGGCTCGCCTTCGCGGTCACCGTGTTGAACGTCGCGGTGATGGGCCTGTACGACGTGTCGGCGTTCGCGGCGACCCGATCCGAGGCGGTGGAGCGCTGGAAGTACGGCGCCGTCGCCTTTGCGTGGAGCAACTTCCTCACGCTCGGGCCGTTTGCCGGGCCCGCGATCCGGTTCTGGCTGTATCGCCCGGCGATCGACCGCCTGGCCGACCTCGAAGCCGGCGTGTTGTCGATCTCGATCGCGTTCATCTCGGGCTTGGGTGCCTGGGTCCTCGCGGCGGTGATCGTCTCGACGGGGACGGAAGCGGGCAGTGTGGCCGCCGCGGTGCTCGCCTTCGGCCTTGCGCTCGCCGGCGTCGCGGCCGGGACGCAGCTCTTTGCGCGCATGCGGCGCTACAGCGGACATCGCACGAGCCTGCCCGCCGTCTTTGCGCTCGCCACGATCGGCTGGCTCGATTGGCTGCTCGCGAGCGTCGCCTTCCTCGCCTGCCTCCGCTCCACGGGTCCGCTCGCTTCACCAGTGGACACGATCCGGCTCTTCTTTCTCGGGCAGGCAATCGGACTGGCGAGCCTCGTCCCGGGCGGCTTCGGCAGCGCCGATGCGTTCTGGATCGCGCACCTCGCGGCGCCCGTCAGCACGTCGACGGCGGCGCTCCTCGTCTATCGCTTCATCTATTACGTGATCCCGTGGGCCGCGGCGTCGCTGATGCTGCTGTCGTGGGCAACACGACGCGCCTCGAAGCGAATCGAGCTCGCCCGCCGGAGCGTGGCCGGCCTCGTCGGCGCGGGCGGCGTCCTGATGCTGCTCAGCACGGCGTCTCCGGCGCTCCACGCACGGATGCTCGTCGCGGAGCAGACGATTCCGTTGCTGCTCGTCGAAGCCAGCACGATCACGGCCGCGCTCACCGGGCTCCTGCTGCTGGTCGTCGCGCGCGGGCTGGCCCGCGGTTATCGCGTGGCGCTCGGGCTCACGATCACGATCCTGATGCTCGCCGCCGTCTCGTCGATCCTGAAGGGGCTCGATTACGAGGAAGCCCTGATCCTGTCAGGTCTCGCGGTGGCCGCGTGGTCGCAGTCGCCGCTCTTCGATCGCGAGAGCCACGGCAACTGGTTCGAAGCCCGCGATTTCGGGCTGGCCGTCCTGGCGCTCGGCCTGTTCATCGTCTTTGGCGCCTTCTCGTTCCACCTCACGCCGGAAACCTTCTCGCGCTTCACCCGTTTCGGCTACATGTTCGAGGGGGCGCGCTTCCTCCGGGCGGCCGGCATCCTCGCCCTCGCGGTCATCGTCGCGGGGCTCTATCTCCTGCTTCGCGTGCCGGTGCGGTTCACCTCGCCGAACCGGCTGGAGATCGACCGCGCGTTGGCGACCTACGGCGCGCTCGGACGGGGAACGTCGTTTCTCACGGTCGCGAACGGCGACAAGGCGATCTTCACGGACGATGAGCGGGGGATGTGCCTCTATCGCACGGTCGGGCCCTACCTCGTCGTGCTGGGGGATCCGGCCGTGCGCGGTTCGGCCGAGACCGGGGAGTTCCTGAACGAGCTCTTCGCGCTCGCCGGCGAGCTCGATCGGACGCCCGTGTTCTACCAGGTGTCGCTCGAGTGGATCCCGGCGCTCCACGATCGCGGGTACATCTTCTTCAAGCTCGGAGAAGAAGCCCAGGTGATGCTGGAGCGGGTCACGCTCGACGGGCCCGCGGGCAAGCTCTATCGGCAGATGCTGCGGCGTGCCGAGCGCGATGGCCTGCGCTTCCGGGTGCTCGCGCCGGAGGAAGCCGCTGCCCGTCTCCCCGAGCTCGCGGCCATCTCCGACGAGTGGCTGCAGGCCAAACGGGCGCGCGAGCGGCAGTTCTCGATCGGCTTCTTCGACGAGGAATATCTGCGCCGCTTTCCCTGCGCGGTCGTGGAGCAATGCGCGGAAGGGGGCGAAGAGCCTCGACTGGTCGCGTTCGCCAACCTGCTGCCCGGTCCCGGGCGTGAGGAGCTGTCGATCGACCTGATGCGCTATCGAGGCGTGTCGTCGAACCTGATGGATTTCCTGTTCATCTCGCTGCTCCTCCATGGCAAGGCCGAAGGCTACCAGCGGTTCAACCTGGGGATGGCGCCGCTCGCGACCGTCGGCCAGGTGCGAGGCGCGCACCTCCGCGAGCGCCTCGCCAGCCTGCTCTTCCAGCACGGCGAGCACTGGTACAACTTCCAGGGCCTGCGCTTCTACAAGGAGAAGTTCGATCCCGAGTGGGCGCCGCGCTATCTCGCCTATCAGAATGCGTGGGAGTGGCCGGCGGTGATGACCAACGTGAGTGCGCTGATTGCGGGGGGATGGGCGGGGATCGTGCTGCCGAAGAAGGGAAAGTCTTGAGTGAAGAGTGGGAAGCGGAAGCCCGCTCCCCACCCATCATCAGGACTCACGACTCAAAACCGAGAACTGACGACTGATCCCGACGGCGTCAGCTTCCTACTGCACGACCTTGATCACGACGCGGCGGTTCTGCGCCCGGCCCGCGCGTGTCTTGTTCGACGAAACCGGATCGGCCTCGCCGAAGCTGTACACGTTCATCTTGTGCAGCGGGATCTGGTAGTGCTCGTAGAGATAGTCGCGCACGGCGTTGGCCCGCTTGAGGCCGAGCTCCTTGTTGTAGGCCCCGCCGCCCGTCGAGTCGGTGTAGCCGTCAATCTCGAAGTACACCGGCTTCGGGTTCGCCTTGAGCTGGGAGATCAGGTCGTCGATCTTCTGCGTCGCGCTCGACGGCAGCTTCGAGCTCCCCAGCTTGAAGTTCCCTTCCGCATCGCTGAGCACGACCTCGGCGACGAGGCTCTTGGCCGCCTTGTCGAGGGCGGACGCCATGGTGTTGGCCGAGTCCGCGGTCGACTGCGCCTTCTGCGCCGACTGGTCGGCCGCGCTGGCCGCCTGCTTGGCGCCGTTGATTCCCTGCTGCGCGTTCTGATCGACCTGGTCGATCTTCTGCGCGTTCTGCTTCGTCTGCTGCTGCGTGTCCTCGACCGACTTCGACAGCCCTTCCACCTTGCTGTTCACGTCGGCGACTTGCTTGTTGACGTAGCCCTTGGATGCGCAGGCGGTCGAACCAGCCAGCGCGAGTGCCGCAATCGAGACGGCAAGTAGTGACCTTCGCATACTCTGTTCTCCCTCTCTCCTTTGGAATGCCGGCACCGCAGGCGCTGCTTATCTGGCCGGCCGCGCGGGCCCCGCCATGTAACCGCCCCGGGCGTGGACGATCAACCGCGAATTGGCAGTCTGGACCACGAGCGGGTGCCAGCCCGGCGGCTCGCTCGGTTCGAACGCCAGCAAGTACTGATGGTGCAGCTCGCCCGCAATGCGGGCCATCGCCGCCTGGCTCTCTTCGGGGCTGCTGACGACGGCGAGATAGCCGCCGGTCCAGCGAGCCAGATCGGAGAGTGCGTCGGCCGCCGTGGCATAGAGGCCGTTGATGTCGGCTCCCTTCTGGCCGCGCATCGCGCCGCGATCGAGCGGCGAGACGACGGCTACCACGTACACGGGCACGTCGATCGCACTGGCGAGCCCGGAGACTTCGGCGGCTGTCAGACGGCTGGCATTATCGAGGCCGTCCGTGAAGACGATGACCGCCCGATGTGGATCGGGCCTGGCGGCCACGCGGCGGGCCGTTTCGGCAATGGCGTCGTAGAGCGACGTCGCACCGTATGGCCGGAAGCCGTCGAAGATGGCCCCGATCGCGTGGGGAGCCGCGAACGGCTGCACTTCCCGTAATTCGGTGTCGAAGGCGTAGATCGCCGCTTCGTCACCAGGCTGCGCGAGATCCGTCATGAGATCGGCGGCCGCCGTGCGCGCCCGTCCGATCTTTCCCGCGAGCTCCATGCTGCCGCTCGTATCGACCAGCACTGCCACGCCGGCCGGGGCGACATCCGCACGGAACTCTTGAATATACCGCAGGCGCCCGCGATCGAAGACGGTGAAATCCGTACGCTTGAGGTCGGTCACCGGACGGCCGCGCGGGTCACGCACCACGGCGCTCACCGTCACCAGGTCGACGTCGGCGCTGAAGGTCGGAAGATCTGAAGGCGACGGGGGCGCCGCTCGAAGCGACCCGGTGGCGACCGTCAGCATCGCCGATAGCGCAACCGCGAGCGTCAACCTGCCCATGCCCAACGAAGTTATCAAGCCGCCTGCCACCCAGGCCACCCGTGCAATCGGCTCATTTTCTGGCAATCTGGCATCTTTTCGGGCGCCAGGCCGGAGATCGGTCCAGCCGGAGAGGGTAACAATTACCTATATCGGGATTTTCAGCCGATTCTGGAGGGGTCAGATCTTGTTTCTTGCGCCGACATCTTTTGTGGACAGCGGTGCAATAAAAAAGATCTGACCCCTATACTACAAATATGAGCACTACCCGCGTCGAGGCCCTGTTTCCCGTCGCCGACCGCGTCAGCCATTACAACTACGCCATCCGGAACATCGTCGCGGAAGCTCGTCCGCTCGAGGCGGCCGGACGCAGGATTCGGTATCTGAACGTCGGCGACCCGGTGGCGTTCGGCTTTCAGCCGCCGGCCCACATGGTGGCGGCGGTCGAGCAGGCGCTGCGTGACGGCCATCATGGATACGGCCCGTCGGTGGGGATCGCCTCGGCCCGGGAGGCGGTCGCACGCGAGCTGTCGACGCGGGGGTTTCCGACGTCTCCCGAGCGTGTGGTCGTCAGCGCCGGCACGTCGGAGGCGATCGACCTGGCGCTCTCCGCCCTCGTGAATGCCGGCGACGAAGTGCTCGTGCCGATGCCGACCTATTCCTTGTATACGGCCGTGCTCTCGCGGCTGGATGTGCACGCCCGCTTCTACCGCACGGACGAGGCGAACGGTTGGATGCCGGATCTCGATCACCTCCGCAGCCTGATCACGCCGGCCACGCGGGTGCTCGTCGTCATCGATCCGAACAATCCGACCGGCGCCATCTATACGCCGGCGATCCGGCGCAGACTGCTCGAGCTGGCCATCGAGCATCACCTGGTGGTGCTCGCCGACGAAGTGTATGGCGATCTCGGGTACGACGGACCGGTGCCGCCCATTGGGTCGCTGATGCCGGATGCGCCGGTGATCTCGTGCTCCAGTCTGTCGAAGGGCTATCTCGCACCGGGCTGGCGGACCGGCTGGCTGGCGATTTCGCGCCATCATCAGCTCGATCCCGTGCTGGCGGCGATTCAGAAGCTGGCCGACGGCCGCCTCTGCAGCACGCTGCCGATGCAGTACGCCGTCGCGGCGGCGCTGAACGGCGATCGATCGCACCAGGCATCGTTCCGCACGGCGCTTCGTGCGCGCGCAGAGCTCACCGCGCGCCGGCTCAACGCGATTGACGGCATCACCTGCGTGCCGCCGGCAGCCGCGTTCTATGCGATGCCGCGCGTCGCGTTGCCGCCCGGGCGCACCGACGCCGACTACGTGCTCGGACTCCTGCGCGCAACCGGCGTGTTGACGGTGTACGGATCCGGATTCGGAACCAACCCGGCTGATGGATTCCTGCGGATCGTGTTCCTCGCCCAACCCGCCGAGCTCGACGAGGTGTGCGACGCGATCGCGGGCTTCACGCGCGACTACCTGAACCGCTGACGGACCTCGCCCTTCGGCAGGCTCAGGACGAGGCAGGTCGTCATGGCACTCCCCTTGCCATGACGACCTGTCGATGATCACCGATCGCGAGTTCACGCACCGGCTGGCGCGAACGCTGGTCGCGATCGCGCTCGCCGCGATCATCCTCTGGGCTTTCTACATCGCGCGTCAGGCGCTCCTCGTCATCTACCTCAGCATCCTGCTCGCGATGGCGTTTGCGCCGATCGTGCGCCTGATCGAACGCAGGGGCCGTCCGGGCATCCGCACCGTTCCGCGTGTGCTGGCGATCTTCGTGCTCTACGTCATCATCATCGCCATCCTCTGCGGCATCGCGCTGGCCGTCATCCCCCCGCTCATCGCGCAGGCGGAAGATCTGTGGACGAAGCTGCCGCAATTCATCGAGCAGGCGCAGCGATTCCTTCGTCAGCATCACCTGATGAGCTCGCATGTGTCGCTCGAGCAGGCCGTCGGCTCGGCCGGCGGCCAGAGCGTCGGGAAGGTGGCCACGACGGCGGCATCCACCGTCGCAAAGGCCGTCTTCAGCCTGGTGACGATCGTCATCCTGACGTTCTACATGCTCGTCGATGCCCGCGGCCTGTCGCACGGGTTCGCACGGCTCTTCGCGCCGGAGAAGCGCGTGCAGGTCGTCCGCGCCTCTCACGAGGTGGTGAGCCGCGTCAACGCCTGGCTGCTCGCGCACCTCATGCTCGCCGCGATCATGGGCACCACGGCCGCCCTCGGGCTCTGGCTGCTCGGCGTGAACTACTTCTACGTCCTCGCCCTCATCACGGCCGCGGGTGAGATGGTTCCCGTGCTCGGCCCCTTCATCGCCGGCGCCGCCGCCGTCGCCGCGGGGCTGGCGATGTCGGTGCACAAGGGCATCTACGTCCTGATCTTCTTCGTGGCCTTGCAGCAACTCGAGTCGAACGTGCTCGTGCCGGTCATCATGGAAGAGCGCGTGGGGCTCAGCCCGGTCACCGTGATCGTCGCCCTCACCATCGGCTTCGAACTGAGCGGCATCGTCGGCGCGATTCTCGCTGTGCCCACGGCAGCGATCCTGAAAGTGCTCTTCGATGAGCTGATGCCCGAAGACCGGACGAGCAACGCCTCATGAACCTCGAGCCGATCGTGATCGGCCCGGTGAGGGCGCCCCGCAGCATCCCCGGGCCGCGGGTGGCCGCCTTCGTCTACTTCCTCCTGGCGCTCGTGCTCACGTGGCCGCTCGCGCCTGGAATCGCGCGCGATCTTCCCGGCGATCTCGGACACGCCATGACCGAGTGCTGGGCGATCGGATGGGACCTCCACCATCTGATTGGGTTCTTCGGCGGGCAGGTGCACGCGCTCGCGGGGTACTGGCAGGCGAACATCTTCTACCCGGCGCCGATCGCGCTCGCGTACGGCGAGCACCTCACCGGCCAGGCACTCCAGGCGCTCCCCGTCTACCTCGCCTCCGGCAACCTGGTGCTCTGTTACAACCTGCTCGTGCTCTCCACGTTCGTGCTCTGCGGCCTCGGCGCGTATCTCTTCGTCCGCGAGGCCACGGGGCGAAGCTGGCCCGCGCTGCTCGCCGGACTCCTGTACGCCTTCGCGCCCTATCGCTTCACGCAGCTCGCACACGTGGAAATGTTGTCGGCGCAGTGGCTGCCGTTCGCGCTGTACGCGCTGCTCCGTTACTTCCGCGCGCGACGCGGCGGAGCGCTCGCCGGCGCGGTGGCCGCCATCGTCCTGCAGAACCTCTCGTGCACGGCCTACCTCGTCTTCCTGCTGCCCATCCTCGCGTTCGTCGTGGCGCAGATCGCCTGGCGCGACCTGTGGCGCGATGGCCGGATGTGGAGCGACCTGGCGATCGCGGGGCTCGTGGTGACGATCGCCACCTTGCCCGTGGTCTGGCCGTATCTCCACGTGCAGGCGCGCGGGCTCGTCGAAGGCCGTGGGACGAGCCTCCTGCTGGATCCGCGGAGCTATCGCATGGTCGCCGTGCTCGCGCTGGCGCTCGTCGCCGGCTACGGAGCCGCGGCGATCGATCGGCTCCGCTTCGGCGCCGCCGGCATCGCCGTCATCGGCCTCATCATCCTGGTGCAGGCGGGGACGATGCCGATCGCGCTTGATGGACAGTCGGCCGACTTCGACAGCCATCTCGTGCGGGTGCCGCAAGGCCCGGTGCCGTCGCCCGCGCTATTTCCCCTCGTCTATCGGTTTGTCGCCGAGCTGCCGCCCGCCGCGCCAATCGTCGAGCTCCCGTTCGGCGAGCCGGCGCTCGAGCGCTATTACATGTACTTCTCCACCGCGCACTGGCACCCGCTGCTCAATGGCGATGGCGACCTGCGGCCGCCGGCCTACCTGAAGCACCGCGCGGCCCTCCGCGACATTCTT
>JANWLS010000044.1 GCA_025450765.1 Vicinamibacterales bacterium | reverse complement strand
GCATGGGCGTCTGTTCGCGACGCGTGTGGGCACCGACTGGGACACGAGCGCCTGCGGCCATGCCGCGCCGAGGATCAGTAGATCCGAGGCGCGGCATCCGCGTCAGTTCGCGGCGGGGGTGGGGCCCCGCCGCCATTGAATGATGCTGCCCGAAGCCACTTCCTATTTCACGTACCAATCCCCCCTCGTCAACGGCACGCCGCTCACGCCGTTGTCGGGCCGGACCAGCAGCGTCTGATAGAGGTTGTAGTCGCTGACGGCGAAACGGTAAGCCGCACCGGCCATGAAGAGGCGCCAGACGCGGCACGCCGACTCGCCGACCATGTCGCAGGCTTCCGTCCACCGCGATTCGAGGCGGCGGATCCACTGCCGCAGCGTCAGCGCGTAGTGCTCGCGGAGGCTCTCGACGTCGCGTACTTCGAAGCCGGCGCCCTCCGCGGCCGCGATGGTGGTCGCCACCGAGACGAGCTCCGTGTCAGGAAACACGTATTGCTCCCCGAAGGCGCCGCGCCGTGACATCGCGGGCCGCGACGTGCCGATGCCGTGCAGCAGGAACGCGCCGCCGGGACGAAGCACCCGGAATGCCTGGCTGCAGAACTCGGGCAGGCACGCTTCGCCGACGTGTTCGATCATGCCGACGCTCACGATCTTGTCGAACGGCGTGTCGGCGCCGAGATCGCGATAGTCGCGGATCACTGCCCGGCAGCGATCCCCGAGCCCTGCCTGGCGGATGCGCGCGTTGGCGAGATGCGCCTGGGGTTCGCTGAGCGTGATCCCTGTCGCGTCCACGCCATAGTGCCGTGCGGCATGCACGATGAGACCGCCCCAGCCGCAGCCGATGTCGAGCAGCCGTTCGCCTGGCTTGAGCCTCAGCTTGCGGCAGAGGTAATCGAGCTTGCGGGCCTGCGCCGTGTCGACGTCCTCGCTCGGCGAGGCGAAATACGCGCACGAATAGACCATCGCCCGGTCCAGCCAGAGCGCGAAGAATTCGTTCGAGAAGTCATAATGGAACGTGACCGCCCGGCGATCGCGCGCTTTGGAATGGACGCGGCCCGCGAGCGTCGCTGGCTGGAACTCTCCATGCTTTCCGCTGGCCGGCGGCAGATGGCGCACCAGCTGCAGCAGGTGGACCTGTTCGAGCAGGCTGGGCCGGACCAGCATGAGGTAATCGACCGCGCGAAATGCCGCTTCCAGATCGCCCTCGACGTCGAAGTCGCCATGGACGAAGGCTTCGCCAAGGGTCCGTTCGCTGCGGTGCGCGAACATCTGGCGGAGCGCGCCAGGGTGCCGGAGATGGAGCGTGAAGCGAGAAGGGTCGCCGGTGTCGGGCGTCCAGCGGACGCCGTTCCAGAACTGCACCGTGAAGTCCCGGTGCGGATACCTCGAGAAGATCGCTTGAAGAATCCGGCGGCTGGTGTCGACGTGGGGATCCGGGGTGACGCTTGGGGCGGCCTGAGTCGCGAGGGTGGGCTCAGGCAGGTGAATCGATGAAGAAGGCATCAACTCCTCCTGCGCGCCTGCCGTATGGTCGACCCGTCAGGCCCGGCAGGCCGCCGAACGGGGGCGTCGATTGCCACTGTTGACCGAGGGCGCCCCGGGCGTCAAGCACAGCTGTGGGTAAAATATCTGGAGCGGCGACGGACCGCCGGCCGCGGGCCGGGGGTCACGGTCCACGGCCTTCCTACTGACTATGGTCGCGAACATCACCCGAAAAGTCGATGCTGGGGAGTCCCTCTCCGAGGCCGACCTCACCGAGCTCCTGGCCCCTCACCAGCTCATCTCCCTCATGACGCTCGCCGACCGCGTGCGCCGTCGGCGGCACGGCACCCGCACGACCTTCGTGCGCGTGCAGCAGGTGAGCGGCTCGGGCCCGTTGCCGCCGAGAGCATCCGGAGCGGGGGAATTGCAGATCGTCGGCGCGCCGCCCACGGTGGACTCGGCGCTCGCGCGCATCGAAGAAACGCTGGCCATCGCCGGCGAGGTGCCGGTATCCGCCTTCGAGCTGTCCGACCTCGATCGGCTGGCCGCCGGCGCCGGTCTTTCGCTGCGGACACTGCTCGAGCGCCTCCGCGAAGCCGGATTGGAGCTCGTGGCCGACGCCGCGGTCGATCGCCTGCCAAAGAAGGAAGCGGCCATCGAAGCGGTGAACATGGCCGGATTGATCCTCGCCAGGGCGTCGCTCACCAGCGGGCCGGGCCATCCGCCGATTGAGTCGCTGCGCCAGGTGGCCGATCTCCAGCGCAGCGTCGGCGTGCTGCGGACGTTTCGACCCTTGCCGCGCCGGATCGATCCCGAGCGGCCCACGACCGGCTATGCCGATATCCGTGAGGTTGCACTGGCCCGGCTGCTCGTCGACAATGTGGAGATGATCCAGGTCGACTGGACGCTCTACGGGCCGAAGCTGGCGCAGGTCGCGCTGGCGGCTGGAGCCGACGATGTGGATCAGGTGCCGGCGCTCGAGCCACCGCGCGAGGGGCGCGCTGGCGCCGCCGAGGTGCGCGGCAACGTCGAGGCGGCCGGCTTCACGCCGGCCGAGCGCAACGGCCGCTTCGACGAGCGGTGAGGGATCCTGCCGTGGCGATGGATGACCTGGCGGAAAAGGTTCGTGCGGGAGGGCGCCTGAGCGGGCCTGAGGCGCTCCAGCTGTACCGCCACGCGTCGCTGCACCTGCTGGGCGATCTGGCCGATGGCGTCCGCGCCCGCAAACACCCCGATCGGATCGTCAGCTACATCATCGATCGCAACGTCAACTACACGAACGTCTGCGTGGCCCGTTGCAGCTTCTGCGCCTTCTATCGCGACGTCGGGGCGTCCGACGGATACGTGCTCGGCTTCGAGGAGATCTTCCGGAAGATCGACGAGACCATCGCGGTGGGCGGCGTGCAGTTGCTGTTGCAGGGCGGGCACAATCCTGACTTGCCGCTCGCCTGGTACGAGGATCTGTTCCGCAGCGTCAAGCAGCGCTATCCGGAGTTCAAGCTCCATGCGCTCTCGCCGCCGGAAGTGATCCACCTCTCGCGGCTGTCGAAGCTGCCGGTGCCGGAAGTGATCGATCGGCTGATTGCGGCGGGGCTGGACAGCATTCCCGGAGGCGGCGCTGAAATCCTCGTCGATCGGGTCCGCAAGCTCCTGCACTGCTACGGCAAGGCGACCGCTGACGAGTGGCTCGACGTGATGCGTCACGCGCACCGCGCCGGTCTCCGCACCACCGCCACCATGATGTACGGCACGGTCGAGACCGATGAGGAGCGGCTCGAACATCTGCTGCGGCTTCGCACCCTGCAGGATGAGACCGGCGGCTTCACGGCGTTCATCACCTGGAGCTTCCAGCCGTCGCACACCGAGCTCGGTGGGTCGGAGGCGACCGGCGTCGACTACCTGCGCACGCTCGCCCTCGCGCGACTCGTGCTGGACAACTTCGATCACCTGCAGGCCTCCTGGGTGACGCAGGGTGGGAAGGTAGGGCAGCTCAGTCTGGCCTTCGGTGCCGACGACATGGGCTCCGTCATGATCGAGGAGAACGTCGTCCGCGCGGCCGGCGCCGCGTACTGCATGGACGAAGTCGAGATCGTGCGGAACATCGAGGACGCCGGGTTCATCCCGCGCCGGCGCAACATGCACTACGACATCCTCGGCGGTCCGATCTTCCGCGAGCGCGCCGTGCCGCGCATGCACAACCTGGCGACGGCGCGTCGCGACGGCGACGCGTCGGTTCCCTCCGAGCTCCTCAACTACCCGGCACGCAGCCGGACCGGCAAGGAACAGCGCGGCCAGGCCGAGCCGGACTCCGGGCTCCGGCCTTCGGGCCCCGATCCCGCCAGGAACTGATGTTGGGGCGTTCAGTGCCCCAGTCGAAGAGCTGGCGCGCCGCCTGGCTGCTCCCCATCGCCGCCGCACCCATTCGCGGAGGCTGGGTGACGACCGGCGGCGGTCGAGTGATCGCGGTCGGCACTGCCGGCGAACCGCGGCCGCGCGAGACAACGGAGATCGATCTCGGCGACGTGGCGATTCTGCCAGGCCTCGTCAACGCGCACACCCATCTCGAGCTGTCCTATCTGCGCGGCACGATTCCGCCGCAGCCCTCCTTCGTCCCCTGGGTGCGGCAGGTGATTGCGGCGCAGCGCGCCCGCACCGATCCAGCCGCGCCCGCCATCCTGGCCGCCATGCGCACGGCGATCGGCGACGCCCGGCGCAGCGGGACCGCGGCACTCGGCGACATCAGTAACACGCTTGTGAGCATCGAAGCACTCGCGGGCAGTCCCATGCGCGCCGTCATCTTTCACGAGCTCCTCGGTTTTCGGCCCGATGATGCCCGCGGACTCGTCGCCGCCGCGGTGGACGCCGAGCCGAGGCCCGACGGCGCGCGCGTGCAGATCAGCCTCGCGGCGCACGCGCCGTATTCCGTCGCACCGGCGCTGTTCGAGGCGATTCGCGACGCGATGCGGAACCGGCCGGAGCTGCCCATCAGCGTGCACCTGGCCGAGTCCCCGGACGAAGTGGAGTTCCTGCGCGACGGCACCGGCGCGTGGCGAAGGTTGCTCGATGATGTGGGCGCCTGGAATCCGGAGTGGCGCGCGCCAGGCGTGAGCCCGGTGGCGTACCTGGCGAGCCTCGGCTTCCTCGATCGGCGCACGCTCGTCGTGCACGGCGTACAGGCGACTCGCGCGGATCTCCTCGAGCTCGCGCGCATCGGAGCGACGGTCGTCGCGTGTCCGCGCAGCAATGTCTACACGGGGGTCGGCCGTCCACCGGTCGAAGCGTTCTACGCCTCTGGCGTGCGCGTGGCTCTCGGAACCGACAGCCTGGCGAGCGCACCCGATCTGAACCTGTTCGCCGAGCTGGCGGCCCTGCACCAGGTGGCGCCATCCGTGCCGGCGGCCCGCCTGCTCGAAAGCGCCACGCGACACGGGGCCGAGGCTCTCGGTCTCGGTGACGAGCTCGGTTCGATCGGGCCTGGTCGCGCGGCGGACCTGCTCGCCGTCCGGATACCGCCGGGAACGGTCGATGTGGAAGAATATCTCGTGAGCGGCGTGGAGCCGGAGGACGTTTCTTGGGTGCACGAGAGTATCCAGCGCTGAGCACCAGGGCGGGCACGGGACGCGTGAAGACGTACGCGTCGTTCGTCCGGTTCAGTCACTCCGTCTTCGCGTTGCCGTTTGCGCTCACCGGGGCCTTGCTCGCCGCGCAGCAGCATCCGGTGACCGGCGGCACGATCGCGTGGATTCTCGTCGCGATGGTGGCGGCGCGGAGCGCGGCGATGGGCTTCAACCGGCTCGTGGATGCCGGCTACGACGCGCTCAATCCCCGGACGGCGATGCGGGAGTTGCCGCGCGGCGCCATGTCGCGTCGTGAAGCGGCGGCGTTCGTGACGCTCGCCTCGGCAGTGTTCATCTGGTCGGCGTTCGAGCTGAATCCGTTGTGTGGCGCGCTCTCGCCCGTCGCGCTCGCGATCGTCTTCTGGTACTCGCTGGCGAAGCGCTACACCACCTGGACGCAGCTCTTTCTGGGACTCGCCATGGCGGTGGCCCCGGTCGGCGGCTGGCTCGCCGTGGGCGGACGTGGTGGATGGCCGCCCTGGCTGCTCGGCCTGGCGATTGGCACCTGGGTGGGCGGCTTCGACGTGCTGTATGCCTGCCAGGATCTGGCCTTCGATCGAGCGCACGGCCTGCGATCGATCCCGGTGCGGTTCGGCGTGTCGACCTCGCTCTGGATCTCACGCGGGCTGCACGTGATCGCCGTGGCGGCGCTGGCGGCGCTGGCACTGACGATGCGGATGGGGCCGCTGTACCTGCCGGGCGTCGGCCTGGTCGCCGCGCTGCTCGTGTACGAGCAGTCGCTGGTGCGCGCCAGCGATCTGTCGCGCGTGAAGCAGGCGTTTGATCTGAATGGGTACGTCGGGATTCTGTATCTTCTGATCACCGCGATCTCCCTGTATGTCTGAACACGCGCGGACGCCGGTCGTGGTGGCGATTACGGGCGCGAGCGGCGCGCTGTACGCGATGCGCACGCTGGCGGCGCTCCTCACGGCCGGCTGTCGCCTCGAGCTCGTCGTCAGCGATTTCGGCCGGCGCCTGCTCCGAGACGAGCTCGGCGAGCGCGCCAGCGTCGATCGCCTGCCGGCCTATCTGGGCGAGAAGTACGGCGTGAGCGTCCCCGACGGGGCCGTGCAGGTGTACAGCAACAAGGATCTTGGTGCGCCGATCGCGAGCGGGAGCCACGGCAGCCGCGGGATGGTCGTCATTCCATGCTCGATGAAGTCGCTGGCCGGCATCGCGCACGGGCTCTCGCGCAATCTCGTCGAGCGGGCCGCGGACGTGATGCTGAAGGAGCACCGGCGGCTCGTCATCGTGCCGCGGGAAACGCCGATGAGCCTGCCGCAGTTGAAGAACATGGTCCTGTGCGCGGAGGCGGGCGCCATGGTGCTGCCCGCGATGCCGGCCTTTTACCAGCAGCCGAAGACCCTCGACGACCTCGCCGACTTCATGGCGGGGAAGGTGCTGAGCGCGCTCGGCTTCGATCACGCGCTCTATCCGGAGTGGACGGGAGCGGTGTGACCGTGGCCGCCGACACGAACGCGGCCATCGACGAGGCGCTGCGCACCAAGGCGCCGGCCCGGATCGCCGGCATGTTCGACGCGATCGCCGGGCGCTACGACCTGCTCAATCACGTCCTGAGTGCTGGCATCGATCGCTACTGGCGCGCGCGCGCGATCCGATCCCTCCGATTGACGGGACGCGAGACCGTGCTCGATCTCTGCACCGGCACCGCCGACCTGGCGCTGGCGGCGCGTCCTCGTGCGGGCCGGGTGATCGGGATCGATTTCGCGGCGGCGATGCTGCGGGTCGGCCACGACAAGGTCGCGCGGGCCGCGCAGGCGTCCCGGCAGGCGCCCGTCACGCTGGTGCGCGGCGATGCGATGTCGCTCCCGGTGGCGCCGGCCAGCCTCGACGCGGTCACGATCGCCTTCGGCATCCGAAACGTCGCGGACCCGTCGGTGGCGGCGCGGGAGATTGTCCGCGCGTGTCGGCCGGGTGCCCGCCTCGCCATCCTTGAATTCGGCCTGCCAGCGTCGCCACTCGTGCGCGCGATCTATCTGTGGTATTTCCGGCACATCCTGCCGCGGATCGGGCGCCTTGTCTCGAAGCACACCGCCGCGTACACCTATCTCCCGGCATCGGTGGATGCCTTCCCCCCGCCCGACGAATTCTGCGCCCTCCTGCGCGCGGCCGGTTTTTCCGAGGTCCGGGCTGAAGCACTCACGCTGGGTATTGCGTATTTGTATACAGCGACGGTGTAGGGCGACCGTCTCCCGTCTCCGACAGGCACGCGCCATGCACGCGCGGCTGAGCGCGACGCCGCGCGGGGGGCGTTTGTCCCCCCGTAGCATCGTTTCTGTCCCCGGAATAAGACGGGCTGATGCCCCAAAGTTGCTATAATCGTTAGGTTTAGATGCAGCTCGATATTCAAGGCCGCCATTCCGACGAGGACTCGATCGGGCAGGCTCTATCGTGGCACGATGGACTCCTGCTCGCCCTCGTGGTGCATCTATTCCTCATCGCGGCCCTGATCTTCGCCCCGCGCGTTCTGCCGGCGCCGGTCGTCCCCGTCCAGGTGGTGGCACGGCAGGAGCCGCCGATACAGTTCGTCTTTGTCCAGCCCAAACTGGATCTCGAAGCCAAACGGCCCCGCGCGCAGGCGCCGCCCTCCGACAAGAGCCGTGTCGCGCAGTCGCCGGAGCAGAAGCAGCCGTCGCTCGTCCTGCAACCGAAGGTGACCGGCAATTCGCAGGAGAAGGTGCTGGCGGAGCCGCGCGAGCGGCCGCGGGGGCGCGGCCCGGGCGAGCAGCCGCAGCCGCCCAAGACGCCGCCGGCGCCGCAGCCGCCGAAGATGGCGGAGAACCGCACGACGCCGCAGCCGCCGCAGACCACCAATCCGGCGCTCACGTTCAACAAGCCGCTCGACCCGCCGGCGACGCATCCCGACGTGGTGCCGCGGGCGGTCACGCCAGGCGGCGCGCTCGGTGAATCGCTGCACGACCTGCGGCAGTACGTGCAGCAGCAACAGTTCAACGATCCGGGCGGCGGCGGGCAGTTCGGGCCCGACATCCAGTTCGATACCAAGGGCGTGGACTTCGGTCCGTGGATCCAGCGCTTCATCGCGCAGATCCGGCGGAACTGGCTGATCCCGTATGCCGTCATGGGCATGAAGGGCCACGTCGTCCTGCAGTTCAACGTGCACAAGGACGGATCGATCACCGACCTGCACGTGGCTGGGCCGTCGAATGTCGATGCGTTCAACAACGCGGCGTTCAACGCGCTGCGGACGTCCAATCCCACGCAGCCGCTCCCGCCGGAGTATCCCTCCGAGCACGCCTTCTTCACCGTCACCTTCTATTACAACGAGACGCCGCCGCGGTGAGGCCGACGCGCATCCAGCAGCTCGGGCTGCTGCTTCTGCTCTCGGCGCTCATCGTCCTGGCGCTCACGCGCGTCGGGTAACCCGTGCAGCGGCTGGTCGCCATCCTGGGACCGACAGCGAGCGGCAAGAGCGCGCTCGGCGTCGCCCTGGCCAGGCAGTGGCGTGGTGAGATCGTCAGTTGCGATTCGACGGCGGTCTATCGCGGCTTCGATATCGGGACCGATAAGCCATCGCTCGAACAGCGCGGCGGCATTCCCCATCATCTGATTGACGTCGCCGATCCGGCAGAGGAGTACACGGCGGCGCGCTACGCCCGTGAGGCCGCGGACGCCGTCCGCGCGATCGCCGGGCGCGGGCATCTGCCGATCGTCGTCGGCGGCACCGGCCTGTATTACCGCGCCCTCACGCGCGGCCTGTTTCCGGGTCCCGGTCGCGACGCCGCGCTGCGCGCCCGGCTCGAGGGCATCGCGGCGCGACGCGGGCCGGCGTTTCTCCACCGGATGGTGGCGCGGGTCGATCCGCCATCGGCGCTGCGCATTCAGCCCCGCGATACGAAGCGCCTGGTGCGTGCGCTCGAAGTGTTCTTTCTGACGGGCCGGCCGCTCACGGCGCATTTCGCCGATACCGTGGCGCCGCTCGAAGGCTGGGACATCCTGCCGATCGGTCTGCGCCTGGAGGCTGCCGACACGGCGGCCCGCGTGGCGCGTCGCGTGGACGAGCAGTTCGCACGTGGGCTCATCGACGAGGTGCGGGGCCTGCTGGCCTCAGGATTGCCACCGACCGCGCGCCCCTTTTCCGGACTGGTGTATCGCCAGGTGCTCGAGTACCTGCGTGGGGATCGAGACGAGGCCGCGACGCGTGCATTAATCGTGCAAGAGAATCGCCGATACGCCCGCAGGCAGTTGATCTGGTTCAGGAAAGAGCCTAACCTAGTCTGGTTTTCGGCGGCGGGCGAGCAGCCCGGCACGCGTGCAGCGGTCGCCGCGGCGCTGGCCGCGCGATGGCGGGAGACCGGTTGATGGCGCAGGTGTCCGATTCGAAGGGGGCCGTTCCGAATATTCAGGATATCTTCCTGAATTACGCCCGGCGCGAGCGCCTCACCGTGAACGTCCGGATGATGGACGGGCGCGATTTCGAGGGCCGCATCAAGAACTTCGATCGGTTCGCGCTCGTCATCGAGCAGAACGGCGCCGACTTCATGATTTTCAAGCACGCGATTGCGGCAATCAAGACGCCACGCCCGGTCAACAACTACCTGTCTTCTCCGCACCAGGGCTGATCGCCTCTCCTGCGTGGTTTTCTGCCGCGCGAGTCCTCATCCGGTGACCTCGCCCGCACGTCTTCTGATCATCGTGCTCGACGGTGTCGGCATGGGCGCGTTGCCCGACGCAGCGGCCTACGGCGATACCGGTGCGGATACGCTCGGCCATGTCGCGGCTCGCGTGCCGCTGCGGGTTCCGACCCTGCGCCGCCTCGGCCTCGGTCGGCTGGTCGCCCTGGGTGCATCCTCTCCATCCGCGGAAGCGGCGACCGGGCGGATGATTGAGCGGTCGGCCGGGAAGGATTCGGTGACTGGACATTGGGAGATGGCCGGTCTCATCCTCGATCGGCCGTTTCGCGTGTACCCGGCAGGGTTTCCCGCTGACTTCATCGAGCGCCTG
>JANWLS010000043.1 GCA_025450765.1 Vicinamibacterales bacterium | reverse complement strand
CGATGATCTCGCGCCGAACCCTGCTGCAAGCGCTCGGCGCGGCGGCCGTCGCGGCGCCCGTCACCGCCTTCGGGCAGGGCCGCTGTATCCGGAGCTTCGGGTCGCCCGATTGCAACACGTCCCCGATCGCTCCCGTCTTCGCGCCGACCGGCTGGAAGACGGTCTCGCTCGATCATCTCACCTTCCGCGTGGCCGACTACCAGAAGGAAGCCGCCTTCTACCAGGCGCTCATGGGCTGGAAGCTCAGGAGCGACGATGGGAAGCAGGCCATCATGGATATTGGAACCTGGGGGTCGGTGATCTTCCAGCAGGCGCCCGCCAGCGCGTTCGCAACGGGCAGTGGCGAAGGGCGCCCGGGCGGTCGCGGGCCGGTCCATGGCATCGTCGACAACTTCTGCTTCGCGATCGATCCGTGGGATGCGAAGAGCGTCGCGGCCGAGCTCCGCAAGCGCGGGATGACGCCAGTGGCGGACAATGGCCCCGGCGGTTTCGAGAGCTTCCACGTCAAGGACCTCGATGGGTTCGACCTGCAGATCAGCAACGCGAACGGGCTGACGAAGGCCCGCCGCACGTCGCCGCCGCACGCGACGCTCTCGGCCGCCGAGCCGTTCGCGTCAACCGGATGGCAGACGGTGTGGCTCGATCACCTGTCCTTCGGGGTGCACGACTACAAGAAGGCCGTCTCGTTCTACACGAACCTGCTCGGGTGGAAGCCGACCTACGACGAGGGGAGCCAGAACGAGTGCATGATCGGCGAGGTGGGCGACATCATCATCCGCGGCGGCAATCCGCTCGCGCCCAACTTTGCGACCGAGAAGCGCCGGACGGGCCTCGATCACATCTCGTTCGGGATCAGCCCGTGGGATACCGACAAGGTGAAGGAGGATCTCGAAAAGCGCGGGCTCGCGGCACGCGTGGACACGTCGACGGGCGACGAGATTCACGTCGCGGCCTTCAAGAGTTATCACACGTTCACGCCGAACGGGTACAACCTCCAGGTCAGCTACGTGACGCACGACAAGCGGCTGACGCTGGCGAATGCCGTGCGTCCGAAGCCGACGCATCAGCGCTAACGATGGATTCGCCGGGGCCGGCACGAAGGCTGGCCCCTGCGGATCGAGATTGAGACGATCCGGAGGATGACATGGCGATTCGCGACCTGCTCCTGAAGGAGTTCGACGAGGAAATGAAGAAGACGCGGACGGCCCTCGAGCGGGTGCCGCCCGACAAGGGCGACTTCGCGCCTCACCCGAAGTCGACGCCGCTCAAGAAGCTGGCGCCGCACGTGGCGCAGCTCACCGGGTTCGGCGTGGCGATCCTGACGGCGCCGGGGCTCGATTTCTCGACGGCCGGCATGAAGCCGTTGGTGTTCGAGTCGCCGGCGCAGCTCGTGCGCGCGCTCGACGAGGGGAGCGCCGAGGCCAGGCGTGCCCTCCAGAACACCTCCGACGAGGCCTGGACCCAGCCCTGGACGCTGTCATTCGCGGGCAAGCCGATCTTTGAAGGATCGCGCTTCATGGCCTACCGCGAGATGTTCATCAACCACATCGTGCACCATCGAGCGCAGCTGGGTGTCTATCTCCGGCTGGTCGGGGCGCCGGTTCCAGCCACCTACGGGCCGTCGGCCGACGACACGCTCGGCTTCTGAACCGGCTACGACCGTTTCTGGCGTCGGCGTCTGGCGTGACTGCCCGGGCGCTGCCGGTCGCGGTGCTGCGCGCCGCCCGGCAGGAAGGGGCGCCCAATCGGCCGGTGCCCCTTCGGCCGATCCGGCGGCGGGGCCTCCTGGCTTTTCGTGTAGTCGAAGTCGGGCACGGTCACGCGCGGCAGGCGCTTCTCGATGGCGCGCTCGATACCGCGCAGGCTGGTCTCTTCCTCCGGCGAGACGAGCGTAAAGGCGGCACCCGTCATCTCTGCCCGCGCCGTGCGCCCCACGCGGTGAATGTAGTCCTCCGGCACGGCCGGGACGTCGAAGTTCACGACGTGGCCGAGCGCCGTCACGTCGATCCCGCGGGCCGCGATGTCGGTGGCGACGAGCACCCGGTACTTGCCGCTCTTGAATCCCTCGAGGGCCCGCGTCCGCTGGAGCTGCGACCGGTTGCCGTGAATGCGCTCCACCGCCAGGCCTGCCGCCGCGAGCTGCCTCGAAAGCCGGTCGGCCCGATGCTTCGTCCGCGTGAAGACGAGCGCCTCCTGCATTTCATTTCGCTGCAGCAGGGTGAGCAGGAGAGCCGTCTTCAAGTGCTGGGGCACCGGGTAGATGGCCTGCGTAATGCCCACGGCCGGCGCGGCGCGCCGCTCGACGTTGATGGTGGCCGGGTCACGCAGCATTTCGTGCGCGAGCGTGGCAATCGGAGGTGGAATCGTCGCGCTGAAGAACAGGGTCTGGCGGCGCGACGGCAGGTGACGCAGCACGCGGCGGATGTCGGGGAGAAACCCCATGTCGAGCATCCGATCCGCTTCGTCCAGCACCAGGTACTTCAGTCCGGCCAGTTTGGCGTACGGCGCGCGGAAATGATCCAGCAGGCGGCCCGGCGTCCCGATGATCACATCGACGCCGCTTCGGAAGGCGTGCTCCTGCGGCGCCATGCCGACGCCGCCATAGACCGCGGCGGCGGTAATGGGCGTGTGGAGCGCGAGGTCCGTCAGGTCGCCGAGCACCTGCGCCGCCAGCTCGCGCGTCGGGGTGAGCACCAGCGCACGGGTGGCGCCGCGGCGCTCGTCGATCAGCTTGTGCAGGATGGGCAGCAGGAACGCCGCCGTCTTGCCGCTGCCGGTCATCGCGCAGGCGAGCAGGTCACGGCCGGCCAGCGCGGGCGGGATGGCGTCGGCCTGGATGGGCGTGGGGCGCGTAAATCCGAGGTCCTTGACGCCCTGGACGAGCCCCGGATGGAGATTCAGCCGCGAAAATGACATGGACTATCGTACACTCCCAGTCTCGACGCCGGGCCGAGCGTCCGGTCCGGCCCCGGTTGAGACATCATTGATCATGTTCGCGCGCGTCGTCCTGCTCGTGATGCGGAAGGACCTCACCATCGAGGTCCGCAGCCGCGAGATTCTCTACACGACGCTGTTCTTCGCTGTGTCGTGCGTGCTGGTGTTCGCCTTCGCGTTCGTCCGGGAAGGCGAACCGCTCGGCGACGCCGCCGCCGGCATCCTCTGGATTGCCATCGCCTTCGCCGGGACGCTGGCCCTCGGCCGCGCATTCGAACGGGAGCGGCACGCGGAGACGCTGCGGGCGCTGATGCTGGCGCCCGCCGCCCGGCCGGCGATCTACGTCGGGAAGCTGCTCGGGATCCTGGCGTTGCTGTTTGCCACCGAGCTCATCATCGTGCCGCTGGTCGCGCTGCTGTTCGCCGCGCCATTTTTTTCGCGACCGCTCCTCCTGGCCGGCCTGCTCGTCTCCGGCACGATCGGTTTCGCGGCGGTCGGGACGCTCTTTGCGGCGATGCTGGTGCGCGCACGGAGCCGCGACGTGCTGCTGCCCGTCCTGTTGTATCCGATCACGATTCCGGTCATCATTGCCGGAGTCAGGGGCACGGCGGCGCTCGTGCAACCGGTTGTCGACCCGGCCATCATCGTCATGCTCATCAGCCTGCTGGTCGCCTTCGACGTCGTCTTCCTGACGCTGTCGCTCTGGACGTTCGAGCCGCTCATGACCGAATAGGGGAGTGCCCGGGATGCGGAAGTTCTTCGCGCCGTTGCTCGTGCTCGCCATCCTGCTGATGGTGGTCGCTCCGGTCCTCATCGCCGAGGCACCGTACGAAGCGACGATGGGATTGATCCAGAAGATTTTCTACTTTCACGTCCCGTCGGCGATGATGATGATGCTGTCGGTGTTCATCTGCGGGATCTGGAGCATCATCTTCCTGCTGAAGAAGCGCCCGGCGGCCGATCATGTCGCCGTGACGGCCGGCGAGCTGGCGGTGGTCTTCGGCCTGTTCGTGCTGGTCACCGGCCCGCTGTGGGCGCGTATCGCCTGGGGCGTCTGGTGGACGTGGGATGTCCGGCTCACCTCGTATTTCCTGCTCTGGATGATCTTCGTGGGCTACCTCCTCGTGCGCAAGTACGGCGGCCCCGGCTCGGACAAGCTGAGCGCGGCGATGGCGATCTTCGGGATGGCCAACGTCCCCTTTGTCTATGTCTCGGTGGACATCTGGCGGACGATGCACCCGAAGACGACGGTGGTCACGACGCTCGGCGAGGGGATGGCGATTCCGTTCTGGTTCTGCGTGTTCGCGTTCCTCGTCGTCTATTCGCTCGTGTTCGTGTCCCGGCTTCGGCTCGAGGAACAGCGGGCGCGCGTGGAACAGCTCTTTCTCGAGGCGAGTGATATATGAAGATGCTGAGCTCCTTCTGTCGGTGCGTGTGGGTGAGCGGCGTGGCCGTCGCGCTGATGCTGATGACGACGGCGACGGCTTGGGCGCAGCAAGTGCCGCCAGAAGGCGGGCTCGAGGGCTTCGTGCCGGCCAATTCGCTGCCGCCGGCCCAGCGCATGCCGGCCGCGCCGCTGCTCATCGCGGCCTACGCCTTCATCTGGGTCGCGCTGCTCGTCTATCTCTGGTTCATCTGGCGGCGGCTGGGACGCGTGGAAACCGAGCTTCGTCAGATGGAAGGGCAGCTGCGCAAGTGACAGCCGGCCATTTCGTCTTCATTCCCGCCGTCCTCGTGGTCGGCATGGTGATCGGCTGGATCCTCGGGTCGCGCGCGGCCGCCGACGCCTACGCGGCCGAGTTGAAGCGGCGCGAGGAACGCGCGGTCAAGGTGAGAGAACGCGAGCGCGAGCAGACGGCCCAGCACGCACCGGCGTCTAGCGTCCCCGGGCGAGACGCATCGCCAGCGCCGCCGGAAGTCCGGCGCTGAGAATCTTCTGCTGCGCTTCGTGGACGGCGTACGCCACGCGCCGGAGCACGAGCGTCCCTGCCTCGGTGTCCACGCGCGCGTAGGCGGCGCGCGGATCGCCATCGCGCGGTTGTCCCACCGACCCCGGATTCACCAGGTATCGAACACCCGTCTTCAGCGCAATCGAGGTCTCCGTGCGATCGCCGGGGCTGCACAGATCCACGCCGTGCGGGTCGCAGCTCCACGCGACCGGGACGTGGGTGTGTCCGAACAGGCAGAGCGGGCGATGGATGGCGCGGAAAGCGCGATGGACGTCCCGTTCGTCGAAGAGATACGCATCCTCGTCGAATGGTGCGCCGTGGCAGATGGCGAGCTGTTCGTCGACATCGTACGGACCGGCTGGAAGTGAGGTCAGGTAGTCGAGCGCCGCCGGCGTGAGCGCCTCGCGCGTCCACTCGGCGGCCGTCCGTGCAGCTGCGTTGAAGCCGGACAGGGGCGCCAGGCCGCAGACGACCTTGTCGTGGTTCCCGCGGATCGCCACGGCGTCGAGGCCGCGGACCCGATCGATCACGGCGTTCGGATCGGCGCCATAGCCGACGAGATCGCCGAGGACCACGACGCGGCCCCGCGTCGCCTCGGGCTCGGCGGCGAGCACCGCGTCGAGCGCCTCGAGATTGCCGTGGATGTCCGACAGAATCAGGTACTGCATCCGCTTAGTACTCGCACCAGTCGAGGATTTGTTCCACCAGTCCTTCGACCGGCGCGCGGGAGGCGTCGAGGCGCAGCGTGGCCTGCCGGTAGGCGAGCCGGCGGCTGTCGTAGAGCTGCCGCAGCTGCTCGCGGTCGGCCGCGAGCGGCCGTCGATTGTCGGGCGGCAGCCGCTGGATGATCTGTTCGAGCGGGACGTCGAGCCAGATCGCCGGCGCGTCGCGCAGGATGGCCGCGCGGTTGTCCGGTTCGGCGAAGGTCCCGCCGCCTGTGGCGACGACCAGATGGCGTTCCGGCAGGAGAGAGGCGACCACGGCGCGCTCGGCGTCCCGGAAGTAGGGCTCGCCGCGGCTCGCGAAGATCGCGGCGACGGTCTGATGCTCGCGCTGCTCGATGAGATCGTCGACGTCCTCGGCGCGCCAGCCGAGCCGGCGGGCGAGGGCGCGCGCCAGCGTGGTCTTGCCGGCCGCCATGTAGCCGACCAGGTACAGCTT
>JANWLS010000042.1 GCA_025450765.1 Vicinamibacterales bacterium | reverse complement strand
CGCTTCGATGATCTTCGACGCGGGCCGCAGACGCAGTGTCCGTCTGAGCAGTGCGGCGATCTGCTGGTGCGGGACCGGCTCGGCAACTGGACGTATCAGTTCGTGGCGGCGGTCGACGACTTCCGCCAGGGCGTCACGCTCGTCATCCGCGGCGACGACTTGCTGGCGTCGACGGGGCGCCAGATCCAGCTCGCCCGCATGCTGGGGCGATCCGAGCCGCCGCGATTCCTGCATCACGCGCTCGTCATGAAGTCGCCGCATCAAAAGCTCAGCAAGTCGGACGGCGATACCGGAATTCGCGACCTGCGGGCGCGCGGCTGGTCGAGAGACGAGGTGCTGGCCACCGCACGGGAAAATCCCGCGCCGGGACACAGGGTTCTCCCCGTCTGAAATCCGGCATTTCCTAGCTTGGCCCGCCCCCCGTCCGACCCGATGCTGGCTACGTGGTCGCAGATTCTCGCCGCGCGGGATGGGTGGTGGTGATGCTCGCCGTGTTGGTGGCGGCGGGTTGCGCAAGCCCGACCTCGCCGTCGGGCACGGGCCCGCAGGTGAACGGGGTTCAGCCGCCCAACGGCGCGCAGGGCGCGACGGTCGACGTCACGCTCACCGGGATGGACTTCACGGTCGGCGACACGGCGGCGGTGGTGATCACCGGGAGCGGAATCACGGTGAGCGACGTCCGCGTACAATCCGCCACGACCGCGGCCGCCACGCTGACGATCGCCGCGGATGCGTCGCTCGGCTCGCGCGCGGTCACCCTCACGACGGCGACGGGCGGAACGAGCCCGGCCATGACGTTCACGGTGGTCCCGCCTGCGCCCACGCTCACCGCCATCAATCCGACGACGGCCGTCGCGGGCAACACGGTGACGCTAACGCTCGCCGGCACCAACTTCATCAGCAACGCGACCACGGTGGCGGTCAGCGGCTCTGGCGTGACGGTCGGCTCGGTGTCGGTCCAGAAGAGCACGTCCCTCACGGTCAGCCTCACGATCGATTCGTCCGCCGATGCTGGCGCGCACAGCGTGACGGTGAAGACCGCCGGCGGGACGACCAGCGCGCAGACCCTCACGATCAACGCGCCGCCCGGACCGACGATTGGCGCGTTCACCGCCAGCCCGGCGACGATCACGAGCGGGCAATCGTCGACCCTCTCGTGGACGGGCATCGGCAATGCGGCGAGCTGCTCCATCAACAGCGGCGTCGGCGCCGTCTCGTGCAACAACGCGAGCGCGACGGTCAACCCGACGACCAGCACCACGTACACGCTGACCGCCAACGGTGCGGGCGGGAGCACGACGCGAACGGCGACCGTCACGGTGAGCGGGACGCCCGCGCCGCCGGCGAGTCCCACCACACCGACGAGCCCCACACCAGCGGCCGGTCCGACGATCGGATCGTTCGGCGCCTCGCCGGCCAGCATCACCACCGGGCAGTCGTCGACGCTCTCCTGGAGCGGCATCTCGAATGCGACGACGTGCGCAATCGACCAGGGCGTCGGCACGGTCGACTGCGGGGGCGCCACGAAGAGTGTGAGCCCGACGGCCACCACCACCTACACGCTCACGGCAACCGGCGCGGGTGGCACGGTCAGAGCCACGGCGAGCGTCGCCGTCGGAGCAGCCCCGCCGCCACCCATGCCGGACATCGGCTCGTTCGAGGCGTCGCCGTCCACGGTGACCAGCGGACAATCATCGACGCTCTCCTGGAGCGGCATCACGAACGCGACGAGCTGCTCGATCGACCACGGCGTCGGCAGCGTCACCTGCAGCGGGGGGAGCACCAGCGTCAGTCCCTCGTCGACAAGGACCTATACGCTGACGGCCACCGGCACGGGCGGCAGCACGACGGCCAGGGCGACCATCACCGTCACCGCGCCGGCGAGCCCGGCGATCGGATCGTTCAGCGCGAATCCGACCAGCATCAGCAGCGGGCAGTCCTCAACGCTCTCGTGGAGCGGCATCACGAATGCGACGAGCTGCTCGATTGACAACGGCGTGGGCAGTGTCTCGTGCGCGGGCGGCAGCAAGAGCGTGAGCCCGGCGGCGACGACCACCTACAAGCTGACGGCCACCGGTACGGGCGGGAGCACGTCGGCAACCGCCAGCGTGAGCGCGGCCGCGCCGGCGATTGGATCGTTCGCGGCCAGTCCCACCGGCATCACCAGCGGGCAGTCCTCAACGCTCTCGTGGAGCGGCATCACGAATGCGACGACCTGCTCGATTGATAACGGGGTGGGGACGGTCGCGTGCGCGGGCGGCAGCAAGAGCGTGAGCCCGGCGGCGACGACCAGCTACACGCTGACGGCGACCGGCTCCGGCGGGACGGCGACCGCGACGGCCACGGTCACGGTGACCACCGCGGCGCCGGCGATCGGATCGTTCACGGCCAATCCCACCAGCATCAGCGGCCCTCAAACATCGACGCTCTCGTGGAGCGGCATCACGAATGCGACGACGTGCTCGATCGATAACGGCGTCGGAACCGTCGCGTGCACGGGCGGAACGAGCAGCGTGCACCCAGCGGCGACCACCACCTACACACTGACGGCGACCGGCGCGGGCGGGACCGCGACGGCCACGGCCACCGTGACCGTAACCGCACCCCCACCGCCGATGTTCGCCTTCGCCGCCGACCGCACGTCCGCCCTACGCGCCGAATTGCCGCAGGTGATGATCGAGGTGCTTGTAGACCAGGCACCCCCACTGCTGCCCCGTCAGGCGACCGAAGAAGCTGTGGGCCACTCCCTCGGCGGCCGCTGATCCTCTCGCACAGAATCGTTCAACGAGCTCGGTCAGGCGCTCGCGTTCCTTCGCGAAGTCCCGCTGGTCCTCAACCCGGAGGGCAGCGCTGGTCGGCGCGTTCCGTGTCATCGGCTTGGCGCCGAGCACCGGGATCAGCGCCAATCGCCCGAACATCCGGCCGATGAACACCTGCTGCTCGAGGCGATCCCCACAGGGCACTTCGACCGCCGCGGCGCAGTGGGCGAGCATCTGCGCGACGGTCATCTTCCCCCACTGCCGCGGGCTGGACGGCTGCAGGTTGGACAGCCTCCGCAGGATGTCTGCCTTCGCCTGAGAGTCGTACAGTGTCTGCATCTTGTGATCCCCTCGGCGTCCTCCGCGCCTCCGCGTGCTCATAACCCGGCGTTGCGCGCACTCACCTCCGCCACCGCCGCCCAATCCGCCTCGCCCCGCCCGCGGGCGACCTGCGACAGCAGGTGATCGTGCAGCAGGCTCGCGAGCGGCATCGGCGCCGCCACCGCATCGCTCGCCTCGAGCGCCAGGCGCACATCCTTCAGCCCGAGCCGCAGCGCGAAGCCGGCCGGCTCGTAGCGGCCGTCGGCGATCAGGCGTCCGTAGTTCTCGTAAATCGGCGATCGGTAGAGCGCGGTGTTCAGCACGGCGAGCAGCTCCTGCGGATCCACGCCGGCCTTGCGGATGAACGCGAACGCCTCGCCGAGCGTTTCGAGCATGGCCGCGATGGTGAAGTTGCCCGCCAGCTTCACCGCGTTCGCCATCGCCGGATCGTCTCCCACCCGGAAGACGCCCTGTCCCACCGCCTCGAAGATCGGCTGACAGCGATCCAGCAGCGCCGACGATCCCGCGGCAACGACCCACAGCTTCTGAGCCTGCGCCGCTTCCGGCCGGCCGAACACGGGCGCGGACACATAGCCGTGCTCCGCCGCCGCGTGGGCTGCGGCCAGTCGCCGCGCGAGGCCGACGGAAATCGTGCTGCAGGAGATATGGATTGCGCCGCGCCGGAGCGCCGAGAGAACACCTGGTTCGCCAGCCTCACCCAGCACCATCGCCTCCACGGCTCGATCGTCCGCGAGCATCGTCAGGAGGGCGTCGACATCGCGTGCGGCCTCAGCGGGAGAGGCCGCGGTCGTCACGCGGCCGGACAGGCTCGCCGCCTTCTCGCGCGTCCGGTTGTAAGCGATCAGCTCGTGCCCCGCCTTCATCAGGTGCTGCGCCATCGGCATCCCCATCCGCCCGATGCCGATCATCCCGATACGCATGACTCCTCCCATACAGAACAGCCGACGACACCCGACGCCGCGTGCATGCGACGCGGTTCATTATGAAATGAATCGCAACACGGCCGTTTGTCGCACCGTGACCGCCCGCCCACCAGCCACGGCGTACGGGTTGCTTTCACCTCGCGTGGTCTCCAAATGGCTTCGTCTCGCGGAGTCGCCTCGACACGACGCGGTCCGGTTCATGTTGACGCAGCGAGCCCTCACCTGGTCAATCCTCGCGCTGTTCCTGCTGCTTCTCCCCACCTCAGCGGCATTGTTCGCGCAGACTGACACACAGCCGGAGCCCGACGCGCCGGCGTTGTTTCACACGCATTGCGCCATGTGCCACGGCGAACATGGTGAGGGCGTGAGCGCGCTCGTCAGCATCGCGGGGCCCTCGCTCAAAGCCGAGCACAACCCGGGCATGGCCATGCTCGCGATACAGGCGGGCCGGCCGGGCATGCCGGTGTTCGCCTACGTGCTGTCGGTCCCTCAGATGCGAGCCCTCGCCGACTACGTGACGCAGCAGCTCGCGGATATTCCACTGAGCGGCGGCAACGTGAGCAACGGCGGCGTGCTGTTTCGCGTCAACTGCGCTCCGTGCCATCGAACCGCCGTGCGTGGGGGCGGCATGGTGTTCATCGGCACCAACGCCCCTGATCTCACCGACAAGACGCCCGCCGTCATCGCTGGCGCGATCCGCTGGGGACCGGGTCCCATGCCCCCGTTCCCCGAATCCCTGCTCGACAACCAGCAGCTCGCCTCGATTGTGGATTACGTCAGCTACGTGCAGCATCCACCGCATCCCGGAGGCAACGCGCTTGGCTGGTACGGTCCCATTCCCGAGGGCTTCGTCGCCTGGATCATCGTGGCGGCGCTCATCGGCGCCACGATCTGGATCGAGAAAGGCGGAAAAGGGTGAGCGACGACCAGGAGTCTCGCGGAGGTGCACTGCTCGCCCGCGTGCTGTTCGGCTGGGAAGCGCTGCGGCTCGCTGCCGGACAGATCGCGGCGCTCTTCGCGTCGCGGCAGAGGCCTGGCACCGCCGAGGAGGCGGCGGCGGTGCGGGATGCCGAAACCGGATCGAGCCGCGAAGCCGACCGCCTCATCCGGAACGTCCGGCATCTGAACTGGGGCACGTTCCTCGTCACCTTCTTCTTCGCCGTCTCGCTCGCCGCCGGCGTGAGCTTCATGGGCATCTACTGGGTCGCCGACAAGGTCCACTGGGATGCCGGCAACACGCTGCCGCTCGGCATCTCGCTCGGCGTCTTTTTCGGGGCGTTCGGCGCCGGGCTCATCCTGCACGCCCAGTGGCTGATGCGGCGCAGCGAGGCGATCGAGCTCCGCGAGTCGCCCGCCTCCCCGCCCGAGACGCGTGAGGAAGCGGATCACGCCTACGCAGCCGGCACGGCGGACGTGCAGCGTCGCGCACTCCTCACCGGGATGGGAACCGGCGCCGCCGCGCTGCTCGTCGCGATGGTGTGGTCGGTGCTGCGTTCGCTGGCAAGCCCACCGGAACCGGCGCTCTCCGACACGGTGTGGACGCGCGGCCAGAAACTGCTCCGCGCGGACGGCAAGCCGATCTCCGTCGACACGCTGCAGCCCGGCAGCACGGCCGTCGTCTTTCCGCCGGGCCAGATCGGATTCGAGAAGGCCCAGACGGTGCTCGTCCGCGTGCCGCAGCGGGCGCTCGAGCTCTGGCCGGACCGCGTCGATCGCGCCGCACATGGCTACGTCGCCTACTCCCGCGTGTGCACGCACGCAGGCTGCCCCGTCGGCATGTTCGAGGAGACCACCTGCCTGCTGATGTGCCCGTGCCACCAGTCAACCTTCAACGTGCTTGACGATGGGCAGCCAACTGGCGGACCGGCGTCACGCCCCCTGCCGCAACTGCGGTTGTACGTGGCCGACGATGGAACGCTGCGTGCGGCCGGCGGCTTCTCGCAACCGCCGGGTCCTGGCTACTGGGGCATGTGATGATCGTGCGAGGGCTTGCGCGCTGGCTCGATCGCCGTGTCCGCCTGGCGAAGTTCACCCGCCACGCGCTCAATCACATCTTTCCGGACCACTGGTCGTTCATGCTGGGCGAGATCGCCCTGTACTCGTTCGTGATCCTCGTCCTCACGGGCACCTTCCTCGCGATGTTCTTCAACGCGAGCTCGGCGAAGGAAATCTACAACGGCCCCTACCTCGGGCTCGATGGCGTGACGATGTCGGCCGCTTACAAGTCCGTCCTGCACATCAGCTTTGAAGTGCCTGCCGGGCTGCTCGTGCGCCAGATGCACCACTGGGCCGCGCTGATCTTCCTCGGCGCGATCGTCGCGCACCTCGCCCGGATCTTCTTTACGGGCGCCTACCGGCGGCCCCGCGAGATCAACTGGGTGATCGGCCTCACGTTGTTCCTCCTCGCGATCACCAACGGCTATCTCGGATACTCGATCGTCGGCGACCTCCTCTCGGGCACCGGGCTAAGGATCGGATACGCCATCCTGCTCTCGGTTCCGGTGATCGGCAAGTGGCTCGCCTACATCGCGCTCGGCGGCAACATCCCGGCCGATCCGACGATCCCCCGCCTCTACGGCCTCCACATCTTCGTCGTCCCGGCGTTGATCGCCGGTCTGCTCGCCTTGCACCTCGCCATCATCTGGCGGCAACTGCACACGAACTACCCCGGTCCGCGACGCACGAACCGCACGATCGTCGGCTCGCGCCTCTGGCCTTCGTATACGGCCAGGTCGATCGGCCTCTTCCTGATCCTGTTCGGTGTGATTGCGGGGCTCGCGGCACTCGTGCAGATCGATCCGATCTGGGCGTACGGTCCCTACGACCCGACGGCCGTGCTACCGGGCGCGCAGCCCGACTGGTATCTCGGATGGATCGAGGGCGCGATGCGCCTGTTCCCGGGCGTGAACCTGCACCTCGGTCCGTATCTGGTGCCAGGGCTCTTCTTCTCGGGATTGCTGTTCCCGGTACTCGTCTTCGGCGGGCTCTACCTCTATCCGTTCATCGAGCAGTTCATCACCGTCGACGAGCAGGATCACAACGTCCTGCGGATGCCGTGGGAGCGTCCGTTCGCCACGGCGCTTGGCTGCAGCGCCCTCATGATGATGCTCGTGCTGCTGGTCGCTGCCGGCGACGATGTGGTGGCGCTCGCCCTGGGCGCCTCTCTTCAGTCCATCCGCATCCTGCTGCGCATCCTGTTCTTCGCCGCACCAGCCGCGACGTTTCTCGTGATCCATTGGCTGTGCGCGCGCAGGAAACGGCGCGAGCACGAACGGGCGCGAGCCGACGAAGAACGATCGCGCGCGCAAGTGCGCACCGCCTCCAGCGGGTGATGGATCCGGACAGGCGCCGGACGAGCTAAGCTAGGCGCGGTGCAGCCTGAACTCGCCCGCCACTGGCTCGCGTTCGCGCAGCTCGCCGCTGGCGTGCTCATCTTCACGGCCGGTGTGATCCAATGCGGCTTCTGGCGGCCGGGGCGACGCGATGGCCGGTTCGCCCTCGGCCTGCTCGGCCTGAGCGGCGTGCTCTACGGCGCCCGTCTGCTGATCGAGCTGCCGGAGGTGCAGGCCCTGTTTCCCATCCAGCCGGCGGTCTGGCCGTTTCTCCACGCGGCGATCACCTACGTGGTGCTGGTGCCGCTCGTCGGGTTCTTCGAGCTCACCTTTGGTGGCGGGTGGCGGCAGTCGATCCGCGGGTTGCGCATCGCGGCCACGGTGTACGCCGTCTGCGCGATCGCGATTGACGGGCTCACGCGCAAGCCCGGCGCGGCCATGGCGCCGAACGCCTTCTTCGTCATCACGGCCGTCGCGCTCCTCATCGCCAACAGCTTTCGCGCCACGAGCCCGTTCTTCGAGGAGGGATGGCGCATCGTCCGCGTCGGCCTGCTCATCTTCTGCGGCTTCGTGCTCTTCCAGAACCTGGTCGACGCACCGCTCCTGCGGGGCGCCTGGAACGTCGAGTGGGCGGGTGTGCTCGGCCTGCTCGCCTGCCTCGGCTACGTCGCGGTCTCGCACGCGATGGAGAACGATCGCCGGCTGCACGATCTCCGCCACGAGCTCGAGACGGCGCGGCAGATTCAGATGTCGATCCTCCCGCGCGACATGCCGCGCATCGACGGCCTCGAGGTCGCCGCGCGTTATCTGCCGATGGCCGCGGTGGCGGGCGATTTTTACGATTTCCTGGAATTGGGTGCCGGACGCCTCGGGGTGCTCGTCGCCGACGTGTCGGGTCACGGCGTTCCGGCGGCGCTCATCGCCTCGATGGTGAAGGTGGCGCTCGTGGCGCAGGCGCCGCACGGCGACGATCCAGCGCGCGTGCTCACGGGCCTGAACCAGATCTTCTGCGGGCGCCTGGAGCGCCAGTTCGTGACCGCCGCGTATGCGTTCGTCGACGCCGCGCAGGGGCGACTGCGGTACGCCGCCGCGGGGCATCCGCCGGCCATCCTGGTTCGATCGCCCGATGACGGCCATGGCGATCGCGTGCACGCGATCGCCGAGAACGGCGTCATGCTCGGTCACTTCCCGGATTGGACCTACACCGCCGCCGAGCAGCCGTTCCAGCCTGGCGATCGCCTGGTGCTCTACACCGACGGCGTGATCGAAGCGACCGACGCGGCCGGCACCTTCTTCGACGCCGAACGGCTGTGCGACTTCGCGCGGACCACGCAGGCGCGGTGCGCCGAGGCGTTCGCCGGCGCCCTCGTCGCGCATCTCGGGGCATGGGCCGGACGCTCGAGCGAGCACGCGTTCGAGGATGACGTCACGGTCGTGGTCGTCGACCATCTGCCGCGCGGGTAAGCGCGTGCGGAACCGGCGCCGAGCCCCTGTCGTCCTATCCTTCGATCGTTCGAGGACTGATTGAGAGATGCCGAACACCCGGTCGGCTTCACAGGAACCGCGCCTCTTCCGGACATTGCGCCAGGACGTTGGCGTGGTCTGGAACGACATTGGCCGGATCGGTATCCGGCAGACGTTCCGGCGCTCGCTCTCGGATCTCGAAGCCTTCTACCTCACCACCCATCGTCGTGACGAGCTGGCGGCCATGGGCCGCGGGCAGCGCGCCATCTACCTCCTGCTGTGGCTCCTGAAGGCGCTCTTCCTGAAGCTCACACCGGCCCGGCGCCTGCTCCTGCTCGTCGGCATCTGCCTGATTGCCCTCCACAGTTCCGTTCGGTTCGGCGACACGACGCGCGCCACCTTCGATCTGCAGCCGCTCGGGATCCTGCTGGTGCTGCTCGTGCTGATGCTGGAGCTGAAGGACAAGCTGCTCGCGCGCAGCGAGCTCGAAGCGGGCCGCGCCGTGCAGCTCGCGCTGATGCCGGATCGGGCGCCGCAGCTGGCAGGGTGGGATTTCTGGCTCTTCACGCGCTCCGCGAACGACGTGGGCGGCGACCTGGTGGATTTCCTCTCGATGACGCCAACACGACTGGCCATCACGCTGGGCGATGTGGCCGGCAAGGCGCTGCCGGCCGCGCTGCTGATGGCGAAGCTGCAAGCGACGATTCGAGCGCTGGCCGCTCAGACGGCTTCGCTCGGCGAACTGGGCCGGCTGGTGAACCGGATCCTGTGCCGCGATGGCCTGCCGAACCGGTTCGCCACGCTGGTACACCTGGAACTGATGCCCGATGACGGCCACGTGCGGCTGCTGAACGCCGGACACATGCCGCCGCTGGTGCGCTCGACGTCTATCTCCGAGCTGCCGCGCGGGTCCATCGCGCTCGGCATCACCCCAGACGCCGACTTCCACGAGCAGCAGTTCGATCTCGCGCCGGGCGATGTCCTGCTCGCCTACTCGGATGGCGTGACCGAAGCGATGAATCGCGCCGGCGACTTCTTCGGCGACGATCGCCTTCGGCAGGTGTTCGGCGCCGCCGGCGATTTGACCGCCGAGCAGATCGGCCGCCGCGTACTGGCCTCCGTCGACGCGTTCACGGGCGACGCGCCGATCCACGACGATCTCTCGCTCGTGGTCGTGAAGCGCCCGCGCGCTCTTTAGCTCTTTCCCCGTTTGCACCAGGCGCGCAACGCCGGACCGAGGACGAGGATCGCGGTGATCGCCACGATTTGACCGCCGAGCACGATGCGGTTCACGTCGATCGCCGGCCGCCAGGCGACGCGACCGTCCTTCACCACGAACGCGCCGGCCGGCTTCGCCTTCAATCCGAAGCCGACGCCGCCCTCGCTCTCGCCGCGGGCGGCGCCGCCGCCACCCCCGCCGACGACCGCGGCCGGAATGACGGTCGCCCCGTCCACCTGGATCGGATCGCCGAAGACGCGGCGGACGTTCATCGCCTGCTGGGCGTTGACGAGCACTTCCTGAGGATTCATGCGTGCCTCCCTGTTCGAGCGTAGCCGGGAGAGGGTCACGAGGTGAAGCTGGAGGGCGGAGCTCGCGCGCTTGGGCGCGAGCTCCCGACGAGCTGGCTGGCTAGTTCTTCTGCATTGAGAGGCCGGTGACCGTCCCCTCGGTGTTGTGCGAGAAGCGGATCCCGTAGACGCCGTCGGTCGACTTCAGCTTGCCGGCGGCCACCAGCTCCGACTTCGGGTAGGAAGCCACCACCGTGCCGTTGATCGCGCAGCTCACCGTATCGCCCTTGACGGACATCGCGATCTCCTGCGAGACCGGCTGGCCCGGCCCGGCCGCCTTGTGAATGGCATCGTTCTTCTGCGGTTGATAGCCCCCCATCTGGAAGGGCTGTGGGCCGAAGCCACGGACGATGAACGTGCCGTTGCCGTACGCGGCGCAGTAGAGAGAGCTCTCCTGAGCCGTCCCCATGTCGTTGCCGGCGATCATGATGCCGTACGGATGCGGGTGATCGTTCAGGCTCATGTACTTCGGTTCGTTGAACGTCGCCTTCACCGTGTAGTCGCCGCTCGCCTTGTTCGCCGGACTCCAGTACGTGATGGCCGGCCCGGTCTGGACGTGCAGCGCATCGCCGTCCTTCGAGAGCTTCGCGTCCTTCACCGAGGCCCCCCGCTTGGCGGCGCTGGCGTCGACGCTTCCCTGCCATCCCGGCACCGAGATCCCGCCGCCGGCAATCGTGCGGTTGGCTTCCTGCATGCGCGCGCCGACCATCGGCGAGAGGGCCAGGGCGATGGCCGCAGCCAGCGCGATTCCGTAAACACGACGCATAAGTGTCCTTTCCTCGCGAGAGGCGAAATGCCTGATGGCCATCGGCGACCAGGCGGACGTCGATGTCGAGCCTCGACTATCCCATCTCCGCACGCGCGGATCAAGTGTCCCGGTGTCGTGAATCAGCGGTAGGATCCCGGCACTGACGCGAATCGAGGACGACACGAATGGGACACACGAACGCGCGATCGCTCCTGCTCGCGCTCGATCAGGGGACGACGAGCAGCCGCGCCCTGGTGTTCGGCCTCGACGGCCGAACCCAGGCATCGAGCCAGCTCGAGCTGCAGATGACCTATCCCCAGCCGGGCTGGGTGGAGCAGGATCCCGGAGCGATCCTGGCGACCGAGATCGGCTGCGCGACGTCGGCACTGGCCGCCGTCGGAACGGCCGGCGAGGTGGCGGCGATCGGCATCGCCAACCAGCGCGAAACGACCATCGTCTGGGAGCGCGCGAGCGGTCGACCGATTGCACCGGCCATCGTCTGGCCGGATCGGCGGACGGCAGACGGCTGCCGTCGGCTTCGTG
>JANWLS010000041.1 GCA_025450765.1 Vicinamibacterales bacterium | reverse complement strand
CGCGGGCATTCCCGCCGTCGCGGTGACGGCGACCAACGCGGAGACCGGGCAGACGCGCCAGACGTCGACGGACCAGGGTGGCTACTACAGCCTTCCCGGCCTCCCGCTCGCCGGCGAGTACCAGGTTGCGTTCGCGAAGAGTGGATTTGCGGACAAGACCGTCGGTCACGTCGGCCTGCGCGCCGGAGAGACAGCGGACGTGAACGTGACGCTGCTGGCGAGCGGCGGCACGAGCCAGGTCACGGTGTACGGCACCACGAGCGGCATCCGCAGCGACACGGCGCAGATCGGCACGCGGCTCGATGCGCAGAAGATCCAGAACACGCCGCTTGTGGGCCACGCGCTCACGTCGCTCGCGCTGCTCGATTCGGCCGTCCGGCCCTCGGTGAGCACCGGCGACATCTTCCTCGGCAACACGCTGTTCGTGGTCGACGGCGCGGGCCGGCGGCAGACCACCTTCACCGTCGATGGCGCCAACGCGAACGACTCGTGGGGGCGGCAGACGATCTTCGCGAACGTGCCCGTGGATGCGGTGCAGGAATTCACGGTGCTCACCAACGGCTTCTCGGCCGAGTACGGCCGAACGTCCGGCGCCGCCGTGACGGTCGTGACGAAGTCGGGGACGAACACCGTCCGCGGCGACCTGCTCGGCCTCTGGATGCCCGGGGGCCTCGAATCGCCGGCGCCGCTCCAGAACAACGCCAACAACGACCGGCTCGGAGACGGCGCGTTCACGGTTGGCGGCCCGCTGGTGAAGGACCGCACCTACTACTTCGCCGCCGGCGAGTACAACTACTCGCGGCGCGACTCGACGATCACGTCGCCGATCGCGCCGGGCGTCTACACCGGCACCGGCAAGCGCGCACTCTTCGAAGGGCGGCTCGATCACCAGCTCACGCCGAACAACCGCCTCACGGCGGTCATGAACCTGGATCGCTATTCGAATACCAATCCGAACGACGCCGTTGGCGGCCTCAACCTGCCGAGCGCCGGCCGCGTGTTTTCACGCAACGGCTACACCGGCCAGGTCTCGGCGACGTCGGTTCTCTCGGATTCGATGCTGAACGAGGTGCGCTTCGGCGTGCAGTGGGCGGCGCCCATCACCGAGTTCACGCCGATTTCGCCATCGACGCAGTACGTGCGGCCGGGCGTCGGCACGAGCGGCGAGTCGCGGTCGACGCTGCTCACCAACCATCAATTCGAGCTGAAGGACACGCTGACGCTCTCGCACGGGCGTCACGACCTCAAGGTGGGGCTCGACGCCGTCCACTCGAACTCCGGCGGCAACGGCACCGAGTTCGGCGCGGCGTTCTCCCTCGGACAGTTCACGCTCAAGCCGGGCGACACCACGCCGGTCGAGGATCTCACGGCCGCCGACATCCAGCGCTATCAACAGAGCTTCGGCAACGCCAGCTACATGGTGCAGGAGTGGCTGTGGTCCGCCTTCGCGCAGGACAACGTGACGGTGCGCCCGGACCTCACGCTCAACCTCGGGCTCCGCTACGATCGGCAGACGTTCACCGACGACACGAAGATGTGGTCGCCGCGCGTTGGCTTCGCCTACAACCTCAAGGGTGATCCCCGCACGGTGGTCCGCGGCAGCTTCGGTCTCTATCACTCGGAGATTCCGGCCAACTTCGCGGCGAACTGGTTCATCAACGGGCCGGAGGGGCTCTTCACCTTCAGCGCGGCGCCCGGCCAGCTCGGGGTCCCGTCGACCGTGCTGCCGCTCGCCGCGCTCCCGGCTGGCAGCGTCCTGCCGCCGCGCGATATCGACGTGCGCCCCGGCGAGGCGGCGTACCTCTCGCAGTTTTTCGACGTGTCGAAGCTGAAGGACTACCCGGACGCGCTCCTCAATCCGTGGACGCGCCAGATGACGGTCGGCATCGAGCACGAGCTCGGTACGGGCTGGTTCGCCAGCGCCGATTACGTCCACGCACACACAGCCGACATCGTCCGCCCGCTCGACGCGAACTCGCCGGCGCCGTTCGTCCGGACCGCGCCCGGCCAGGTTCGCTCGGCGGCGGCCGCCGATGCCACGCGCCCGATCACGCCGACGCCGAATGGCTATCGCATCATCACGACGTTCGTGAACGACGGGCTGGCCGACTACGACTCGCTGCAACTGAACCTCTCGAAGCATTTCGCCCGCGGTCTCTCGTTCCTGGCGAGCTACACGTTCTCGAACAGCACGGACACCGTCGACCCGGATGTGCCGCAGCAGGATCCGAACGATCCGAACTTCACCGGCGAGATCGAGCGCGGCCCGAACATCCTGAACGAGCGCCATCGCTTCGTGCTGAGCGGCGCATGGCAGCTGCCGGTGGTCACGGTCGGCGGCGTCGGGTCGTTCGGCTCCGGCCTGCCGTTCGATCCGACGACGGGTGTGGACAACAACGGCGACGGCTCGCCGCGCTCGGACCGCCCGATCATCGACGGCCAGCTTGCCGTCCGGAACAGCGGCACCGGGACGCCTCTCTACGACGTCGCCCCGTTTGTCGAGCGCGCCGTGGGGATCGGAAGCGGGATGCGGCTTCAGTTCCGGGCGGAGGCGTTCAACCTCTTCAACCACGCGAATATTTACGCCTACAACGGGGTGTACGGGAATAATTCGGACGGCCAGCCGATTGCGGGCTACGGCCAGCCGAAGGGCGGGATCAGCAGCGTGGGCCCGGGCCGGGAGTTCCAGTTCCTGGTAAAACTCATCTTTTAGGCCTGAAATCGGCTGCCGAAGCGCGACGGTTGCCTCCGGCCGGGGCCTGTGGGATGATGAGGTGCTGCCGTCCAGCACATTCATGGCGCCCGGCCGATTACCTGGTCAAATTCTCCGCGGAATCGTTTGCCTGATCCTGTGGGGTTCGGTGACGACCGTCCAGGCGGCGATCCATCGCCCGGTCGGACCCGCTCCCCACGCGCCCAGCCTCCAGGCGGAGCTGTCGGGCCCTTCCGTCCAGGCGCTCCGGCACTACGTCTCCTCAATCCGCCACGAGCTCGGTCGTTACAGCCGGCACGGCCACCATCACCGTCTGCATTCGCGAGTGGCCGATCTCGTCCGCCGCCCGGCGGTGACGAGTGTCTCGCACGCCGTCCAGGTGCGCGTGGCGGACGATGATCAGGCGGTGCAGAACGGGCCGATTCAGCCCTGGCGCGAAGATCGCCTGCTGCCCGAGGCGCCCGCCTCGTCCGGCGTCATCTCACAGGCCGGGTCGCCGCGTCTGCCCGGCAACGATCACGTCGAGCCGCACTCTCCACGCGGTCCTCCCGTTTTCCTTTAGATCGGATTTCGATTTTTCGATTTCGCCGATGCGGCCGCCGCCCGAGACGGGCGGCGAATGGCGCAGTCGGCCAGTGTCTCTCGACAACCGGAGCAGAGAGGAAGCGGTGGTCCATGCGAGTCGTCCTGGCGGATGTCAAATCGTCCCACGGATTCGTCAGTAAAGACACCGTCGTCGGCGGATACGGATCGCGCCTCGAGCCGTTCTCGCGCGTCACCCGGGTCATCAGCCATCTCAAGCAGCGCTATCACGACGTGCCGAGCGTCCACATGGCTTACCTGGCGGCCATCCTCGCGCAGTGGGGCCACGAGGTCCGCTGGACGCGCGGTGAGCTCGTCGATGGCGACGTCGCCATCGTCCTGTCGTCGCTCGTCGACTATCGGAACGAGACCGCCTGGGCCGACGCGATGCGCGCGCGCGGAACGAAGGTGGGATTCGTCGGCATCACCGCGTCGAAGATGCCCGAGCTCTTCGCCGAGCATGCCGACTTCATCGTCAACGGTGAGCCGGAATCGGCCATTCAGCGTCTGGCGCGCGGCGAAACGCTGTCGGGCCCGGTGACGAGCGAAGCCGTGGCCGACCTGGACACGCTGCCGTTTCCGCGCTGGGATTTGATTACCACCGCGCACAACGGCGGATTCCGCGAGCCACGGTGGGTCACGCGGCCGGCCGGCGGCGGCATTCCGCTCCTGGCGAGCCGCGGCTGTCCGGAGTTCTGCACGTACTGCCCGCACCGGATCCTCGCCGGCTATCGCGCGCGCTCGATCGGCAATATCGTCGATGAGCTGCAGCAGCTCTGCGTTCGGATTCCGCGCCCCTACGTGATTTTCCGCGACCCGCTGTTCACCGAACAGCGCGAGCGGATGGTGGCGCTCTGCGACGAAATCCAGGCGCGTGGGCTCACGCTCACCTTCGAAGCCGAGACGCGGCTCGACCGGCTCGACCCGGAGCTGCTCGACAAGCTGCACGCGGCCGGGTTCCGCGCCATGAGCTTTGGTGTGGAGTCGGTCGCGCCGGCGACACTCAAGCGTTCCGGCCGCCGGCCGATCCCGGAGGAGCACCAGCGGCTGATCATCGATCACGCGCGCCAGCGCGGGATCGTCACCGCCGCGTTCTACGTGCTCGGCTTCCTGCAGGACGACTGGCAGTCGATCGCGGCGACGATCGAGTACGCCGCGGATCTCGGATCGACGTTCGCGCAGTTCAAGATCCTGACGCCGTATCCCGGCACGCCGATGTTCAAGCAGCTGCAGCCGCTCCTCACCGAGACCGACTGGGAGAAGTTCGACGGCTACACGCCGACCTTCCGCCATCCGAACCTCTCGGAGGTCGAGCTGCGGTATCTGCTGGGGGCGGCGTACCGGCGGTTCTACATGCGTCCGTCGTACCTGGCGAACTTCCTCAAGGTGCGCAACACGGCGGTGCGCCGCTGGGTGAGCCGGATGGATGCCCGCGTGTTCGACCGGCACGCGCGCATGGAAATGGTGGAAATGTCGCGGCCGGTGACATGCTGAGTGCGATTTCGCGATACGGCGCGCGCGTCCTTCCCAACACCGAGGAAATCGTCGCCGACTGCCGCTCGCGCGGCACGCTCATCCAGGGCCCACAGATCGCCGAGTTCGAGGAAGCGTTTGCCCGCCGGGTCGGCGGCGGGCGCGTCATCACCACGGCCTACGGCCGGATGGCGTTCTATTACATGTTGAAGGCGCTCGATCTCCCGGCCGGCTCCGAAATCGTGATGCCGGCGCTCACCTTCTGGGTGATTCCCGCGCTGGCGCAGGCGGCCGGGCTCAAGCTGGTGTTCGCCGATGTCGACCCGGCGACGTTCACGCTGGATCCCGACTCGTTCGAGCGCGCCATCACGCCGAACACCCGCGTGGTGGTCCCCACGCATCTGTACGGCCTGCCGTGCGACATGGATCGCATCCTCGACATCGCCGGCCGGCACAACCTGATCGTCCTCGAGGATTGCGCCCACGCGCTCGGCGCGACGTATCGCGGACGCCCGGTCGGCACCTTCGGGCAGGGCGCCCTCTTCAGTTTCCAGACCTTGAAGCCGCTGAACTGCTACGGCGGCGGCGCCGCGCTCGTGCAGTCGCCGGCGCTCGCCGAACGCGTCGCGGGCTTCGCCTACGCCGAGCCGTGGCCGAGCGAGGAGCGCGTGAACAAGCGGCTGTTCACCGGGAAGCTGCAGCGGATCTTCATCCGCCCCTGGGTGTTCAGCATCAGTTCGTTCCCCATTCTGTGGCTCGCCTCGTGGATGGGGGCGAATCCGGATGTGTATCTCTGGGAGAAGATCCGCACGCTGTCGCCGCTCCCGGCGGAATACACTGAGCGGTTCCCGAACGTGCAGGCGGCGATCGGCCTGGCGGCGCTCGGGTATCTCGACGACTGGACACGGCAGACGCAGGCGCACGCCCGGCTCGTCACCGAGTCGATTGCCGATATTCCGGGCGTCGTCCCGCCGGTGGTGCCGCCGGACCGGACGCACGTGTACTATCAGTACTGCGTCTACGGTCCGGACCGCGACAAGCTGGTCGTCAACTGTGTGCGGCGAGGCGTGGACATCGAAACGCTGCACGTCGACACCTGCAGCGACCTGGAGCTATTCGGGGACGCCAGGACCGACGCGCCCGGCGCGCGACGGGCGGCGGAGGCCATGCAGATTCCGGTGTATTCCGACTTGACCGACGAACAAGTGCAGCGCGTGGCTCGCACCGTGCGAGCCGTGTTGAGCGAGGCTGCGTCGGGCGCGTGACCGCGTTCCTCACCGCGGACCACACCGGCGGCATCGCCTATCTCATCATCTTCGTCGCCGCCGCGCTCGAAGGCGAGGTCATCTTCGCCACGGCCAGCGTGCTGGTGGGGCTCGGCCGGCTGGATCCGATTGCCGTCCTCGTCTGCGGCGCCCTCGGCGGGTCGGCGGGGGACCAGTTCTTCTTCTTCGCGCTCCGCGGCCGCCTGCATCGCTGGATGTCGCGCTTTCCCCGTTTCGCCCGCCGCCAGTTGGCGGTCATCGAACGCGTCCGCGCGCATTCGACGCTGCTTCCGCTGGCGTGCCGCTTTCTGCCGGGGCTGCGCATCGCGATCCCGGCGGCGTGCGCCTATGCCGGCATCCCGGCGGCCAAATTCATCTCGCTCAACCTGATCAGCGCCTTCTGCTGGGCGGGCAGCATCATGGTGGTCGTCGCCTGGCTCGGCGTCAAGGCGATCGGCGCCGCCGGCCTCCACGGCATCTGGGGCCTGATCATCCCCGCCATCCTGGTAGTGATCTTTTTCAGGTGGCTGGCGAGAGTCGACGCGTGAAGCAGGCGCGTCACGAATTAGAGAATCCTGCCAAACCCGTACACTTCGTCGGACCTGTTCGGCTCTCCCAGGTGCTCGCGCAGCAGGATGCGGCTCGCGAGGAACGCCCCAGCCAGGCCATCCCGCCCCATACCCAGCGCGAAGAGGTGATGCGGAAAGTTCCGGTGCGGGCCGATGCACGGAAGCCCGTCGGCCGTGAGCCCGTAGGTGGCACTCCAGCCATGCACCGCCTGCAGCCCTGAAATCGCCGGATACAGCAGCGACAGCTCGTACATCAACTGCCCGGAGCGCTGGACCAGCGTCTTCGTCTGCAGCCGCGTGGGAACGGCCGCCTGATCGGCGCCGCCAAAGACGATGCGCCGGTCTTCGTCGACCCAGTGCAGTGTATGAGGCGGCGCCTGGCTGTCGCGCAGGATGATGGCGGGACGCGCGAGCTGATGCCGGATGGCGGCTGGCACCGGCTCGGTCAGGACGAAGTAGGTGTCCATCGGCGTGACGTGCCGCCGCAGCGCCTTGAAAAGCGCCGTCGGCAGGCCGGTCGCGATGATGACGCGCCCGGCACGCACCCGGCCGCCGTCGGCCTCGAGCAGCGCCTCGTGGCGGCCGAACTTGACGCGGCGGATCGGTGAGCGCTCGAAGATCTGCGCACCGCGCGTGGCCGCCGCCGAGGCCAGCCCCACACTCGCGCGATACGGATCGAACTGGGCCGAGTCGTGCGTCCGGACACCAGCGGCGGCTTCCGTGCGGATGTCACGCGTAAGCCCGGACCGCTTGATGAGCGCGCCTTCGAGCCCAGCCTGCTGGCGCGCCTGCCACTCGCGCGTGAGCCTCGTGCCGGCGTCGGCGGCATACGGAAATCCGGCGCCGGCGAACTGCACGAGATCCCGAGACGTCAGACGACACTGCACGCGCAGCCGGCGCAGCGTCGCCGCGCCGTCGAGCGCAGCCCGCCGCCAGGCCTGCCACGCATACCGGGCCGCGCGCCGCCCGTGCCGCGTCTCGATGGCGCTGAAGGCCGGCCCCGGTTCGCTCGTCATCACGCCGCCGGCCAGGGCGGTGCTCCCCTGCGCGATCCGTTCCGCCTCGAACAGCGCCACGCGAATGCCGGCCGCGGCGAACGCATAAGCCGTCGCACACCCGGTGAGGCCGCCGCCGACGATCGCAACATCGATCGCCATCTCGCCTCGATGCCGCGGGTAATTCGCCTGGCGTGATCTCGGGAACCCCTGGAGCCAGGGTGACGTGCCGTAGTGGGGTTTGGGGGGCACGGACAGATTGTAGCGGACGGTAACGAATTTAGAATTGAGAATTCAGAATTGAGAAATCGCCCTTTTTCTTCATTCTAAATTCTCAATGCTCCATTGATCTGCGCTCGATCGCCAGCAACTGCTTTTTCCTCGCGCTTCCCCAGCGATAGCCGCCCGTGCCTCCGCTGGCCGGAACGACGCGGTGACAGGGGATCGCCAGGGCCACCGGATTGGTGGCGCAGGCGCGCGCAACCGCGCGTGTGGCGCGAGGCCGGCCGATCGCGGCCGCGACTTCGCCATACGTCCGCGTGCTGCCATACGGAATCGCCGTCAGCGCCCGCCACACCTGCCACTGAAACGCGGTCGCCTGCACGTCGAGCGGCAGATCGATCCGCGTGTGATGACCTTCCAACGAGTCGCGGATCTGCTTCACCGCGGTCGCGAACTGCCCGTCGTCCTGGACAATGGCAGCGCGCGGGAATTCATCCCGAAGCTCGCCAACGAGAGAGGCGGCGTCGCGTCCAATCCTGATCGCGCAGATGCCGCGCGCGGTGCTGGCCACCAGCACGCGACCGATTGCGGTCTCCGCTGTGGCATAGCGAAGCTCGAGGCCTTCGCCGCCGCGGGCATACGCGCGCGGCGTCATCCCGAGCCGCGACGACGCCTGCTCGTACAGCCGGCTGCTCGAGCCGAAGCCGGCGTCGTAGAGCGCTGTGGTGACGGCGGCTCCTCCTTTGAGGCTGCGTTTCACGCGCGCCATCTTCAACGCGCTGGCGTACTGACGCGGCGACAGGCCGACAATCCTCGTGAAATGCCGCTGGAGCTGCAGCGCCGGGCGGTGCACCACGGTGCTCAGTTTCTGAAGCGTCAGCCGCTCGCCGTCTTCGCGCGCCAATGCATCGCACGCGCGCGCCACGATCGGTGCCCACGGATCCTGCGTCGCCGCGGCGTCCGACGGCCGGCAGCGCCGGCAGGCGCGATACCCGGCTCGCTCGGCCGCATCGGGCTCGGCAAAAAATGTGACGACATTTCGCCGCGGCCGCCGACTCGCGCACGATGGCCGGCAGTAAATGCCCGTTGAGCCGACGGCATAGACGAACCGTCCATCCGCCCGCGCATCCCGCGCCATCACCGCCTCCCATCGCCGGTCGTCTGTGGTCAACATCATGAGCCCACGATAGCGCCGCCCGCGCCGGTCGATCTATCCGAATCTTGCAGGCAAACTGGGCGGAAGGGCCTCAGGACACGGACTCCGACGTCGAGCCTCGGACTTCGGACTAGGACGCTCTCCCAAACCGCCCCACCCCGAGCAGCATCGCCAGCGCCGTCGCCGGGAACACGGCGCCGAAACTGAGCAGCGCACCCATCTTCGTCTGGTCGAGCTCGAGCCCCGGGGGGAACGCCGCCGTCGTGAAGAACAGCGCCACCGTGAACCCCACGCCGGCCACGGCCCCGACGACGAGCATGTCGCGCCAGGTGAGGCCGGAGGGCCAATGCAAGTGTGCGAGCGCTGAAAGCTCGGTGCTCAGGAAGATGCCGATCGGCTTGCCGACAATCAGTCCTGCCAGCACGAACCAGGTGCCCGGACCGACACTGGCGATCGGCACGCCGGCATTCACGAGACCGAAGAAGAAGAGGATCACCTCCACCGGCGTCTTCCACCAGTGCTCGAACTCATTGAGTGCGTCGTGCGTCGGCTGCTCCTGGATGTCCGGCTCGTGCCCGCGCCGGGCATGCGGCAGGAAGGGCACGATCGGCACGAGCGCGAGCGCCGGATGCAAGCCGCCTCGCTCGAGCGCGATCCAGGCGATGCCGCCGGCCACGAGGATGTACGGCCAGAAGCTCCTCACGCCCGCGCGGCGCAGCACGCCCGCCACGACGAGGGCGACGACGATGCCGATCGCGAACTCGCCGAGGCGCACCTCGCCGGTCGGATAGAACAGCGCCAGGATAAACAACCCCAGCGCATCGTCGGCAATCGCCAGCAGCAGGAGAAACGGAATGGCGGGATGGCGCGAGCTGAAAATGAAGCGCGCAATCATGTAGCTGAAGGCGATGTCCGTGGCGCACGGAATCGCCCAGCCGCGCGCCAGCGTGGTTTCGCCGAAGTGGTGTGCCAGCGCGACGAAGATCAGCGCCGGCACCAGCATGCCGCCGGCCGCCGAAATCAGCGGGACGGCCGCCTGCCGCCAGGAGGCGAGCGGTCCGCCGGGCAGCGTCGCCTCAAAGACCTCCTTCGTCGCGATCGCGAAGAAGAACGTCATGCCGACATCGTTGACGATGAACCGAAGGGCGCCGGCGAACTGCTCGTATTGTGGAAGGGCGAGGTTAGCCCAGACAAGGCCGGCGAGCGCGCCGCCCACGAGCAACAGCGAGTGCTCGAGGACGACCGCGACGGCACGGCGGAGGAGCGGCTGTTCAGGCATCGCGCGCCGCGGTCAGCGCTCCGCGAGCCTGCTGGACACGTGCCGCCGCCTCGTCCAGCGTGCGGGCGAGGACCGTCAGGTGCCCCATCTTGCGACCGGGCCGTGCCGCCGCCTTCCCGTATAGATGGAGCTTGACGTCGGCGAACGTGCAGGCCGCTGCCCAGTCCGGGTCGCCACCTTGCCACAAATCACCGAGAAGATTGGCCATCGCGGCCGGCATGAGCATCTCGGGCGAACCGAGCGGCAGCCCGCACACCGCGCGCACCTGCTGCTCGAACTGGCTCGTGCGGCAGGCGTCGATCGTGAGGTGCCCGGAATTGTGCGGTCGAGGCGCCATCTCGTTGACGAGCAGCCGGCCATCTCGCGTGACGAAGAACTCCACACCCATCACGCCGACGTAGTCGAGCGCTTCGAGGATCGTTCGCGTCGCGTCGACGGCTTCCGCGGCGATCTTGTGCGACACGTGCGCGGGGGCGAGCGAGATGTCGAGGATGTGTCGATGGTGGGTGTTGTGGATCGCGCCGTAGTGGACGAAGCTGCCGTCCAGGCCGCGCGCAGCGATCACGGAAATCTCGCCGGCCAGATCGACGAACGCTTCGAGGACGGCGGGCTGATGGCCGATCGCATCCCAGGCCGCGTCCGCATCGCCCTCTCGATCGATGCGCGCCTGCCCCTTGCCGTCGTAGCCGAACGCCGCGGTCTTCAACACGGCGGGATGCCCGACGGTCCGGATGGTGTTCGTCAGGTCGTCGAGCGAATCGACCGCCGCGAACGGCGCAACCGGCAGGCCGAGATCGGCCAGGAAGGTCTTTTCGCGGAGCCGGTGCTGCGCCACGTGCAGCGAGCGGCCGTTGGGCCGCACGGGCACGATTTCCGCCGCCGCGGTGGCCGCCTCGGCCGAGACGTTCTCGAACTCGAACGTGATGACATCCACACGCTTCGCGAACGCGCGGATGGCGTCCAGATCGTCGTACGCGGCATTCTCGGCGCGATCGGCGATCTGTCCGGCCGGCGTGTCGTCCTCGGGGGCCAGCGTGTGGATGCGGTAGCCCATCTGGCGTGCAGCGATCGCGAGCATGCGCCCGAGCTGCCCGCCGCCGAGCACGCCGATGGTCGATCCGGGCGGAAGCACCTGGTTCACGGCAGCGACGTGCGGCGGACCTGCTCGGCTTGCGCTTCGCGGAACGCGGTGAGCCGTTCGCGGAGCGGCGGACGGGAACAGCCGAGAATGGCGACCGCGAGGAGGCCGGCGTTGGCGGCTCCGGAGGGGCCGATCGCGACGGTCGCGACCGGGACGCCGCGCGGCATCTGCACAATCGAGAGCAGCGAATCCAGGCCCTGCAGGGCCGCTGACTGCACTGGGACCCCGATCACCGGCAGCACCGTCTGGGCGGCCACCATGCCGGGCAGGTGCGCGGCGCCGCCGGCCCCTGCAATGATGACCTCGAGCCCGCGGCCCGCCGCACTTTCCGCGTAATCCGTCATCCAGCGCGGCGTCCGGTGCGCGGACACCACGCGGCATTCGTGAGGGATGTCGAACTCTTTCAGGACTTCATCAGCATGGCGCATCGTCTCCCAATCGGATTGACTACCCATGATGATGCCGACGAGCGGAGCCTGATCGGTCATGAGGGATAGGATAGTTCAGGCCACAGCCCACAGGCCACCGGCCTGGACCTCGGACCTCGGACCTCGGACCTCGAGAGTGGGCTCCGGACGTTGGACCTCGGACTCCGGACGACGATATACAATGCAGTCTTCTTCCCAGGAGCTCCCCCGCATGCGTCGTGTCCTGGCTCTCCTTGTCACCGCGCTGCTGTTCACGGCCGGGCCCGGCCTGCGGGCGGCGGATGCGCCCACCACTCTGGCAGCAACGGCCACGACCACGCGCCTGGCGGTCCCCTACACGCAATTCACCCTGCCGAACGGCCTCGAGGTCATCCTGCACGAGGACCATCGCGTGCCGATGGTGGCCACGAACATCTGGTATCACGTCGGGTCGGATCGCGAGCTCCCCGGCAAGACCGGGTTTGCGCATCTGTTCGAGCACTTGATGTTCATGGGCTCGGGACACGTGAAGCTCGGCGAGTTCGACGACCTGCTCGAGAGCGCCGGCGGCGACAACAACGCGTCCACCTCCGACGACCGCACGAATTACTGGATCACCGTGCCCTCCAACGCGCTCTCGCTCGCCCTCTATCTCGAAGCGGACCGCATGGGCTATCTCCTCGATGCGATGTCGCCGAAGACGGTCGATGCGCAGCGCGACGTCGTGAAGAACGAGCGGCGCCAGAGCTACGAGAATCGGCCGTACGGCGTCGCGGAGCTCGAGCTGCCGGCGCTCCTCTATCCGCCCGACTATCCGTATCACTGGCCGACCATCGGCAACATGGCGGATCTGTCGGCGGCGAGCTACGACGATGTGGTGGCGTTTTTCAGGAAGTACTACTCGCCGGACAACGCCTCGCTCGTGGTCGCGGGTGACATCGATCCCGTGAAGACGCGCCAGCTCGTGGAGCACTGGTTCGCCACCATCCCGCGCGGAGCGAACGTCCCGCCGCTTGCGCCGCCGGCGGCCGAGCTCACGAGCGTCGTCTCGAAGACGGTGACGGATCGCGTGGAGCTGCCGCGCCTGTACCTGGCCTGGCTGACGCCGCCGCTCCTGCAGCCGGGCGACGCCGCGCTCGACGTGGCGGCCAGCATCCTCGCCGACGGCAAGAATTCTCGCTTGTACAAGCGGCTCGTGTACGACCTGCAGATTGCGCAGAACGTCACCGCGTTCCAGCAATCGCAGGCGCTCTCCTCGAGCTTCGACATCATCGTCACGCCGCGTCCCGGCCACACGCTCGATGAAGTGAAGAAGATCGTCGACGAGGAGCTGCAGAAGCTGCGCGAGGCGCCGCCGACCGAGCACGAGGTGCAGCGCGCGGTGAACCAGTTCGAGGCGTCGTTCTACAACAGCATGGAGCGGGTCGGCGGCTTCAGCGGCATCGCCGACCAGTTGAACAGCTACTACACCGAGACGGGCGACCCCGACTACTTCAACGAGGACCTGGCACGCTACCGCGCGCTCGACCCGAGCGACATCCAGGCCGCGGTACGGCGCTGGCTGCCGGCGGACCGACGCGTGGAACTGAGTGTCGTCCCGGCGAAGACGAAACCCTAGCACGATCGAGGAGTGGCATGCCGTCGAACAGCTTCGGAGCCAGACAGCGATTCGCGGTCAAGGAGGACACTTACACCGTTTACCGGCTCGACCGGGTCAAGACGGCGCACCGGTTGCCCTACAGCCTCAAGGTGCTGTTGGAGAACCTGCTGCGCAACGAGGACGGCCACCTCGTCACGGCCGAGCAGGTGCAGGCGCTGGCGGACTGGCAGCCAGGAGCCGTGCAGGAACGCGAGATCCAGTTCACGCCGGCGCGCGTGCTGATGCAGGACTTCACCGGAGTGCCCTGCGTGGTGGACCTCGTGGCGATGCGCGATGCGATCATTGCGCTCGGCGGCGATCCACGCCGGATCAATCCGTTGATTCCGGCCGAGCTCGTCATCGATCATTCGGTCATCGCCGATACCTTCGGCAGCCGCGACGCGTTCGCGACCAACGCGAGACTCGAACACGGACGCAATGTCGAGCGCTATCGGATGCTGCGCTGGGCCCAGCAGGCGTTCGACAACTTCAAGGTCGTCCCGCCGGACACCGGCATCTGCCATCAGGTGAATCTCGAATACCTGTCGCGGGTCGTGTTCACGCGGAACAGCACGGACGGACGGCTGGCGTATCCAGACACCCTGATCGGCACCGATTCGCACACGCCGATGGTCAATGGGCTCGGCGTGCTCGGCTGGGGAGTCGGTGGCATCGAGGCGGAGGCCGCGATGCTGGGTCAGCCGATGAGCATGCTGATCCCGCAGGTGGTCGGCCTCGAGCTGACGGGAGAGTTCCCCGCCGGCACGACCGCCACCGATCTCGTGCTCACCGTCGCCGAGTTGCTCCGCCGGACTGGCGTCGTCGGCAAGTTCGTGGAGTTCTACGGGCCGGGCATCGCGAAAGTGCCGCTGGCCAACCGGGCCACGCTCGGCAACATGAGCCCGGAATATGGCGCCACCTGTGCGATCTTCCCGATCGACGAGGAGACGCTGTCGTACCTGCGCCTCACGGGGCGGTCCGAGCAGCAGATCCGGCTGGTGGAAGCGTACGCGAGGGAACAGGGTCTCTGGTACGACCCCTCGCACGAAGCCGACTACTCGCAGACGATCAAACTGGATCTGGGCTCATTGGAGCCGTCGATTGCGGGACCCAAGCGTCCGCAGGACCGGATCCGGCTGCGTATGGCTCCGCAGACGGTTGGCGCTCTGCTGCAAGGCCGTTCGTACGAGAAGGCGGTCCTGAGCGGACTCGACGAGGCGAACGCCGAATCCTTCCCGGCGAGCGATGCGATCGCGGTGTCGGCCACCGCGAAAGACGAGCCGCCGCCGGGTCCGGTGGGCGGCAGCAGCGCCCGACACTGGCCGCATGCGGCGGTGGACATCAAGATTCCCGGCGCGGACGCTTCCTCCATCGACAACGGCCACGTGGTGATCGCGGCGATCACGTCGTGCACCAATACCTCCAACCCCTCGGTGATGATCGGCGCCGGCCTCCTGGCGAAGCGGGCGGTCGAGAAAGGACTCACCCGCAAGCCGTGGGTCAAGACATCGCTGGCGCCGGGCTCGCGGATTGTCACCGATTATTTCGATCGCGCGGGACTCACGCCGTATCTCGAACGGCTCGGCTTCAACCTGGTGGGCTACGGCTGCACCACGTGCATCGGCAATTCCGGGCCGCTGATTCCGGAAGTGGCCGCCGCCGTGGACGCACACGAGCTCAACGTCTGCTCGGTGCTCTCGGGAAATCGAAACTTCGAGGGCCGCATCCACCCGCAGACGCAAATGAATTTCCTGATGTCCCCGATGCTGGTGGTGCTCTACGCCCTGGTCGGGACGATGCACACGAACCTGGTGAGTGAGCCGCTCGGCACCGGCACGGCTGGCCAGCCGGTGTATCTGCGCGACATCTGGCCGTCGGCGCGTGAAATCCAGGATGTGATCCACGGGTGCGTGCGGACGGACATGTTCATCAAGGACTACGCCGACGTGTTCGTCGGCGACTCCGACTGGCGTCAGCTCGACGTGCCCGAAGGCGATGCCTTCGCCTGGGTAGCCGATTCGACCTACGTGCGGCAGCCTCCGTACTTCGACGGCGTCGGCCGCACGCCCGCGCCGTTACAGGACATCAAGGGTGCCCGGGTGCTGGCGAAGCTGGGCGATTCGGTGACGACCGATCACATCAGCCCGGCCGGTGCCATCAAGGCCGACTCGCCAGCGGGCCGATATCTCCTCGCTCACGGCGTCGCGCGCGAGAGCTTCAACTCCTACGGTTCGCGTCGAGGCAACCACGAAGTGATGATCCGCGGCACCTTCGCCAACATCCGGCTG
>JANWLS010000040.1 GCA_025450765.1 Vicinamibacterales bacterium | reverse complement strand
GGCATCAATCTCCTGGCGTGTGAGGCGCTGCAGACGCTGCGTGCCGAACCGCTCGACCGCGAACGAACCCATCACGCTGCCATAGAACATGGCGCGGCGAAATGCGCCGGGTGTTAGTTCGCTTTGCGACGCGAGATACCCGAAGAATCCGCCCGCGAAGCTGTCGCCTGCGCCCGTGGGATCGACCACTTCCTCCAGGGGCAATGCCGGCGCGCGAAAGGTCTTCGCTCCCGCGCCGTCACGACCGTAAAAAGCTGTCGCGCCATATTCGCCGTGCTTGACCACCAGCATGCGCGGACCCATGGCCAGCACGGCCTGCGCCGCCTTTACGAGGTTCGGATTACCGGCGAGCATTCTGGTTTCGGTGTCGTTGATCAACAGGATGTCGAGGCCGCGCAGCACTTCCAGCAGCGCCGGTTTGTGATCGTTGATCCAGTAATTCATGGTGTCGCCGGCCACGAGCTTGACATTGGGCATGGCTTCGCGCACGCGACGCTGCAGCACGGGATCGATGTTTGCCAGAAACAGGAATTCCGAATCGCGATATGCGTCGGGGATCTTTGGCTCGAACGCGCCGAAGACATTCAGTTCGGTGGTGCGGGTCTTTGCCTCGTTCAGATTGTCGAGGTACGATCCCTCCCAGAAGAAGCTCTTACCGGACGCGTGTTCAATGCCCTGCGTGTCAATGCCGCGCGCATCGAAAGGCGCCTGCTCGGCGGGTCCGAAATCTTCGCCGACCACTGCAATCACGCGCACCTGCGTGAAGAAGCTTGCCGCAAGCGAAAAATATGTTGCCGCCCCGCCGAGACAACGTTCCTGCCGCCCGGCTGGGGTTTCAATCGAGTCGAATGCGACACTGCCGACTACAGTAATGGCCATTCCTATCTCCCGTTTCAAAGAAGTCCAAAGCAGATTGTAGCTTGCGCACTGCGCATTTCACTGGTCAGCGCGACGGCTCGTAATTGAGGTACGGCCCAAGCCAGCGTTCCACCTCAGCGAGGCTCATACCTTTGCGGCGTGCGTAATCCTCAGCCTGGTCGCGGCCGATCTTGCCCACGGTGAAGTAGCGCGACTGCGGATGCGCAAAGTAGAGCCCGCTGACGCTCGAGCCGGGCCACATGGCAAAGGATTCGGTGATCTGAATCCCGGTGTTTTCCTCCACGTCGAGCAAGCGCCACAGTGTGGCCTTCTCCGTGTGGTCGGGCGAGGCTGGATATCCGGGCGCGGGCCGAATGCCGCGATACTTCTCGTGGACGAGATCTTCGATGCTGAGCCGCTCATCTTGCCCGAATCCCCAATCTTCCCGCACACGCTTGTGCAGGCATTCGGCGAAAGCCTCGGCAAGCCGGTCGGCCAGGGCTTCGGCCATGATGGCGTTGTAATCATCGTGGCGCGCACGGAAGCCATCGCAAAGCTCCTTGAGTCCGATGCCCGTGGTTACCGCGAACGCGCCGATGTGGTCACCAAGGCCGGTTGATCGCGGCGCGATGAAATCGGCGAGGCAGCGGCACGGCTCATTGCCTTCACGGTCTGCCTGCTGGCGCAGGAAGTGCAGCCGTTCACGAACATTCGCTCGCTGCTCGTCGGCGTAGACTTCGACATCGTCTCCCACCACCTGAGCGGGGAAGAGGCCGTAGACCGCGCGGGCGGTGATAAGTTTCTCCGCGACGATGCGGTCGAGCAGGGCATTGCCTTCCTCGAACACTTGACGCGCCTGGGCGCCGTGCACTTCGTGCTCCAGGATGCGCGGGTAAACGCCTTTTAGTTCCCAGGCATGAAAGAATGGCGTCCAATCGATGTATTCGCGCAGCGTGGCGAGCGGGAAGTCCTGGAGCACGCGTGCGCCCGTGACCCGGGGCTGCGCAATGTCTTCGGTCCGCCATTCGATAGGCGTTCTGCGCTCCCGCGCAACTTCAATGGGCACGAGCTTCTGACGCGGCGTGGCATGAGCCTTGCGCAGGGCGTCGTAATCGGTGCGCAGCTTTGCAGTGAAAGCGTCTTTGTTCTCATCGCTCAGCAGGCTGGTTACCACCGGAACAGCGCGGCTCGCGTCGATGACGTGAACGACGGCCTGGCTGTAGTGAGGCGCAATCTTGATGGCGGTGTGTGCGCGGCTGGTAGTCGCTCCGCCGATCAGAAGAGGCAGCTTGAATCCCTGGCGCTCCATCTCGCGCGCTACGTGCACCATTTCATCCAGTGAAGGAGTGATCAGGCCGCTCAACCCGATCAGGTCGGCTTTCACCTCACGTGCGCGCTCAAGAATTCGGTCGCTCGGTACCATCACGCCGAGGTCGATCACCTCGTAGTTGTTGCACGCCAGCACGACGCCGACGATATTCTTGCCGATGTCGTGCACGTCGCCCTTGACCGTGGCCAGCACGATCTTGCCTTGCGCGCGCACTTCCTGGCCGGATGCGGCAAGCTCGGCTTTTTCCGCTTCCATGAAGGGAGTGAGATGCGCAACAGCCTTCTTCATGACGCGCGCGGACTTCACCACCTGCGGGAGGAACATTTTTCCCGCGCCGAACAGGTCTCCGACAATGCCCATGCCCGCCATCAAGGGGCCCTCGATTACGGCGAGTGGCCGCCCGAGTTTGACGCGCGCTTCTTCGGCGTCTTTCTCGATGTAGTCGTCGATCCCCTTCACCAAAGCGTGCGCCATCCGCTCCTCGACGGTCCCGTTGCGCCACTCCTCGGTCTTCTTCTCCGCCACGGGGCCGTCCTGTGCGGACTTGAGCATCTCGCCGTGTTGCACCAGCCGCTCCGTCGCGTCGGGCTTGCGGTTGAGCAGCACGTCTTCCACGCGCTCCTTCAACTCCGGCTCGATCTCCTCGTATACCTCGAGCATGCCGGCATTGACTATGCCCATGTCGAGTCCGGCGGCGATGGCGTGGTAGAGGAATGCCGCGTGCATGGCCTCGCGCACCTTGTTGTTGCCGCGGAAGCTGAAGGATATATTCGATACGCCGCCGCTCACTTTCGCGTGCGGCAGGTTCTGCTTGATCCAGCGTGTGGCGTTAATGAAATCGACAGCGTAATTGTTATGCTCCTCCATGCCCGTTGCGACGGTCAGGATGTTCGGATCGAAGATGATGTCCTCGGGAGGAAAGCCGACCTCGTCGACCAGGATCCGGTAGGCGCGCTCGCAGATCGCCTTGCGGCGTTCGAGGTTGTCGGCCTGGCCGTCCTCGTCGAAGGCCATGACGACCGCGGCGGCGCCGTACTTCCGGCACAGCCGGGCGTGCTCGCGGAACTTCTCCTCGCCCTCCTTCATGGAGATCGAGTTGACGATCGGCTTGCCCTGGACGTTCTTGAGCCCGGCCTCGATCACCTCCCACTTGGAGGAGTCGACCATGACGGGGACCCGGCTGATGTCCGGCTCCGAGGCGACGAGCTTGAGGAAGCGGTCCATGGCCGCGACGCCGTCGATCATCCCCTCGTCCATGTTGACGTCGATGACCTGTGCGCCGTTCTCGACCTGCTGCGCGGCGACCGAGAGCGCGGTGTCGTAGTCGCCGGCCTTGATCAGGTTCCGGAACTTCGCGGAGCCGGTGATGTTGGTCCGCTCGCCCACGTTGACGAACAGGCTGTCCTCGGTGAGCGTGAACGGCTCGAGCCCCGACAGCCGCATGGCGGGGGCCAGCTCGTGGGTGTCGCGGCGCTGCTTGCCCTCGACGGCGGCGGCGATCGCGGCGATGTGGGCGGGCGTGGTGCCGCAGCAGCCGCCGACCAGGTTCACGTAGCCGGCCTCGGCGAACTCACCGATGATCGCGGCGGTCTCGTCGGGCGCCTCGTCGTACTCGCCGAACGCGTTGGGCAGCCCGGCGTTCGGGTAGCACGACACGAACGAGTCGGCGATCCGTGACATCTCCGCGATGTAGGGCCGCATCTCCTTGGCGCCGAGCGCGCAGTTGAGGCCCACCGCGATCGGGTTGACGTGCCGGATCGAGTCCCAGAACGCCTCCGTCACCTGGCCGGACAGGGTGCGGCCCGAGGCATCGGTGATGGTGCCGGAGACGATGACCGGCCAGCGCCGGCCGTACTCCTCGAAGACCGTCTCGACCGCGAAGATCGCCGCCTTGGCGTTGAGGGTGTCGAAGATCGTCTCGATGAAGAGCAGGTCCGACCCGCCGTCGAGCAGGCCGCGGGTGGACTCGGAGTACGCCGCGACCAGCTGGTCGAAGCTGACGTTGCGGGCTGCCGGGTCGTTGACGTCGGGAGAGATCGACGCCGTGCGGGTGGTCGGGCCGAGCGCGCCGGCGACGTACCGCGGCCGGTCCGGGGTGCTGATCTCGTCGGCGGCCTTGCGCGCCAGCCGTGCCGACTCGAGGTTGAGCTCGTAGGCGAGCTCCTCCATCCCGTAGTCGGACAGGGAGATCGCCGTGGCGTTGAAGGTGTTGGTCTCGATGATGTCGGCGCCGGCCTCGAGGTACTCGCGGTGGATCCCGACGATGATCGAAGGCTGGGTCAGCGTGAGCAGGTCGTTGTTGCCCTGCAGGTCGCTCGGCCAGTCCGCGAACCGGTCGCCGCGGTAGCCGGCCTCGGAGGGACGGTCCCGCTGGATCGCCGTGCCCATGGCGCCGTCGATGACCAGGATCCGCTCCCGGAGGGCGGCGGTGAGCGGCTCGGTGGCGTCCGGACGCAGGTCCTGTTCGGTCACGGTGCCTCCTCTCCCGCGGGTCGGCCTGACCAACCGACTGGTGGCGTTGGGTGACAAGCCTAGGAACAGCGTCCACCAACTGGACTTGATTCCCGAATGGTGGCACCGCGCCCGACAGCCGATGAAATCGCGAAGTCACACCTAGACTTCCAAGGGTGATCGACCTGGAGGAGATCGAGGGTCTGGTGGACCCCGTCGTCATCGCCGCCTTCGAGGGGTGGAACGACGCCGCGGACGCCGCCTCTTCCGCGGTCGACCACCTGATGCGGGTGTGGAACGCCCGGATCGTGGGCGCCATCGATCCCGACGAGTACTACGACTTCCAGGTCAACCGGCCGATGGTCGGCAGCGACCCGGCCGGGCACCGGCGGATCACCTGGCCCGGCACCACGCTCGCGATCGCCTCGCCGCCCGATCTCGACCGCGACATCATCCTGCTGCGCGGCATCGAGCCGAACATGAAGTGGCGGCTGTTCTGCGCCGAGCTGCTCGCGGCCTGCGACGACCTGGGCGGCCGGCTGGTGGTCACCCTCGGGGCCCTGCTCGCGGACACTCCCCACACCCGGCCGATCCCGGTCTCCGGAACCGCCACCGAACCGGAGCTGGTGGACCGGCTCAAGCTCGAGCAGTCGACGTACGAAGGGCCGACCGGCATCGTCGGCGTACTCCAGGACGCGTGCTCCAAGCTCGACATCCCCGCCGTGTCCTACTGGGCGGCGGTCCCGCACTACGTCGCCCAGCCGCCCTGCCCCAAAGCCACGCTCGCGCTGCTCGGCCAGCTGGAGGACCTCCTCGAGATCTCGATCCCGCTCGGCGACCTGCCCGAGGACGCGCGCGCCTGGGAGCGCGG
>JANWLS010000039.1 GCA_025450765.1 Vicinamibacterales bacterium | reverse complement strand
TTCCAGGAGACGGTGCGCCGGGCCGCCGCGGCGAATCTGGCGATCTACCCCATCGATCCGACTGGAATCCCGAATTTTGGCGATATCGTCTCGCGGATGTCGGATGTGGGCGGGCCCGCTTCCAATGTCGCGGCCGGCACCCCGAATCCGATAGCGGTTCGTGCATTGGCGCAGGAAACTGGTGGCGTGTCGGGCAACAGCAATGACTTCGCGCGCGAGCTCGCGAGGATCGAAGAAGATGCCGGCACGTACTACATGCTCGGCTTCAGCCCACGCGTGGTCGACGAGAAGCCCGATCACATCAGAAAGCTCCGCGTCCGCGTGAAGCGGCGTGGCGTGACTGTACAGGCCAGGCGTGCGTACTCACAGGCGCTGGCGCACGACACGATCGCACCCGCCACGGCTTCGATGCGCCAGCTGGCGGCAACCGCCCTCGAGCTCCGCGATCTGCCGCTCGCCGCGCATGCCGATTACCAGACGAGTGGGAACGGCTCCGACAACGTCGTCACCACGATCGCCGTGACGCTTCCAACGGCCCCGGCGGGATCTGTGTTCCTCGACGTCGACGTGCCCAGGCGCCTGCCGTGATCATGCCGATTCTCACCCTCGACGCCCTTCGGCAGGAAATCCGCCGGGAGAGCAATCCGCACAGGGCGAAGGCGTCGGCTCGGTTCTTCAAGTCCGGGGCCGGCGAGTATGGTGAGGGCGACCGCTTCATCGGCCTGACCGTCCCTCAGATGCGCACCCTCGCACGTCGCGCCGTGGCATTACCGCTGCGAGGTGTCCAGAACCTGTTGCGCTCGCCGATCCACGAACACCGCTTCATTGCGCTCGAGATGCTCGTGATGCGCTTCGAGCACGCCGGCGAAGTCGAACGCAGAAAGCTGGTGGCCTTCTATCTGAGGCACACTCGCTTCATCAACAACTGGGACCTGGTCGACACGTCGGCGCCGTACCTCCTCGGCGAACACCTGCTGAACCGACCGAAGACAATCCTGATGCGGCTGGCGAGATCGCCAAGCGTCTGGGAGCGGCGCATCGCCATCGTCTCGACGCTCACGCTCATCAAGAACGACGATTTCGCTCCGACGCTCGCCATCGCCAGGCAACTCCTGGCCGACGGACACGATCTGATTCACAAGGCGGTCGGCTGGATGCTGCGCGAGGTCGGCAAGCGCGACGAGGCCGTGTTGCGCACGTTCCTCGATCGCCACGCCAGCCGCATGCCTCGGACGATGTTGCGCTATGCGATCGAGCGGTTTCCTGAGAAAATGCGGCTGCACTATCGCCGCATTCCACGGGTGTCGTCATCTCTCCCCCTCGAGGAGGTTCGATGATGCTGCCGCTTCTCGCCATCGTGCTCGCACTCGCGTCGCCGGCACTCCAGCCGCCGCCGGCGTCCCCGTCGCCTTTTGCTGCGCCCTCGACTCCGACCAGCCAGGCGACGCCCGGCCAGCCAAACCCGGGCGAGACATCACCCGACACGGCAACGGCCTCGATCAAGGGTCGGGTCCTCGGCAAGGATTCCGGCGCACCGCTGCGCCACGCGAGCGTTCAGCTCTACGGCGGCACGCCACACGTGAACGAGTCGACCACGACTGACGCTCAGGGCCGATTCACGTTCACCGAGCTTCAGGGCGGCCGCTACACGATCATCGCGACCAAGGGCGGCTACGTCTCGATGCAGTACGGACAGAAGGAGCCGCTCGAGCCGGGGCGGCCGATCGAAATCGCGCCGGCGCAACAGCTCGACAAGATCGACTTCGATCTGCCGCGAGGCGGCGTCATCACGGGCGAGATCGTCGACGATGCGGGTGAGCCGGTGACGGGAGCGGTTGTCCGGCCGATGCGCTATCGCTACATCGACGGAGGCCGGCGCCTCACACCGTCGGCTGGCGCGGCCCAGACGGACGACCGCGGCATCTACCGCCTGTTCGGTCTGGCGCCTGGCACCTATTACGTCATGGCCACGTGGAACGACACGATGATGAACGACAATGCGTCGCACGATCAGACGGGCTACGCGCCGACCTTCTATCCAGGAACAGCCGATGCGGGCCTGGCCGCGCCCCTCGCCGTGAATGCCAGCCAAGAGTTGTCCGGGATCGGCTTTGCGATCGCCGCGACCCGCGTGGCGACCATCGCGGGCCGGGTGATCGACGCATCGGGCCAGCCAGTCGGCCGGACGATGGTGAGCCTGGAACAAGTGCTTCGAGGGCCCACGTACACGATGGGCGGCATCCGACGCATGGCCCGCACCGATCCCGATGGCACGTTCAAGATGGGGGGCGTGACGCCAGGCAGCTACACGCTGATTGGACGGGAAGGGCAGATGAATTCGGCCGATGCGGAAGAGGGATCGGTGCCGGTGACGGTCGCAGGCGCCGATCTCGCAGGCGTCACGCTCGCCCTCTCTCACGGCGCCACCGTCAGCGGCACGATCAGTATCGAAGGCGACCAGAAGCCGCCGTTCGCGGCGAAGGACCTTCTGGTGGAAGCCTTGCCGGCCGTGTTCACCGGGCTTCCGATGGGCCGCACGTCGAGCCGCGCCCACGACGACTGGACCTTCTCGCTCAAGAGCATCATGGGGACAGAGCGGTTCGTCGTCGGCGATCTGCCAGGAGCACGCCACCGGCCTGCAGATCGTCCTCACGAACAAGCTGACGGACGTCTCGGGCGTCGCCACCGACGAGAACGACGCGCCGCTCACGGACTACACGCTCGTGATCTTTCCCGTCGATCAGCAGCGCTGGGGGACGCAGTCGCGCTACATTCGCCTTGTCCGCCCCGATCAGAACGGACGCTTCGAAACCAAGGGACTGCCGCCGGGCGACTATTACGCCGCCGCGGTCGCCTCGATCGAGCAAGGCTCGCAGGACGATCCAAGTCTGTTGCAACAGCTCAGCAACAACGCGACGAAATTTTCACTGGCCGAGGGCGAGTCGAAAACGCTGAATCTTGTCGAACAGCAGCAGTAAAGCGATACTGGGCGCATGCCCGCTCACCTGCTGCTGGCGCTTCTGCTGACGATCGCGCCGGCCGGCCAGTCGCCCCGTCCGGGCACGCGCACGCCGTCGCCGCCGCCGGCACCAAAGAGCGCCGACGCGGATCAATCCACCGGCACCATCACGGGGCATGTCCACGCCGCCGATACCGGCGCGCCGCTCCGCCACGCCTCCGTTCATGTGATCAACCGCGGCCAGCGCGGGTGGGCACAAGCCGGCACGGACGATCAGGGACGCTTCGTGCTCGCCGATCTCCCGCCGGGCCGCTACATGCTCGCCGCCAGCAAGGGCGGCTATGTCTCGATGGAGTACGGACAAACGCGGCCGCTCGAGCCGGGACGTCCGGTCGATCTCGCAGCGGGTCAGACGCTCGAGCACATCGACGTCACGCTGCTGCGAGGCGGCGTGATCACGGGGCGCGTGCTGGATGACGTCGGTGAGCCGGTCGTCGATGCCTTCGTCTCGCCGATGCGATCGCGGTTCATCAACGGGCGACGCCGGCTGGTCGCCAGCGGTCGCGGCACACGCACGGACGATCGCGGCCAATATCGGATCTACGGCCTCGAGCCCGGCCAGTACATGGTCCAGGCGGTCTGGCACGACAGCGACGCGGGCGATTCGGGGGATGCCATCTCGTACGCGCCGTCGTATTACCCCGGCACCGCCGATCCGGGCGCGGCCTCGCGCCTCACCGTGCAGGCCGGGCAGGAGACGGCCAGCGTCGACTTCGCGTTGACGGCCGTGCCGGTCGCCACGGTGTCGGGCGCGGCCGTCGACTCCACCGGCCAGCCGCTCCGCAACGGGCGCATCGTGCTGCGCGAAACGCTTCAAACGGCCTCGGCCGTCGTCGTCACGAGCGCTCGGACCAGCCGCACGAAACCCGACGGCACCTTCGAGATGGTCGGCGTGCTTCCCGGCAGCTACACCCTCGTCGCGTACGGCACCGGATTTCAGCAGGGCGAACAGGGCGAGGCGCCGCTCTCGGTGGGCGGACAGATCGTGGACGGCGTCCGCGTCGTCACGAGCCGCGGCGCCACGCTGACGGGATTGGTGACCGTGGACGCCGACCGCCCGCCGCGCTTCGATCCGCGCACCCTGCGCGTGCAGGCGATTCCGGAGATCGCCGACGATGACCCGGCCGCGAGGAACACCGTGGCGCGTGTCGACGACAAGTGGCACTTCTCGCTCGGTGGCCTGAGCGACCGCGCCTACATCCGGATCGCCAACCTGCCGCCCGGCTGGACGCTCGAGGCGGTGCATCTCGGCGACACCGACACCAGCGACGCGCCGATCGACTTCACCGGTCGCGACGCCATCTCCGGCGTGCAGCTCACGATCACCGATCGCCTCAGCGACCTGAGTGGGTCAGTGCTCGATGGCGATGGCCACCCGCTCACCGAGTATGTGCTGGTGATCTTTCCCGAAGATGTGGCACTGCGGCAGTACCCGTCGCGCTACATCAAGGCGGCGCGACCGGATGGGAACGGCCGATTCGAGGTGAAAGGCCTGCCGGCCGGCTCGTATCTCGCGGCGGCGGTGGGATCGTTGGACGAGGGCGAGGAGCAGGATCCCGATTTGCTCGAGCAACTCGCGAAGAACGCCACGACATTTTCTCTGGCGCAAGGTGAGTCGAAGTCGCTCACACTGTCGGTTCAGAACGCATCCCCGCGCCAGTAAAGCAGCTTCTCCGGCTCGAGCGGCAGCGGATCGATCTGCTGCCCCGTCCATCGCATCATCATCACGGAGCTCGACGCCACCTCGGTGACGGCGCTGATCTGCGGCGGACGAAAGCCGCCTGGCAGCCAGCCGACGATCGTCGGCGGCCGCTCGCCCGGCATCCGCGCGAGCAGCACCTGGAGCATCGCACCGAGCCTGGCGCCCGTTGGATCGCGGTCTCCACAATCCTCGATGATCCAGTACTCCGGCGGGACCAGCGGTGCACGCTTGCCGACGCCACCGTTGCCCTGGGGATGACCACCGGACACCGTCATCAGCAGGTAGGCCACCGCGCGACCGCCCTCTTCCGCCGCGAAGAACTGCACGGCTCGCCGCCCCGACGGCCCGAGCCCGGCGGCCAGCCGCTTCTTGCTGACCGCATACGCGAGATAGTCGACGCTTCGATCGAGCGCGAACTCGTAGCCCTCGGCGCGGAGCGCGTGCATCGCCGCGATTTCCGGATAATCCCGCTCGCCGCCCGACCGCACCAGCATCGCCGGCGCACCCGGCTTCACGTCAACCGTCAAGAGGGCGTCTGGAATCCTGACCGGCAGAAAGCCGATCCGCTCGTAATATTTCGGGCCGATTTCGGAAAAAAGGAGGGCGAGCTCGATCTCCTCCTCTTGCGCCACGCGCAGCATCTCTTCGATGAGCGTTCGCGCATACCCGCGGCCGCGCAGGGGCGGCGGCGTGAAGACGGCGCCAATCCCGAGGATTCGGACGCGGCGACCATGCAGCCAGCCGGCCAGGTCGTAGCGCTTGGCCGTGCACAGGAGCTGCCCGCCGTCGACGAGCGCGATCCGGTGCAGATGCGCTGCCCCCCACCGCGTCTTCATCTGCGCCGCGTTGAACCGGGCGTACGCCTCGCGGGTGAGCCCGTCTCCCCAGAGAGAGAACGTCTCGTCGAGGATCCGCTCCATCACGGGCCCAGTGGCCACCTGTAACGTCACATGCAACCTTTGGCCGGCCAGCCGGTCTATCTAGACAGGTCGGGCAACATGAAAACCACTGCCGTATTCGTGCTCGCTCTCTTCGTCTGCGCGGGCGGGCTGGCCTCCACCCCGTCGGCCGGGGCGCCGCAAGCTGAACCGCCAGCCTCGAGCGCCAACGATGCCGCCATCGTCCACCTGCTCAACCGGATCACCTTCGGGCCGAGGCCGTGCGACGTCGCGCGCGTCCGCGCCATG
>JANWLS010000038.1 GCA_025450765.1 Vicinamibacterales bacterium | reverse complement strand
TGGTCGGATCCGTTTCACCCGACAGGTGCGCTGGATCGGTCGAATCGAGTGAGAGGCCACCCAGCTGGCCATCGAGCAGCGATTGAAAATCGACCTGCCGCGCCTTGTAGCCGGGCGTATCGATATTCGCCAGGTTGCCCGCCGCGACACTCTCGCGCGCAACCGACGTCGTCAGACGCCGGCCGAGCGCCGCCATGATCGCGGCATCGCTGATCTCACCCACTGTGTCCTCCGGCTCTGACTCTCGCGGCCGATTGATCCGTGTACGCCGCACTCAGGCGCTGGGCGGTGCCGCCCGAAGCCTGTGGCCTGTGGCCCGCAGCCCGTGGCCCTGTGATTTCGCGTTTGAGCAAGATCGGTGCCCCACCCGCAAAGCACAGAGATCACTTGGTGATGTATCAGGGAATCGAGACAGGACTGGGTGCGCGTGACGATCGGTGCGAAGACGACGAGCGGCAATCGTGCGAGCGCGATTGTCGAACGGACGACAGGCCGGCCGTGAGAGCGGCCACCGGCCCGCAGAGCGGGCGCCCCCGCGCAGGTCGATGGACGCGAACGGAACGGAGCGATTGAGTATGGCCCGGGCCTCGGACGGATCTCGCGGAACAGCTCTTCGATCTTCTCGAGGCGATGGTCGCGCAGGTCCTGGAGCAGCGCCTCGATCCGCGTGAGGCGGTCGTCGAGGGCGGCCAAACGCGCCAGCACCGGCGCGGAGCTCTCGCTGGTGTCCCGATCCGACGCGCGCTCGGGCGTCGCCGGCGCCTGACTCGCCTGCCGTGCGAGCTGTCGGTTTTCTGTCTCGAGGGCCATCCGATCCGTCAAGCGATTGACGATGACATCGATTTGGCCCAATGAAAATGGCTTCGTCAGGTAGTCGTAGGCGCCGAATCGCACGGCCTGGATCGCTGAATCGAGCGAGGCGTATCCCGTGATGATGACCACGTACGACGACGGGCTCGCCTGCTTCGCCGCGCGCAGGACGGCGAGGCCGTCGGCGCCCGGCAACTGCAGATCGGTCATGATCAGGCCGAAACGAGAGGGTGCACGCTCGATCGCCGTGATCGCCGCGCGCCCGTCGGCCGCCGACGCCACTTCGAACCCGCGGTCGCGGAAGTACTCGACGAGCAGCTCCCGCACGTCGACTTCGTCGTCGACGACGAGCACCTCGAACGGCCGACTGGTCGACATGCCTGATGGCATCGAGTTTGCTGCTCCGCGGGACGGCTCTGTCCCGAATTTCGTAATCGGCATCACAATTTTATTTCTGAACCTGGTTTTGGCGCAGACCCGAGGCCCCATGGCGATTATGCCCGTCCACCCGCTCAGCGACCCGACCGTGCTCTCCGATTCGAACGATGCCGGCCCTTCGCGGCGGCCACGCCCGTGCGTCCTGGTCGTCGAAGATGAGACGGACCTGCGCGGGCTGGTTGCCGAATCGCTCGAAGGCGACGGATTCGCGGTGGCCCAGGCGCCGGACGCGGCCGAGGCCCACGCGCGTCTCAAGGGTTTCGCCTACGACGCGCTGGTCGTCGACCTCCGGCTGCCGGACGCCGACGGCATGGACGTGCTCTCCGCGGCGCTCGAACGATATCCCAAAATCGTCGCCGTGGTCATCACCGGATATGGCGGCGTGAGCGAGGCCGTCGCGGCCATCAAGCATGGCGCCACCGACTTCCTGATCAAGCCGTTCCAGCTGACGCAGCTCTCGCGCATCCTGCACGCCGCGGTGAACGAGCCGCGGCTGCGCGAGGAGAATGCGACGCTGCGCGCGCAACTCCACGAGCGCTATCGCTTCGACAACGTAATCGGCCAGAGCCCGGCGATGCAGCACGTCTTCTCCACGCTGGAGCTCGTCGCGCCGATGAACAGCACCGTGCTCATTCAGGGCGAGACCGGCACGGGCAAGGAGCTCATCGCGCGCACGATTCACCACAACAGCCCGCGCACCGACCAGCGGTTCGTCGCCTTCAACGCGGCCGCCATTCCCGAGCCGCTCGCCGAAGCGGAGCTCTTCGGGCATGCCAAGGGCGCGTTCACCGGCGCGATCAACGGCCGCATCGGCCGCTTCGAGCTCGCGCACAAGGGGACATTGTTCATCGACGAAGCGGGCCTGATGTCGCTGCCCCTCCAGGCCAAGCTGCTGCGCGCCCTGCAGGAGCGCGAGATCGAGCGCGTCGGCGAATCGCGGTCGCTCAAGTGCGATGCGCGCGTGATTGCCGCCACGAACACCGACCTGCGGAAAATGGTGAAGAACGGGCAGTTTCGTGAAGACCTGTTCTACCGCCTGAACGTGATCCCGGTCACGCTGCCGGCGCTGCGCGAGCGCCGCGAGGACATCCCGCTCCTCGCACGCCACTTCGTGCAGAAGTCGTGCAAGAACAACGGGCTCTCGCTCAAGACGCTGTCGCAGGAAACGGTGCGCTGCCTGATGGGGTATTCGTGGCCGGGCAACATCCGCCAGCTCGAAAACGCGATCGAGCACGCCGTGGCGATGACCGGCCAGGAGCGCGAAGTGGCGCCGGCGGCGCTTCCCGAAGAGATCGTGGAGCCCGCGCGCTCGCTGCTGCTGCCGGCGGTCACGATCCCGGATGAAGGGATCAACTTCTCCTCCGTCGTCTCACAGCTCGAACGCGAGCTCATTCTCCGCTGTCTCGAGAAGACCGGCGGGAACAAGCGCCAAGCCGCCCGCCTGCTCCATTTGAGCCGGACGACGCTCATCGACAAGCTGCAGCGGCTGAACGTCGGCGCGGGCCAGACGTCGGCGGCCTAAGCGGGATTCTCCGGTAACTCCACCAGAAACGCCGTTCCGGCGGCGGCGTCTTCGATCCGTAAACGCCCGCCGTGAGCGACGGCGATCGCCGCGGCCACGGGCAGCCCGAGCCCAATTCCCTCGGCGGCTGGCAGCGACGAGACGAACGGCGTGAAGATCGCCTCACGCTGGCCAGGCTCGATCACCGGGCCATTGTCGTGCACGAGCAGCCGCACCATCCCGTCCTCTTTCCCCCGGCGTCTCGCGATCCGACGCTCGGTCCCTTCCGGCATGGTGGCGAGCGCCTGCTCGGCGTTGATCACCAGGTTGAGTATGAGCTGTTCGACCTGCTGGGCGGACCCGTGCACCAGGCAGGTGCCTTCGGCCGGCACATCGGGCGTCGTCGTGATCCGGATCCGCGCCTGCTGATAGCTCCGCAGCGACAGCGCGTGATCGATGACACGCCTCAGGTCGACGCGCGCCCATTCGAGGCGCGCATCGCGGGCGAACGAAAGGAGGTTCCGGATCGTCTGCGTCGCGCGCGTGGCGTGCGTCCCGATTTTTTCGAGCTTCGTCATGACGTCCGGCGGCAAGTCCTGACGATCCTGCAGCAACTCGACGAGCCCGGCGACCACCTGGAGCGGGTTGTTCAACTCGTGCGCCACGCCGGAGACGAACTGCCCCACCATGGCATGCCGGTTCAGGTGCCGGAGCGTGTCCTCGGACAGGGTGTACGATCGGGCGGATTTCTCGTCGGACATAGGCAAGCTCAGCATACACCCATCGTGGCCGCTCGTGGCAGTCGATGTCCTCTATCCGGCGGCGGCGTCTGGCATTCAAGTCCGCCACCGATCGGCCGATTCTTCCGGTGCACAAGGCCTCCCGGTCCGGCGCGGCCGGTCCCCGGGAGCCGCGGCCGAACCAATCGGGGGACCTATGCGCGTACTGGTGGTCGACGATTCATCGACGATGCGCCGAATTATCACGAATAGCCTGAATCGCCTGGGCCATGAGGATGTGCTCGAGGCCGCCAACGGCCGCGAGGGCATCGAACGGCTCACGGATGCGGCCGGCGCCGTCGATTTGATCATCACCGACTGGAACATGCCGGAGATGAGCGGAATCGATTTCGTCCGGACCGTACGCGCGCTCGAGAAGCTGCGCGACCTGCCGGTGCTGATGGTAACCACCAACGCCGGCAAGGACGACATCATGCAGGCGATGCAGGCGGGCGTCAGCCACTACATTGTCAAGCCGTTCACGCCGGATACGTTCAAGGAAAAAGTGGAGGCGGCGCTGGCGCGGTAACCGGCCCGCCCTCGCACGATCATCATGCTGAGCCTCAAGGGACGCCTGGCCGAGTGCGATACGTCGCTGCCGATGCTGCCGGACCTGGCCACCCGGATCATCGAGCTCACGGCGAATCCGGACACGCCGACGGCGCACCTGGTGCGCATCGTCTCCAAGGATCAGGTGCTCGCCTCCCGGCTGCTGGCACTTGCCAACGCGGCCTACTGTGCCCCGATGCGGGAGGTGTCCACCGTGACCGAGGCGCTGGTCCGGATCGGCACCGGCGCGGTGCGGAATCTCGTGGTCACGATCTCCTTCTATTCGCGGATGTACGACCAGAAGATTTACGGGGCGTACGGCCGGCGGCTGGTCGATCACAGCATCGGCACCGCCTATCTCGCGCGGCTCGTGGCGGAGCGGGCGAAGCTGTCGGCCGATGAGGCGTTCCTCTGCGGGCTCCTGCACGACATCGGCAAGCTGATCATCCTGAAGCTCGCGCACGACCACGAGCGGCAGAGCGGCTCGCGGCTCGACGCGCGGGAGCTCGACGAGGTGCTCGAGCAGGAACACGCCGAAGTCGGAGCCCGGATGCTCCATCGCTGGCGGCTGCCGGCCACGCTCGAGGAGCCCATCCAGTTTCACCACGATTACCGCCGCGCGACGCAGTATCCGCGCGAGACGGCCATGGCGTATCTCGCCAACCAGCTCAGTCACCGCTATGGATTTGGCTGCGAGCCGAACCAGAGCGATCCCCTCGCGGACCCGGTGTGCGAGGAGCTCGGGATCGACGCCGAGTGGCTGCAGCAGACCGACCTGCACGCGCCGGGCCTCTACGAAGTGGCCAGGCAGGTGCTCGCCTGACCGGATCTGGGATTTTCCGTCCCACGGACGCACAGCCCCCGCACGCCGCCGCGGCGACTTCCGCGCTATAATCTCCTGAAATTTCAGTAGGTTGGTGGGTATCTCGGCCTGGCACACAGGTTGATGCGGCCCGTCGTGATCTTTTCGGGCGCACGCTCCGTCTAAGCACACATCATGAGCCCCATGGATATCGCTCGTCCCGCCTCGGTCGCCAAGAAGAAGCGGCTCCGGCGGATCATGTTTCTCGCTGGCGGTCTCGTCGCCGTGGCCGTGATCACCCTGGGGCTCTCGCGCCTCAAACCGGCCGCACCGACGGTCGAGCGGGCGACGGTCTGGATCGACACGGTGAAGAGCGGATCGATGCTGCGGGAAGTGCGCGGGCTCGGCACCCTGGTGCCCGAAGACATCCGCTGGATTCCGGCCACGACCGAGGGCCAGGTGGAACAGATCCTTATTTATCCCGGCACGCCGGTGACGCCCGACAGTGTCATCCTGGTGCTGAGCAATCCGCAGCTCCAGCAGGAGGCGCAGGACGCCGAGCTCCAGCTGAAGGCCGCCGAGGCCGACCGGGCCAGCCTGGAGGCGAAGCTGGCGAGCGACCTGCTCACCCAGCGCTCGACGGTGGCGCAGGTGCAGTCGGACTACACGCAGGCAGCCATGCAGGCCAAAGTGAACGAGGAGCTGTCTAAACAACAGCTCCAGTCGGATCTCATCACGAAGCAATCCGAGGTGAAGGCCGACCAGCTCAAGACGCAGCTGGCGCTGGCGCAGTCGCAGATCGCCGGCGCCGCGGATGCCAACAAGGCCCAGCTCGCCGCGCAACAGGCCAAGGTGGAGCAGGCGCGCGCGGCGTACCAACTGAAAGCCTCGCAGGTCGACCAGCTGAAGGTTCGTGCCGGCGTGGCCGGGGTGCTCCAGGCGGTGCCCGTTGAAGTGGGCCAGCGCGTGAACAACACGACGAACCTGGCGCGGGTCGTCGACCCGACCAAGCTCAAGGCGCAGCTGAAAATCGCGGAGACGCAGGCCAAGGACATCCAACTCGGACAGCAGGCCTCGATCGACACGCGCAACGGCGTGGTCGACGGCGTCGTCTCCCGCATCGACCCGGCGGTCGTCGATGGCACGGTCACCGTCGATGTCCGCATGAGGGGGCCGCTGCCGAAGGGTGCACGACCGGACTTGAGCGTGGATGGAACGATCGAGCTGGAGCGGCTGGCCAACGTGCTGTATGTGGGACGCCCGGCCTTCGGCCAGGAAAACAGCACCGTCGGCCTCTTCAAGCTGACCGACGGCGGCGAAGACGCCGAGCGCGTGCAGGTGAAGCTGGGCAAGAGCTCCGTGAACACGGTGGAGATTCTCGGAGGGTTGAAGAATGGCGACCAGGTGATCCTCTCGGATATGTCGGCCTGGGACGCTGTGGATCGGATCCGTTTGAAATAGCGGCCGGATGGCCGCTGGCGCGACAAGGAGCTTTCATGACCGCATCCGCCGACACGCTGATCAAGCTCGATAGCATTACCAAGGTGTTCTACACCGACGAGGTCGAGACGCACGCGCTGGCCGGCGTCCATCTGGACGTCAAGAAAGGTGAGTATGTGTCGATTGCCGGCCCGTCGGGATGCGGCAAGTCGACGCTCCTTTCCATTTTGGGGCTGCTCGATACACCGACCGATGGCCGCTACTTTCTGAACGGCCGGACGGTCGCCGACCTGCCCGCGTCGGAGCGTGCCCGGATCCGCAATCGCGAGATCGGATTCATCTTCCAGAGCTTCAACCTGATTGGCGACCTCACGGTCTTCGAGAACGTGGAGCTGCCGCTCACCTATCGCGGGATGAAGTCGGCCGAGCGCAGGAAGCGCGCGGAAGAAGCGCTCGAGCGCGTCGGGATGGCGCATCGCGCGAAGCACCTTCCCAGCCAGCTCTCGGGCGGTCAGCAGCAGCGCGTCGCCGTGGCCCGCGCGGTGGCCGGCGAACCGCTCATCCTGCTCGCCGACGAGCCAACCGGCAACCTCGATTCGCGCAGCGGCGAAGCCGTGATGGACCTGATGCGCGAGCTGCACCGCGCGGGTGCCACGATCTGCATGGTCACCCACGACCCGCGGTACGCGCGCCACGCCGAGCGCGAAATCCATCTCTTCGACGGCCGAGTGGTCGAGGACATGGAAATGGCGATGACGACGGAGTCCTGATCGCCAGGCACGAGGAACGAGTGCCGAGGCATGAGTGGCGGCACTCATTCCTCATTCCTGATCCCATCCGGCCTCTCGCTCTTTCCGTTCGTGATCTCCATGCGGACACTTCTCCAGGACCTGAAGTACGCCTTTCGCCTGTTCCGTCGCGCCCCGCTCTTCACGGCGATAGCCATCGCCACGCTGGCGCTCGGCATCGGCGCGACGACCGGCGTCTTCAGCGTCGTCGACGGCGTCCTGCTGCGGCCGCTCCCCTATAGCCATCCCGACCGCCTCGTGGCCGTTCACTGGACCCGTGACGTGGGCGCCCAGCAATCCTTCTCGGCCGCCGACTTTCTCGACTTCTCGCGGCAGAGTCGATCCGTTGCGGCGATGGCCGCGCTGCGGGACGATGTCTTCACGCTTGGTGTCAACGGTGTCCCAACCCAAATCGATGGCGTCCTCGTCAGTCCGGCGTTCTTCGACGTGTTTGGGACGCATCCGCTCGTTGGCCGTCTGTTCAACGCCAGCGACGCGACGCGCGGCGCACACCTCGTCGTGCTGAGCGAGGGGCTGTGGCGGCAACAGTTCGGCGCCGATCCCCAGGTCGTGGGCCGGGCCATTCAGATCGACCAGCAAGCCGCCACCATCGTCGGCGTGGTCTCCGCCAGCTTCACGTGGCCCCAGGCCGCGGTGAAGCTCTGGGCGCTGGCTCCGCGCGGCGTGCCGGCCCCGCCGATGCAGGTGGATGGCGACTATCTCACGCAGCATGGCGTGCGCTACCTGGACGTCGTCGGACGTCTCCGGGAAGGAGTCGCACTGCCGGCGGCCGAGGGCGAGCTGGCGGCCATTGGCCACCGCCTGGCGCAGGACTATCCAGATGATGAGAACGGGCTGAGGGCGTCGCTGACGCCGCTTCGCGAACAGCTCGTCGGCAACGTGCGGCCGGTCCTGCTCGTGCTGATGGGCGCCGTTTCGATACTCCTGCTCATCGCCTGTATCAACGTGGCGACCCTGCTCCTCGCCCGCGGGGCCGGGCGCGCGCGAGAGATCGGGATCAGGGCTGCCCTCGGCGCGAGCCGTTGGCGGCTGGTCCGGCAGCTCGTCACCGAGAGCGTGCTGCTGTCGATGGCCGGCGGCGCGGCCGGCCTGCTGCTCGCGGCCTGGATCACGGATGGCCTCGTGCGCCTCGCGCCATCGGGCCTGCCGCGACTGGACGCCGTACACGTCGACCTCGGCGTGGCGGCCTTCGCCGTCCTCGCCGCCATCGCCACCGGCATGCTCTTCGGGAGCGTGCCAGCGTGGCAGGTCTCGAAGACAGGACCCGCCGAGGCCCTGCAGGCCGGCAACACGCGCAGCGTCGCCGGGGGCCACCGCATCTCGAACGCGATGGTCGTCGCCCAGGTGGCGCTCTCGCTGATGCTCCTCATCGCCGCCGGATTGATGGCGCGCAGCCTGTATTCGCTCATGGAGCAGGATCCCGGCTTCGATCCGGCCCGCGTGGTCTCGGCGGACGTGATCCTCCCCAGTTCGCGGTATCAGACCAACGAGCAGCAGGTCGCCTTCTACGAGCGCTTCCTGGATCGCCTGCAGGCGCAGGGACCGATGAAGAACGCCGCCATCGTGTTTCCGCTGCCGCTCGCGTCTGGCGGGTCCGCGCACGCCAGCTTCACGATCGCGGGACGCCCGCCGCTGCCGGCCGACGTGCATCCGTCGGCGGGGATGAACATCGTCAGCCCCGGCTACTTTCGCGTGATGCACATTCCGCTGCTGCAGGGCCGCGCGCTCACCGACGAGGATCGGCTCGACGGATCGCCGACGCACGGCCTCGTGATCAACCGCACGATGAGCCGCCAATACTGGCCCAATCAGAACCCTCTGGGGGCCAAGGTGGATCTGGGCTTCACCGCGACCGGCGAGGACAAGACGTATTTC